>ONHA01000033.1 GCA_900317515.1 uncultured Eubacteriales bacterium
GAAGCCGATGGACGGACTCGAACCGTCGACCTACGCATTACGAATGCGTTGCTCTACCAACTGAGCCACATCGGCAGGTCACTTCAACTATTATACACATCCGCTCATAAAAATCAAGCCCTATTTTCAAAAACTTTACAGCAGATGTTCGTACAGCATGACCATAAGGGGCATCGTGACGATGCAGGAGAGCGTCGTCACAACGTTGATCGCCGCCGAATACTCCGCGTCCCGGTCAAAGATGATCGCGAACTGGTTGATCGTGGCCGAGGACGGCGCGATCGCAGACAAAAATGAAATAAGGAGCACCGCCTTGCCTCCCTCCGCACATCCCGCGAGGTTGGTCACCTTGAAGAGCAGGAGGACCAGCAGCGGGCAGACGATCATGCGCACGAGGACGACCAGGGGCAGGCGCTTCATGGTTTTCATTTTCGTGAGATCCATGCCGGCCAGGATAAAGCCCGTGACGACCATCGAGAGCGGCCCGATCATGTCCGCCAGCGAGTTCATGATCGTAAGCGGCATGCCGGTAAACCTTGTCCCGGTCACCAGCAGCAGGATCCCGCACAGGATCGCGATGATGTTGACGTTCAGGATGATCTTCTTAAGCTGTACCGCTTCTCTTCCGGCGAAGATCATGCGGCCGTGGGTCCAGATCATGATGTTGAAGACCGCGGCGTAGGCGCTCTGGTAGATCACCCACTCCGCCCCGATGACCGAGATGATGATCGGCAGCACGAGGTTCCCGCAGTTCGTGTAAATGACGGACCCCTTCTCGATGTCCGTGGCGCCTGAGAAGCGCCCGAAGGCCCAGCCGACCGCGAAGTAGAGGATATGAATGAGGACGGCCGCCGCGCATGCGATGGCCAGTCCCGATAACACTTCCCTCGTCATATCGACCTGGAAGGACCTCAGGATCACGCAGGGCATGATGAGGTACAGGGTCAGTGTCGAGAGCACCTTGGCGTCGGACACCTTCATGACCCTGGTCTTCACCAGCAGAACCCCGAGAAAGAGGTAGACAAAGAGTTCCGCGATCTTTTTTGCGAGTAAAACAGAAATCATAAAAACCTCAGATAAAAGCCTTGAGCTCCTCGAGTTTGTCGTCCGGAACCGCCTCGATCTTGCCGGCATCGCACAGAGCGGCGATGTAGGGCTCGATCGGCATCCGGGCAATAAGGTTCAGGCTGTGGTCGGCGGCAACCACCTCCACTCTGCCCTCTCCGAACGGATAGATCCTGCGGCCGCAGTCCGGGCAGGTGATGTAGCTCATGTTCTCGACGATGCCCAGCACCGGGATCTTCATCATCTCCGCCATGCGGGCTGCCTTCTCGACGATCATGGAGACCAGATCCTGCGGGGAGGTCACGATCACGATGCCGTCCACCGGAAGGGACTGGAACACCGTGAGCGGCACGTCGCCCGTTCCGGGAGGCATATCCACAAAGAGCACATCGACGTCGCCCCAGAGGACCTCGCCCCAGAACTGCTTGACAACACCGGCGATGACCGGGCCGCGCCAGATGACCGGCTCCTTCTCATCGTCCAGGATCAGGTTGGTGGACATCATCTCGATGCCGCCCTCCGAGACCGCCGGGATGATGTTGACCCCGTCGCTCATGGCCTTTTCATGGACACCGAACATCTTCGGGATCGAGGGACCCGTGACGTCCGCGTCCAGGATGCCGACCGTCTTGCCGGCTCTCTTCGCCGCGATCGCGAGAAGTCCGGTCACAAGGGACTTGCCAACGCCGCCCTTGCCGCTCACGACGCCGATGACCTTCTTCACGTTGGAGCCGGCGTTCATCGGCTCGGAGAAATCATTCGGGTCCTTCACCGGCTGCGGTGCCTTCTGCTTCGGGGGCTTGATGTCCCCTGCCTTTTTTGTATAATTCTCAGCCATTCTTTTCCTCCAGTTTTGTATTCTCATGTATCATATGGACGTCGAGCTGGTTGAAGGCGATCGTGATGCCCGCAGCGTCAAAGTCCTTCTTGATCCGTTCGGTAAGATCCCACATGGCCACAAAATGATCCTCGATCGTCGTCCACCCGCGGACCTCAAGCCTGACGCTGCTGTCCCCGAGGCTGTCTAAGAGAAGATCGATCGGCTTGTTCTTAAGCACCCGCGGATCCTCCTCGAAGGCCCTCCGCATGATCGACTTGGCACGATCGATATCATCCGTGTAGCTGATGCCGATATTGATGTTGACCAGCCAGAAGCCCGAGGCCGTATAGTTGATGACCGACGCGTCCGTGAGCTTGCTGTTCGGGATCGTGATCGTCCGGTCGCCGAGGGACAGGAGCGTCGTGTAGAACATGCCGATGGACGAGACAAAACCCTCGTTTCCTTCATTTACCTCCCGGATGAAATCGCCGACCTTGAACGGCCGCTGCACCAGGATGAGCACGCCGCCGGCGAAATTGGCCGCCCCGCCCTGCAGCGCAAGGCCGATGCCGACGCCGATGGAGCCCAACGCCGCGACGATGGTCGCCTGATTCACGCCCATCTGCCCGAGCAGCGTAATGACAAGGAGCGCTTTGCCGCCGATTTTCACAGAGTTCATCGCATAATTGACGACGGTGACGTCATTCGCTCTCTTTCTTAAGCGGCTCCCGAGGCGGCCGGCCAGCCAGTCGATAATCTTCGAGAAAATGACGTAGCAAAGAACGCAAAGCCCGAGCTTCGCCAGAAATTCGGCCAGCAGCTGCAGCTTCCCCATCCAGTACTCTGACACTGCGATTGCCGAGGATACGGTGTCTTCCATGTATGTTCCTTTCATGAAAAATGAAACCCTCTCAAAATCACTTCACAACGCGGACCTTTAAGACGCCCGTGCATTTCTTCAGGCTCTCGATGATCTCATCCGAGGCCTTCTCGCCGATATCGATGATCGTGTAGGCGTAGTCGCCGCGGCTCTTGTTGGAGAGGTTTGCGATGTTGATGTTGATCGCGCCGAGGATCTTGGTGAACTGGGCGATCATGTTCGGGATGTTCCTGTGGTTGATGGCGATGCGGGACTCCGCCTTGCAGATGCCCGCGTTCATGGCCGGATAGTTCACGGAATTCTTGATGTTGCCGTTCTCGAGATAGTCCATGATCTCCTTAACCGCCATGTCCGCGCAGTTGTCCTCCGACTCCTCCGTGGAGGCGCCGAGGTGCGGCGTGACCAGCGTGTTCTTTGCGTGGGCGATCGCCGGCGTGACGAAGTCGGTCACGTATTTGCTTATTTTGCCGCTGTTCAGGTTCTCGATGATTGCATTTTCCTCCACCAGGGCATCCCGGGCAAAGTTCAGGATGACGACGCCGTCTTTCATTTTCCGGGTGGCCTCGGCATTAATCATGCCCTTCGTCTCGCTTGTGAGCGGGACATGCACCGTGATGTAGTCGCAGTTTGCGTAGATCTCATCGAGGGTGTTCACGTGGCGGATCGCGCGGGACAGGTTCCAGGCGGCGCTCACGGAGATGTAGGGATCGTAGCCGTAAACATCCATGCCGAGGCTGACAGCCGTGTTCGCGACCATGACGCCGATCGCGCCCAGGCCGATGATGCCGAGCTTCTTGCCGCTGATCTCGTGGCCGGCGAACTGCTTCTTCTGCTTCTCGACCTTCTTTGCGATGTCGTCGGTGCTCTCCTGCTTCTCAAGCCACTCGATGCCGCCCACGATGTCGCGGGAAGCCAGCAGCATGCCGGCGATGACGAGCTCCTTGACGCCGTTGGCGTTTGCGCCCGGCGTGTTGAAGACGACAATTCCCTTCTCCGCGCAGACATCCAGCGGAATATTGTTGACGCCCGCGCCGGCCCTGGCGATCGCCTTCAGGTTGTCGGAGAACTCCATCTCCTTCATATTGGCGCTGCGGACCAGGATCGCGTCAGCGTCCGTGTCATCTTTCTGTACATAATCTGCCGTAAAATTCTTAAGTCCCGCCTCGGAAATGTTATTGAGGCAATGATACGTGTACATTTGTCTAAGTCTCCTCCCACAATTGTTCGTCCGTCTTTCCGGCGGACACTTATCTTAAAAAAGACGGCCGAAGCGGCCGTCTTTTCGCTGATCTCACAAGTTGAAAATCAAAACCGGGCGTCCGCCTTACTTCGTTGTGTCAGCCGGAGCGCTGTAGCCGCTGTCTGCTTTCTCAACTTCCGCGATCGCGGATTTGCGCATCGGGATGCGGCAGTTTTTGTTGTTTCCGAACTCAACGATCACGTCCTCGTCCGTGATGTCAAGAACAACGCCGTAGAAACCGCCGGTCGTGACGACGCTGTCGCCGACAGCCAGGTCAGCCAGCATGGCGTTGACTCTCTTCTGTTCGTTTCTCTGGGGACGGATGAGAAGGAAATACATGACCGCGATGATTACAAGCATGTAAACGATCGTGAAGCCCATTCCGCCCATCATACTGTTAAGAGCAATTGCTTTCATTACCAAATCCTCCCTGAATTGAGTTTAAACGTAGATAATATCATACACACTTTTTAACAGATTTACAAGTGGAAACTCAATTCTTTCCCACATTTTCCGCAAGAGTGGAAAGTCTCATCTTCCGGTAGGCCTCAAAATTGCCTGCATCGAGCGCATCCCTGATCTCTTCCATCATATTATTATAGAAGTAAAGGTTGTGCATCACGAGGAGGCGCATGCCGAGGATCTCGTCGGCCTTTAAGAGGTGCCTTATATAGGCCCTTGAGTGGTTCCGGCAGACCGGGCAGCTGCATTCCGGGTCGATCGGGCGCTCATCGAGCTCGTATTTTGCATTTTTGAGGTTCAGATGCCCGTGGTTCGTGTAGGCATGGCCGTGGCGGCCGTTCCGGCTCGGGTAGACGCAGTCGAAGAAGTCAACGCCCCGGTAGACCGCCTCGATGATGTTTTCCGGCGTGCCGACCCCCATGAGATAGGTCGGCTTGTCCGCGGGCAGGTGCGGCACGACCTCATCGAGCACATGGTACATCTGCTCGTGGGTCTCGCCGACCGCGAGGCCGCCGACTGCATACCCGTCGAGGTCGAGCTCCGAGATCTCCTTCGCGTGGCGGATCCGGATATCGTCGTAGATCGCTCCCTGGTTGATCCCGAAGAGCAGCTGGTTTTTGTTGATGGTGTCCGGGAGGCTGTTCAAGCGCTTCATCTCCTCCTTGCAGCGGACGAGCCAGCGGGTCGTCCGGTCGACGGAGGCCTCCACATACTCTCTCTCGGCGAGTGCGTTGGGACACTCATCGAAGGCCATCGCGATCGTCGAACCGAGGTTCGACTGGATCCGCATGCTCTCCTCCGGCCCCATGAAGATCTTCCGCCCGTCCACGTGAGAGCGGAAGGTGACGCCTTCTTCCTTTATTTTCCGAAGCTCCGCGAGGCTGAACACCTGAAATCCGCCGGAGTCCGTGAGGACCGGGCCGTCCCAGTTCATGAATTTTCTGACGCCGCCGAGCTTCCTGACAATCTCATCCCCCGGCCTTACATGCAGGTGATAGGTGTTGCAGAGCTCCACCTGCGTCTTCAAACCTTTAAGTTCCGGCGAGGAGATCCCGCCCTTGATGGCGGCCGCCGTCCCGACATTCATGAACACCGGGGTCTCGATCACCCCGTGCACGGTCGTGAGCCTTGCCCGTTTGGCTCTTCCTTCCCGTTTTAACACTTCATACATGACTAATCAGCTCCTTTTTATATGTTCTACCACTATAAGCTATATTTTGGATTCCGTCAAATGAAAACCTCGCTCCGCCTCCAAATCCCAGCATCGCGCGATAAAAGGCCGGCTCTGACGGAGGTGCGGTCTTACTTTGGGCGGCGGAGCCGGCTCTCTGGAAGGAAATGATGACCGCGGCAGTGCGGGCGTAAGCCCCGGCACTGTCGTCGTCAGAAAAACATTCGCAGTCCGACCGAGAAATCGGAAAATGCTGCACTTTTTGTGACCAGAAGTATGCGAAGAGCGACTGACGGGAACAAAAAGTGCAGATGCATTTTCGATTTCGCAGGGTAGGACAAGCGTTTTTCGACGATGATGGTGACGGGGCGTGAGCCCGCCTGTCCCGGTCTTCCCCCTTTCGCAGTGCCGGCTCCGCCGCCCCGGAAGCCCGCACCTCCGTCAAAGCCGGCAGATACTTTTGGGATATACAGACTCGGTGAAAAGTTGCTTGTCAAAAATTCTAAAGGGCTTTATAATAGGGCGAGTATGGCGGATGTATATTCGCTTTATTTTAGTACACTTTTGAGGTAACTTATGAATAATTCTCAGTACAGACTCGGCATAGATATCGGCTCCACGACCGTAAAAGTCGCCGTCCTGGACGGGGAGAACAACCTGCTCTTCTCGGACTACCAGCGGCACTACGCGGAGATTCAAGAGACCTGCGGACGGCTGATCGGGGAGGCGCTCGATAAGCTGGGAGACCTTGACGTCTCGCCCGCCATCACGGGCTCGGGCGGTCTTACGCTCGCAAAGCACCTCGGCGTCCCGTTTGTCCAGGAAGTCGTGGCCGTATCGACATGCCTTAAGCTTCGCGCACCTTCGACCGACGTCGCCATCGAGCTCGGCGGCGAGGACGCGAAGATCATCTACTTTGAAAACGGCAGCATCGAGCAGCGCATGAACGGCATCTGCGCCGGCGGCACGGGCTCCTTCATCGACCAGATGGCGGACCTCCTGCAGACCGACGCGGCCGGCCTCAACGTCTTCGCGGCGTCCCACAAGTCGATCTACCCGATCGCGGCCCGCTGCGGCGTTTTCGCGAAAACCGATATCCAGCCGCTCATCAACGAAGGCGCGACCAGGGAGGATCTGGCGGCGTCCATTTTCCAGGCCGTCGTCAACCAGACGATCTCCGGCCTCGCCTGCGGCAAGCCGATCCGCGGCCATGTCGCGTTCCTCGGCGGACCGCTGCATTTCCTGGATCAGCTGCGCGCAAGATTCATCAAGACGCTGGATTTAGACGATGAGCACGCGCTCATTCCGGAAAATTCACACCTCTTCGCGGCCCAGGGTGCCGCTCTCGAGGCCGTGAACGCCGCGAGAAGCGAGGCCAAGACCGCCCAGATCGCCTACGAGCCCGGCATGGAGATCACCTCCTTAAAGGCTCTCAAGGACAAGCTGGACCACGGAATCAAGATGGAGTTCGAAGTCTCCCGCCTCGAGCCGCTCTTTAAGGATGAGCAGGCTTATGCGAAGTTCAGAGCCCGCCAGGACCGCTATCAGGTCAAAAAGGGCGACCTTGCAAAATACAGAGGCAGGGCTTACCTCGGCGTGGACGCCGGCTCGACGACCACCAAGACCGCCCTCATCGCGGAGGACGGCACACTGCTCTACTCCACCTACGGCTCCAACCACGGCAACCCGCTGCAGACCTCGATCGATGCGATCAAGGAGATCTACGCGCACATGCCGGAGGATGTCTACATTGCAGGCGCCTGCTCCACCGGCTACGGTGAGGCCCTGATCAAGGCTGCCCTTCAGTTCGACGAGGGAGAAGTCGAGACGATCTCCCACTATTATGCAGCTCAGTTCTTCGACCCGAATGTGGACTGCATCCTCGACATCGGCGGCCAGGACATGAAATGCATCCGCATCAAGGACCACGCCGTCGACGATGTCATGCTGAACGAGGCCTGCTCCTCGGGCTGCGGCTCCTTCATCGAGAACTTCGCAAAGACCCTGAACTATTCGGTTCAGGATTTCGCGAAGGCGGCCCTCTTTGCCGAGCACCCGATCGACCTCGGCACCCGCTGCACGGTCTTCATGAACTCCAAGGTCAAGCAGGCCCAGAAGGAAGGCGCCACCGTTGCGGACATCTCCGCAGGCCTGGCTTATTCGGTCATCAAAAATGCCCTCTACAAGGTCATAAAGGTCTCCGACGCAAGCGAGCTCGGAAAAAATATCGTCGTCCAGGGCGGCACATTCTACAACGACGCGGTTCTCAGGAGCTTCGAGCGGATCGCGGAGTGCGAGGTCATCCGCCCGGACATCGCCGGCATCATGGGCGCGTTCGGCGCGGCCCTGATCGCAAAGGAGCGCCGCGGCAACCGCCCGGAGTCCCACATGCTCTCGATCGAGGCGATCAATGACTTCACCTACTCGACCTCCATGACCCGCTGCGGGCTCTGCACCAACAACTGCCGGCTCACGATCAACAAGTTCGGCAACGGGACCCGCTACATCTCCGGCAACCGCTGCGAGAGAGGGCTCGGCAAGAAGAAAAATAAAGACAACCTGCCCAACCTCTATGAGTACAAGTACGACCGGATCTTCGGCTACATTCCGAAGCACGGCGACGAGGCTCCGAGAGGCCGGGTCGGCCTGCCGCGCGTCCTCAACATGTTCGAGAACTACCCCTTCTGGTTCACGTTCTTCACGGATCTGGGCTACGAAGTCGTGCTCTCCCCCACCTCCAACCGCAAGCTCTACGAGATGGGCATCGAGTCGATCCCGAGCGAGTCGGAGTGCTACCCGGCCAAGCTGGCCCACGGCCATGTGGAGTGGCTCTTAAGACAGGGCGTGAAGTTCATTTTCTACCCCTGCATCCCCTACGAGCGCGAGGAGTTCAAGGGGGCAATCAACCACTACAACTGCCCGATCGTCACCTCCTATGCGGAGAATATTAAAAATAACGTCGAGGCGCTGCGGGATCCGTCCATAAAATTCATGAATCCCTTCCTCGCCCTGACAAATGAGAAGATCATCACCGACCGCCTTGTGGATATCTTCCCGGATATTCCGGCGGATGAGGTGCGGAAAGCTGCGGGCGATGCCTGGGCGGAACTCATAAAGAGCCGCGAGGACATCCGGAGGAAAGGCGAGGAGACCCTCAAGTACCTGGATGACACCGGACGGCACGGCATCGTGCTCTGCGGACGCCCCTACCACATCGATCCGGAGATCAACCACGGCATCCCGGAGCTGATCAACTCTTACGGCATGGCGGTGCTCTCGGAGGACTCCATCTCCCACCTCGGGACGATCGAGCGCCCGATCCGCGTCAACGACCAGTGGATGTATCACACCCGCCTCTATGCGGCCGCCAACTTCGTCAAGACCCGCGACAACCTCGACATCATCCAGCTGAACTCCTTCGGCTGCGGCGTCGACGCGGTCACGACCGACGAGGTGCAGGAGCTGCTGGCCAATTCCGGCAAGATCTATACCTGCCTGAAGATCGACGAGGTCAACAACCTGGGCGCCGCCCGCATCCGTGTGCGGTCCCTCATCGCGGCCATCCGCGTCCGCAAGGATAAAAAGACCCGGAGAAAGGTCAAGACATCCCGGATCGAGCGCGTGCCGTTCACAAAGGAGATGAAGAAGGAGTACACGATCCTCTCTCCGCAGATGTCGCCGATCCATTTCAAACTGCTCGAAGCCGCGTTCAGAGCCTGCGGCTTCAACTACGTGGTTCTGCCGAATGACAACCGCCACGCGGTCGATGTCGGCTTAAAATACGTCAACAACGATGCCTGCTACCCGTCACTGCTCGTGGTCGGCCAGCTCATGGATGCGCTGACATCCGGAAAATACGACCTGGACAAGGTCGCGGTCGTCATGACCCAGACCGGCGGCGGCTGCCGCGCCTCGAACTACATCGGCTTTATCCGCCGGGCCCTGAAGAAGGCCGGCCTCGAGAAGGTGCCGGTCCTGTCGCTCAACTTCAACGGGTTTGAGCCGCAGCCGGGCTTCAAGATCACGGTGCCGATGCTGGTCCGCATGGCCTACTCGCTCGTTCTGGGCGACGTTCTCATGAAATGTCTCTACCGGATGCGCCCCTACGAGATGGTCAAAGGCTCCGCCAACGACATGTATGAGAAGTGGAATACACGCTGCCAGAAGTTCCTGATCTCGAAAAATGCAAACCTTCTCATGTTCAACAAGCTGTGCCGGTCGATCATCCACGATTTCGACAACCTGCCGATCACCAATGAGGTGAAGCCTCGCGTCGGCATCGTCGGGGAGATCCTGGTCAAGTTCTCGCCGGCGGCCAACAACTACCTGGTGGAGACGCTGGAGAAGGAAGGCGCCGAGGCGGTCGTGCCCGACCTCATGGATTTCTTCAACTACTCGTTCTACAACCTGAACTTCAAGGTGGATAACCTGGGATTTGCAAGATCCTCCAAGATCGGAACGGCTGCCGGATTGAAACTCGTCTCTGTGCTCCGCAGTGCCGCAAACAGCGAGTACAGGAAGAGCAAACATTTCACGCCGTCGGCGGACATCGCGGAGCTCGCGAAGATGGCCTCCCCGATCGTCTCGACCGGCAACCAGACCGGCGAGGGCTGGTTCCTGACCGGCGAGATGCTGGAGCTCATCCATAACGGGGCTCCGAACATCGTCTGCATCCAGCCGTTCGCCTGCCTGCCGAACCACATCGTCGGCAAGGGCGTCATCAAGGAGATCCGCCGCCGGTATCCGGAGGCGAACATCGCCGCGGTCGACTACGACCCGGGTGCCTCCGAGGTCAACCAGCTGAACCGCATCAAGCTGATGCTGACGACGGCGGAGAAGCGGCTGGAGGAAAAGGCCGCTCAAAACTGATATTTCAACGCACGGGGACGGTTCTTCGCGGAGGGGGACGGTTCTCCTCTGAGGAGAACCGTCCCCCTCCGCGAAGAACCGTCCCTACGCGTTGAACCCTCCTCATTTTCCTGTATTCTTTTTCCAGTTTTTGATGTATACTCTTCTCATGAATGTATACAGAATCATCCTAACCGAACTGCAATCCAAAGACGCCCTCCGCTACCTGGGCCTCAAAACCGGCCTCGCGGACCCCGCCATGGCCGCGCTCTGCGAAACCTGCAGCAAAGCGCTCCTATCCGCCATCGACGCGCGGGCCGTCTGCCGCATCTTCCCCTACAGGGACGGCGTGATCGAAGGCTGCACCTACCGGCCTGCCGGCAGCACCATCAGGGACCACCTCACCGGCTGCGACCGCGTCATCCTTCTCGCCGCGACCCTCGGCCCCGCCGTCGACACGCTCATCCGCCGCACCATGCTGAAGGGCATGGCGGAGGCCATGATGACCGACGCGCTGGCCTCCGGGGCGATCGAGCAGGTCCTCGACCTGGCCGAAGCCGAAATCTTCGCAGGGCTCTCCCCCACCGGGCACACCTG
The DNA here is from genome assembly GCA_900317515.1 of uncultured Eubacteriales bacterium. Classification (GTDB taxonomy): domain Bacteria; phylum Bacillota; class Clostridia; order Lachnospirales; family Lachnospiraceae; genus Chordicoccus. Next base: position 11,084 of record ONHA01000033.1, read on the forward strand.
GCGCTACTCGCCCGGCTACGGCGACCTGCCCCTCGATGGCCAGAAAGACCTCCTCGAAGTTCTCGACGCCCGCAAGCGCATCGGGCTCTACGTGAGCGAAAGCCTCCTCATGACCCCGACAAAATCCGTCACCTGCCTCATCGGCCTCGGCGAAAATCTGCCGGAGAGCGCAAAAAAGAGCTGCAAAAGCTGCACGCTTGAGGGGAAGTGCATTTTCCGACAGAGCGGAACCACCTGCTACCGCTAAGGAGTTTTATATGGATATAAAAGAGTTTCTCAAAAATGAATACATCCTCTTAGACGGCGCCATGGGCACCATGCTCCAGGCCAAGGGCATGCCTCTCGGCACGATTCCCGAGACGCTCAACATCGAAAAGCCGGAATGGATCATCGACGTCCACCGCCGCTACATCGAAAACGGAAGCAATATCGTCTACGCCAACACCTTCGGCGCCAACCGCCTCAAGATGGCCGCCTCCGGCTACACCGTGGCTGAGCTGGTCGGCGCCGCCATCAAAAATGCCCGCAAAGCCGCCGAAGGCACCGGCACGAAGGTCGCGCTCGACATCGGCCCGATCGGCCAGCTGCTCGAGCCTACGGGAGCCCTCTCCTTCGAGGAGGCCTACGACATCTTCGCCGAGACCGTCGAAGCCGGCCGGAAGGCTGACCTTATCGTCATCGAGACCATGACCGACCTCTACGAGACGAAAGCCGCGGTCCTCGCCGCGAAGGAGCACTCGGACCTGCCGGTCTTTGTCACGATGACATTTGAGGAAAATAAAAGAACCTTCACCGGCTGCTCCGTCTCCGCGATGTGCCTGACTCTGGAGGGCCTGGGCGTCGACGCGCTCGGCGTCAACTGCTCCCTCGGCCCGGCGGACCTCCTCCCGATCGTCGAGGAGATCGCCCGCTGGACCTCCCTCCCGATCATCGTGAAGCCGAACGCCGGCCTCCCGGACCCTGAGACCAACACGTACAACGTCATGCCGGACGAATTTGCCGGAATCTGCAAAAAAATGCTCGCCTTCGGCGCAAAAATCTTCGGCGGCTGCTGCGGCACGAACCCCGCCTACATCGGAAAGCTTAAGGAAATGCTGGAAGAGGCCTCCAAAGAGGATCTCTTCAGAAAGCAGACCCCTGACACCACCCTCTCCGTCTGCACGCCGCTCACCACCGTCACGGTCTCCGAGCCGCGCGTCATCGGCGAGCGGATCAACCCGACCGGCAAGAAGCGCTTCCGCGAGGCCCTGGCCGCCGGGGATATGGATTATATTCTCGGGCAGGCATTTTCCCAGATCGAGGCCGGCGCGGACCTCCTCGACGTCAACGTCGGAGCGCCCGGGATCGACGAGAAGGACATGATGGTGAGGACCGTGAAAGCGCTCCAGTCCGTCACGGACGTGCCCCTCCAGATCGACTCGACCAAACCGGAAGTCCTCGAGGCCGCCCTGCGCGTCTACAACGGCAAGCCGCTCGTCAACTCGGTCAACGGCGAGGAGGCCTCCATGCAGAAGATCCTCCCGCTGATCGCCAAATACGGGGCCGCCGTCGTCTGCCTGACCCTCGATGAGAACGGGATCCCGCCCAAAGCCGAGGACCGCTTCGCGATTGCCGAGAAGATCATGAACCGGGCGCTCTCGCTCGGCATCAAGAAGGAAAATATCCTCATCGACTGCCTGGTTCTCACCGTCTCCGCCGAGCAGAAGGCCGCGATGGAGACGCTGAAAGCCGTCCGCATGGTGAAGGAGAAGCTGGGCCTTAAGACCGTCCTTGGGGTCTCCAACATTTCCTTCGGTCTGCCGAACCGGCTCAATATCAACACCTCCTTCTTCACGATGGCCCTCTACGCCGGCCTGGACCTCCCGATCATGAACCCCAATGTCTCCGCGATGATGTGGGCGATGAAATCCTACAAGGTCCTCGCGGCGATCGATGAGAATTCGCTGGGTTTCATTTCCTGGTCTGAGGACCACGAGCCGGACGATGTGATCATCAAAAAATTGAAAAATGAACTCGCTATCTCACCGAAGGAAACCGCCGGCCTTACGCCCGCAGATGTGCCCGCCATGAACATAAAAGAGGCCGGCACCCACCCGGCAGGCTGCACCTGCCCGGAATGTGCCGGTCTTAAGGACACAAAGCGCATGCGGGAGATCCTGAAGGCCATGGAGACCGGCATGAAGGCGGAGGGACGGCGGCTCACCGCCGGTTACCTTGCCGACGAGGATTCCATGGACATCATCAACGGGATCCTCATTCCCGCGCTCGATGTCGTCGGTGAGAAGTTCGAGAAGGGCAAGCTCTTTCTGCCCCAGCTTATCCTCGCTGCGGACGTCGCGAGCGAGTGCTTTGACGAGATCAAGTCGCGCCTCTCCTCTTCGGGAGAAAGTTCCGCTTCAAAGGGCCGGATCATCCTCGCGACCGTCAAGGGAGATATCCACGACATCGGCAAGAACATCGTGAAGGTGATCCTCGAGAATTACGGCTACGAGGTTCTGGATCTCGGCCGGGATGTCCCGCCGGAGAGGATCGTCGAGACGACCCTCAAAGAGAATATCCGCCTCGTCGGGCTCTCCGCCCTCATGACGACGACCCTCGGCTCCATGGAGGAGACGATCCGCCAGCTTCGCGCCGCGGGCGCGGACTGCAAAGTGATGGTCGGCGGGGCGGTCCTGACGGCCGACTACGCGAAGAAGATCGGCGCGGACTACTACGCGAGGGACGCGAAGATGAGCGCGGACATTGCGAAGGAGGTTCTGGGGTAATTTGACGTAAAAAAGCGTTGCCGAAGAGGCAGCGCTTTTTTTGTATCATCTATTTACATCGGACTCACGATCTCCCGATACAGCTTCCTGAAGAGAACTACCGAGATCACCAGCGAGATCACCTCCGAGATCGGGAACGACCACCAGACGTTGACGACCGAGCCCGTCTTCGCGAGCAGCCAGGCTGCCGGGATCAGAACCACGATCTGCCTGCAGACCGAGACGATCAGGGAATTGATGCTCCTCGAGAATGCCTGGAAGATCGATCCCATCACAATGCCGCAGGCCGCGAGCGGAAAGTTCAAGCTGATGATGCGAAGCGCCGGCACGCCGAGCGCAAGCATGTCCTCGGATGCGTTGAAGAAGCCCAGAAGCTGCCTCGGGAACAGGTGAAACGCGAGAGTCCCGACCAGCATGATCGACACCGCCAGCATGAACGAGAACTTCAGCGCCTCGGAGATGCGGTCCTTCTTTCTGGCTCCGTAGTTGTAGGCCAGTACCGGAATGAGGCCGTTGTTAAGCCCGAACACCGGCATGAAGAAGAAGCTCTGCAGCTTGAAATACACCCCGAACACCGCCGTCGCCGTCGTCGAGAAGACGATCAGGATCCGGTTCATCATGTAGGTCATGAGCGACCCGATCGACATCATGAGGATCGACGGCACGCCGACCTGATAGATTTTCCCGATGATCGTGAAATCCGGCGTGAGGATCCCCGGGATTGAAAAATGAATATCCGCATTCGTCCTGAGATTAAGGACCAGGCCGATCACGGCAGCCGTTATCTGCCCGATCACGGTCGCAAGCGCCGCCCCTGCAACGCCCATGGCCGGCAGCCCGAAATACCCGAAGATCATGATCGGGTCCAGAATGATATTGATGATGGCCCCCGTCATCTGGGAGACCATGCTCTGCATGGTCCGTCCGGTCGACTGCAGGAGGCGCTCAAACATCATCTGGAACATCAGCCCGATCGAGAGCCCGTTCACGATCTTAAGGTAAGTGGTTCCCATCGCCGCGATTTCCGGATCCGCCGTCTGAGACCGGATAAATACACCGGAGATGAAAAGTCCGACCACCACGAAGATCAGAAAGTTGCAGAACGAGAGGAGCAGCGCCATGTTGGCCGCCTTGTCCGCCCGCTTGAATTTCTTCTCGCCCAGGGCCCTCGAGAGCAGCGCGTTCACGCCGACGCCCGTACCTGACCCCACCGCGATCATCAGGTTCTGCAGAGGGAAGGCAAGGGTTACGGCGGTCAGTGCATTTTCCGAAAGCCGGGCGACAAAGATGCTGTCGACGACATTGTAGAGCGCCTGCACCAGCATCGAGACCATCATCGGCAGAGACATCGTGATGATCAGTTTTTTGACGGGCATGACGCCCATTTTATTTTCCTGTCTGTTTTCCATATTGCTAAAATGAAGAGCTTACTCCTCCGTATCCTCCCCGCTCCCTGAATCCGCAAACAGCGCATCCACGAACTCATCCGGGTTGAAGCGCTGCATGTCGTCTATCTTCTCGCCGACACCGATATACTTGACCGGGAATCCCATCTCCGACTGGATCGCGATCGCGATGCCGCCCTTGGCCGTGCCGTCAAGCTTGGTCAGGACGATGCCGGTGATGGCCGCGATCTCCTCGAAATCGCGGGCCTGCATGAGAGCATTCTGCCCGGTGGTCCCGTCGAGGACCAGCAGGGTCTCGAGGTGCGTGTAGCCGTACTCGCGGGCGATGATCTTGTAGATCTTCGAGAGCTCCTTCATGAGGTTCTTCTTATTATTAAGGCGGCCTGCGGTGTCGATCATTAAAATGTCAACATCCCTCGCCTTCGCAGCCTGGATCGCGTCGTAGACGACGGCACCCGGATCGGCTCCCTCATGCCCCGTGATGCAGGGCACCTTGGCCCGCTTCGTCCACTCAAGGAGCTGCTCCGTCGCCGCCGCGCGGAAGGTGTCCGCCGCCGCGACCAGCACGGTCTTGCCGGAGCTGCGGTAGAGGTTAGCCAGCTTGCCGACGGTCGTGGTCTTGCCGACCCCGTTGACGCCGATGAGGAGCACAACCGACTTCATATCCTCAAACGCAAAATCCGCCTCATTTACCCGCATCCGCTCCTTGATCGTGTCCATGAGCAGCTGCTTGCAGCCCGCGGTGGTCGTGACATGCTGCTCATTGACCTTCTCCTTGAGCTCCTCGAGGATCTCCTCGGTCGTCTGAACGCCCATGTCGCCCATGATCATGGTCTCTTCGAGCTCATCATAGAAGTCATCTTCCAGAAGATCGTAGGTTGTGAAGACGCGGTTTACGCCTGTCACCATGTTGTTGCGGGTCTTCGTGAGACCGGCTTTTAATTTGTCAAAAAATCCCATAAAACCTCCTTATGCGTCGAGCTTCTCCTCGATAAGGTTGACGGAAACCAGCGTTGAAATACCCTTCTCCTGCATCGTGATGCCGTAGAGGCGGTCGCAGGAAGCCATCGTGCCGCGCCTGTGGGTGATCACGATGAACTGGGTATTTTCGGTCAGTTTGTGCAGATACTCCGCGAATCGGCTGACGTTGTTGTCGTCGAGCGCGGCCTCGATCTCGTCCAGGAGACAGAACGGCGAGGGCTTGAGGCCCTGGATCGCAAATAAAAGAGCGATCGCCGTCAGCGCCTTCTCTCCGCCGGAGAGCTGCATCATGTTCTGCAGCTTCTTGCCGGGCGGTTCTGCGTCGATCGTGATGGCCGCCTCGAGGACGTCCACCGTCTCGTCGATCTTGAGCGTTCCGCGGCCGCCGCCGAAGAGCAGTTTAAACGTCTTGTCGAACTCTCTCGCGATCTCCGCGAACTTCTCGTTGAACTGCCGGCGCATGCCCTTGTCGAGCTCTGCGATGATCCCCTCGAGAGTCTTCTCGGACTCCACGAGGTCCCGGTGCTGCCCGTCAAGAAATGTATGGCGCTCCACCAGATTCTTGTAGTCCTCGATCGCGTTCACGTTGACGTGGCCGAGCTTTTTGATCTCATCCTTGAGCTTTGTGATCTGCTGCTTGATGGCCTTCCGGTCCGTCATCTCCGCATCACGAAGCTTCTTCGCCTCCGACGGGGTGAGCTCGTACTCCTCCCAGAGATAGGAAGCCTGGCTCTCGATCGACTCCTCGATGTGTGTCATGCGCTCGTGCAGGCGGAAGCTCTCCTTGTCGAGCTGGGAGAGCGTTGTGGATAACTCGTCCCGGCTGTTGAAGAGGTTTTTCTGCTTGCCCTGCAGAGCCGATTTCTTCGCGTTGACCTCCGTGAGTTCTGCATTTTCCTTCTCGGCGGCCTCGGCGCCGGCTTTGATCGTCTCCTCGATCGCGGCGATATTCTGCCGCTTCTCCTCGGCCTCGCCTTCGCCGGCCGAGAGAGCCTCGTCGATATTCTTATCCTCGGCGATGAGGGCCTCGATCTCCCGGGAGAGGCGCTCCATGTTGGTGTAGAGGAAGCCGCTCTGCTGCTGAAGGCTCCCGACCGAGAGGTGGATATTTTCCACCTTGCCGGACTGGACCTGCCGCGCGGCGCTTACACGCTGGAACTCCGCCTCAAGGGCGACCGTGCGCTCGTTGATCTCCTTCTCGGAGTTCTCGGAGAGCATAAGCTCTTTCTCAATGCCGCTTCTCTGCTCCCGCACCGTCTCGATCTGGTTCTCGATCTCCACGCTCTCGCGGTCCAGCGCGGCCCGGTCGACGCGTCCGAGCGCGACCGCATCCTCCGCCTGCTTTCTGGAGAGCTCTTCCGTGTTCTCCCTGATGGACTCGGCGTGAATTTTTCCCGAGATCTCCGTGATCTCGTCGCGGACGGCATTTCTCTCGTTCCTCGTCGCGTCGATCTCCTCCTGGCGGGCAGCCAGACTCTTTTTAAGTCTCCGCACGCTCACGGTCAGCTCCTCGATCTCGCGGTTGCGGCCGAGCAGGTTGTCGTGGTTTTTGAGCGCACCGCCGGTGATGGAGCCGCCGGGTGAGAAGGATTCGCCGCCCAGTGTGACCATGAAGAGGCTGTGGGAGTATTTCCGGCCGATCTGGATCGCATGGTCAATGTTGTCCACAACGATCGTGCGCCCCAGAAGCTGGGAAATGAGAGCCGTATAGCGCTCCTCGGAATTCACCAGGTCGGACGCAAGTCCGATGACGCCCGGTTCCCTGAGGGCCTCCTGGCGCTCAAACCGCTTTCTCGCCCGCACGTTGGTGAGCGGCAGGAAGGTCGCGCGGCCGAATTTGTTGCGCTTCAGGAATTCGATTAAATATTTTGCCGTATTTTCATTGTCGGTGACAATGTTCCGGAGGCTGCCGCCGAGCGCGGTCTCGATCGCGAGCTCGTACTGCTCCTCGGTGCTGATGAGGTCCGCCACGACGCCCAGAATGCCCGGATTACGGGTCTTCTGCTCCATGATCTTCCGGATACCGTTCGAGTAGCCCTCGTAGCTCTCGGCGATCGCCTTCAGCGATTCGAGACGGGAGGCCTCCCTGTGGTAGGTGGTCTGCTCCTGCTCCAGGGCCTCGTTCATCTCCCTGAGCTTTTCATGGTAGGCCGAAACTTTCTTTTCGAGGGCTTCATTTTCCGCACGAAGCCCCGCAAGTCTCTCACGGATCGCCTTAAGCCGCTCCTCGGAGTCCGCGATGCGGCTCTTCGCCTCGCCTTCCTCCTCCGTGTAGCGAAGGAGTCTCCCGGAGAGCTCGGACTTTCTGATGTCGATCTGCTCCAGCATCGTATCGTAGCGCTGGATCCGGCTCTTGACGTTGGCCCGGCTGTTTAGGAGGCTGATGACCTCGCTCTTTGAGGCGTTGATCTTGCCGGAGAGCTCCGTGATGGAGGCCTCGAGCTTTGTGAGCTCCTCGGTCTCTCTCTTCTGCTCCTTCAGGGCACTGCGGATGTCCTTCGTGACCTTCTCGGACTCAGCAGCGATCTTTGCCTTCTCGGCACTCTTCGCCTCGATCTCCGAGGCGATGGCGGACTTGCGGTTCTTTAAATGCTCCCCGCTCTGCCTGGTCGTATTGATCTGCTCCTTTAAGAGGTCGATCTGGCCTTTCAGCTGTTCCCTCGTGACCGTATTTTTGGAAATGCTCTCCGCAAGAGCCGCCGACTCGCTGTCGAGCTCTGCGATGGCATTTTCCATCTCCTCGTAATCACTCTTCACCTTATCGAGCTTAGCGGTGGTCGCCTCGATCTCATCATCGGCGATCTTCGCTTTCTCCGAGAGTTCCGCGAGCTGCGTTCCCGCAAGCTCGTCATCGATGAGGTAGAGATTGATATCGAGTCCTTTCAGCTTGTCGCGCCGGTCGAGGTAGATCTTCGCGGTCTCCGACTGTTTCCTTAAGGGCTCCAGCTGGCTCGTGAGCTCCGATAAAATGTCGCTCACGCGCACCAGGTTCTGCTGCTCCTCCGCCAGCTTCTTTAAGGAAGCCGCCTTGCGGCGCTTGAACTTCACGATGCCGGCCGCCTCGTCGAAGAGCTCACGGCGCTCATCCGGCTTGCCAGAGATGATCCGCTCGATCTGGCCCTGTCCGATGATCGAGTAGCCCTCCTTGCCGATACCCGTATCGTAGAAGAGCTCGTTGATATCGCGGAGCCTTGAAGGCGTATTGTTGATCAGGTACTCGCTGTCGCCGGAGCGGTACAGCCGTCTCGTGACCGTGACCTCCGGGTAATCGATGTCGAGAGCTCTGTCTTCATTGTCAAATGTGATGGCCACCGAGGCAAAGCTCTGCGGCTTTCTGGCCGCGGTACCGGCGAATATGACATCCTGCATATTCCCGCCGCGGAGCTGCTTCGCGCTCTGCTCGCCCAGGACCCAGCGGACCGCGTCGGCGACGTTGGACTTTCCGCTTCCGTTCGGCCCGACGATGCCCGTGATTCCCTGGTGGAATTCGAAGACCATTTTGTTGGCAAAGGACTTAAAGCCCTGCATTTCAATTTTCTTCAGGTACATTCAGTTCATCCCATCTACTGTCAATCGTTTTCATTGCTTCCCTGGCGGCCAGCTTGGAAGCCATCTTCTTGGTCGTTCCGCAGCCGCTTCCGAGCACGATGCCCCGTACGCGGACTTCCGTCGTGTAGCGGCGGGCATGGGGCGGTCCGTCCTCGGCGATGAGGACATATTCGGCGTTCCAGCCGTGCTCCTGGACGATCTCCTGCAGCTCCGTCTTGAAATCCCGGTACAGCTCGTCGTCCTTAAGCACCTTCAAAATGTGCGTGAGCACAAACTCCCTGGCCTTCTCGAACCCACCGTCGAGATAGATCGCGCCGATCACGGCCTCCGTCGCATCGGAAATGATCGAATCCTTCTCGCGTCCGCCGGTTCCCTCTTCGCCGTGGCCGAGCCGCAGGAACTTCGGCAGGCCGAGGCGCCTTGCGCAGATCGCAAGCGACGGCTCGCACACCATGCTGGCCCGCATCGTGGAGAGCTCGCCCTCCGGCTTTTTCGGATAGCTCTTATAGAGGAATTCGGAGCTCACGGCCTCGAGGACCGCGTCGCCCAGGAACTCCAGCCGCTCATTGTGGCGGATGTGCCTGTGCTTCAGCTCGTTGGCAAAGGACGTGTGCGTCACGGCTGTCAGGAGCAGGTTCTCATCGGAAAATGAATACCCGATCGCCTCCTCCAGCATCGCGAGCGTTATTTTTGTCTCTGCCGCCTTCTTTACGTTCTTTTCTTCTGACATCTTCTTCATGCTTTCATCTGTGCCCGGGCTTCGTCGACCAGCACCATCGCATCAGGTACCGTATCGAGCCTTACCGCCCCGGCCTCATCGATCCAGATCGCAAAGAGATCCTCCAGAGCTGAAATGACCTGGATGAGGTCCAGAGAATCCGCGTCGAGATCCTCCCGGAAGGATACGGAATCCCCCAGCTTCTCCGGCGTCGTTTTAAGCAGCGGAGCAATCGTCTCCCTGATCTTTTCAAGTTCCATACGGGAACCTCCTTTGCAATAGGGTAGAGGGAGGCCGTGCCGACCTCTATCCTCTCTCGCGAGCCGCGTTCCGGCGTAAGCCGGAAATATATCCTTACGCGGCTCTGTGAATCTAAAAAGGCTGCCGCCATCCGGCGGCAGCCTTTAGGTCTGCTCTACGTCTATTATTCAGCGTCCTGCTTGACGATCTCTCTCTTGTTGTAAGATCCGCAGGCCTTGCAGACACGGTGCGGCATCATGAGTGCGCCGCACTTGCTGCACTTGACAAGCGTTGTTGCCTTCATCTTCCAATGCGCTCTCGTCTTGTCGCGTCTTGCAGCACTGTGCTTATTCTTTGGGCAAATGGACATCGGTTACACCTCCTATCCTTAAGACACTTCGAATATTATACAGAAGGCGCCCTTATTTTGTCAATGGGTATTTTTATTTTTTTTACGCAAGTCCGGCAACGCGAACCGTCTCGCGTGCGATCGCCAGCTCTTCATTTGTCGGGATGACAAATACGCGGACCTTGGAATCCGGTGTGGAGATCTCGACCTTCTTGCCGCGGATCGCGTTCTTCTCCGGATCGATCTTGATGCCGAGGTACTCAAGGTTCTTGCAGACGTCTGCACGGACCGTGCCGTCGTTCTCGCCGATGCCGCCGGTGAAGGTGATCGCATCCACGCCGTTCATCGCTGCCGTGTAGGAGCCGATGTACTTGATGACGCGATACTTGAAGGCCTTGAGGGCGAGCTGTGCTCTCTCATTTCCTTCCTCTGCAGCCGCTTCGAGATCACGGAAGTCGGAGGAGACGCCGGACATAGCCATGACGCCGGACTTCTTGTTGAGGATGGTCAGGACTTCGTCGACGGAGATGCCTTCGCCGTTCGCGATGGTCTGGACAACTGCCGGATCCATGTCGCCGGAGCGTGTGCCCATGATGAGGCCTTCAAGAGGAGTGAGACCCATGGATGTATCCCGGCACTTGCCGCCGATGGATGCGGAAATGGAAGCGCCGTTGCCGAGGTGGCAGACGATCACTCTCTGATTGCCTTCCGGAAGCTTGGCGAACTTGATGGTCTCGCCGGAGACGAACATATGGGAAGTTCCGTGGAAGCCGTAGCGGCGGATGGAATACTTCTCATAGTACTTCGGATCGATACCGTAGAGGTATGCGTACGGCTCCATGGCCATGCCGAAGGTGGTGTCGAAGACGGCTACGTTCGGCTTGCCCGGCATAGCGGCTTCGCAGGCGACGATGCCCATGAGGTTGGCCGGATTGTGGAGCGGGCCCAGCGGGAAGCACTCTTTGATGACTTCCTTGACCTTCTCATTGACCAGTGTGGATTCCGTGAACTTGAGGCCGCCGTGGAGGACGCGGTGTCCGACTGCGGAGATCTCGTCGACGCTGGCGACAACGCCGTGATCCGGATCGACCAGAGCGTCGAGGACGAGCTTGATGGCCTCCTCGTGGGTCGGCATCGGAGACTCGTTGACGTAGTCTTCCTTGCCCGGAACCTTATGGGTCAGAACGGAGCCGGCGATGCCGATTCTCTCGCAGAGACCTTTTGCCTTGACGGATTCATCGGCAGTGTCGATGAGCTGGTACTTAAGGGAGGAGCTGCCTGCGTTGATGATAAGGATCTTCATTTTCTATACCTCGTCTAAATTATTTGTCAGCGATCTGGCACTGAACAGCCGTGATCGCAACAACACCTACGATATCCTCTGCAGAGCAGCCGCGGGAGAGGTCGTTGACCGGAGCGGCGATGCCCTGGGTCATCGGGCCGTAAGCTTCCGCCTTGGCCAGTCTCTGAACCAGCTTGTAGCCGATGTTGCCTGCGTCAAGGTTCGGGAAGATGAGGGTGTTCGCATGGCCCGCAACCTTGGAGCCCGGAGCCTTGAACTCGCCGACCGACGGAACGATCGCGGCGTCAAGCTGCAGTGTGCCGTCGAGAGCGAGGTCCGGATTCTCTTCCTTCGCGATGCGGGTAGCTTCCTCGACCTTGGTGACGTCAGCGTGCTTTGCGCTGCCCATCGTGGAGTAGGAAAGCATGGCGACCTTCGGCTCGTCGCCGGTCAGGGCTCTGTAGGAATCTGCGGAGGACTTGGCGATGGCAGCGAGCTCCTCGGCGGTCGGGTTCTGGTTCAGGCCGCAGTCAGAGAACACAAATGTGCCGTTGTTGCCGTACTCGCAGTTCGGAACGTTCATCAGGAAGAAGGAGGAGACAAGCTTCGTGCCCGGAGCGGTCTTCAGGATCTGGAGGCTCGGACGAAGGGTGTCGGCGGTGGAGTGGCAGGCGCCGGAAACCATGCCGTCAGCGTCGCCCATCTTGACCATCATGACGCCGTAGTAGGTGTAGGAGGTGGTCATGATCTCGGTAGCCTTCTCCTTGGTCATGCCCTTCTTTGCGCGGAGCTCGACCAGCTTGTCGATGTAAGCTTCGGTCTTCGGGCAGGTCTTCGGATCGACAATGACTGCGCCCGTGATGTCGCAGTCCTGCTTGTTGGCGGCGACTTCCTCTTCGGAGCCGATGATGACGATGTTTGCGAAGCCTTCCTTCAGGACCTGCTCCGCTGCCTTGTAGGTGCGGATGTCTTCGGACTCCGGAAGGACGATGGTCTTCTTGCTGGCCGCTGCGCGGGCTTTAATGGTATCAATGAATGCCATGACGTTCATTTCTCCTTTCAAAATGAAATTGAAAAAATATATGCAGTAGTATTATACTCTTTAAAGAAGCGTCTAACAAGTGATTTTATGGTACATTATTCAAAACATTCCACAAGATATTGTGTGATTTGATATTTCAATATTGATTAAGGAGCTTTTCGAAAATGAAAACCGCCGCCGTCATCGCCGAATTCAACCCTTTCCACAACGGGCATGCCTATATACTTGAAAAAGCCCGCGCCGTATCCGGCGCGGACTGTGTGCTGGCCCTCATGAGCGGGGACTTCGTGCAGCGCGGCGGGCCTGCCATCGCGGACCGGCATACGAGAGCCCGCATGGCGCTCTCCTCCGGGGCGGACCTCGTTCTCTCCTCCCCGACGTCCGTCGTGCTCTCCTCGGCGGAGGGCTACGCGGAAGGTTCCCTTAAGCTTCTTGCCTCTCTAAACACGGTCGATTACCTGGTCTTCGGCTCCGAGTGCGGGGATATCGACGCTCTCACCGCCTGCGCGAAAGCGCTGCTTTGCGAGGATGATGCTTTCAAGGCAAAGCTTCATGAGGGTCTTAAGAACGGCCTCTCCTTCCCGCGGGCCCGCGCGGAAGCCCTCCCGGAGTTTGCCGGCCTGCTCGACGGTCCCAACAATATCCTCGGGATCGAGTACATCAAGGCGATCCTGAAGTATGATCTCCCGATCATCCCCGTGACGGTGCCCCGCACGGGAAATGCCCACAACGCCTCCGCCGCCGTCGGAAATTATGCCTCCGCATCCTTTATCCGGGAGCGGATCCTCGCGGGGGATAGTTCCTGTGAGAATTTGATTCCCGAAGGCGCAGCGCCGGCACTTGCGTCTTACCTTGACGAGCACGCGCCGCTCTCGGCGGATGATTTTTCATTTCTTCTTGCGCTTGCGCTCTTTAAGGCCTCCTCCGCCGAAGAGCTTTCTTCTATTAAGAATGTACCTCTGTCTCTCGCAAGGACGATCTATAGCAGCCGGGATTCCTTCGTCTCCTTCACGCAGTTTGCGGAGCTTGTGAAGACCCGCTCGGTGACCCGGACGGCGGTCGACCGGGCGCTCATGTCGATCGCGCTCGGCCTTGTATCCTCCCGGAAAGAATCGGGGCTTTTCGCCCATGTGCTGGGGTTTCGCGAGTCGGCCCGCCCGCTCCTATCGGCCCTCACGGCTCGCTCGGAGGTTCCCGTGATCCTGCGTCCTTCCCGGGAGTCCTCGCTCCCGAAGTCCTTCCGGGAGGAGACGTCTCTTTCCGACCTCTACAATCTCGTCCGGGCTCAGAAGGAGGGGCGGCCCCTTGTGCGGACGCTTTCGCATCGGGTGATCACGGTGTAAGGGAGTCTCCGGGACGGTTCTCGGAAGCTCCCTGAAGCTTTCTCCAGACCGATATTTTCTTTACCATGCGCCTTCTTTTCTCCCTGCAAAGTAGATTTCATTGGCATTTTTCACCCTTCACCGCCAAAGTTCTTTGCAGACATCTCACAGCACTCACATTAAAGTAAAAACAAAGAGGCAACTCGCTCGAATCTCGCCAATCAAACTTTAATTTCCTTCTCTCATCCTTTCAGCACCGAGAAGAATACCGGCCGTCTGCCGCCCCCACGTAAGCCAGCCCTTAAATTGTATGGCAATAAGAATCCGCTCGTTTTTCATTTTTCACCCTCACATGAGTGTGATCCAGTCCGTGTACGAGACCGGGATGAGGCTGTAGGGCTCCCCCTTCTTCCCGATGCGCACGGCGATGCCGACCCTCGCCGGCACCTCCGTGTACCCGCTCACGATGAAGACGTCCGAGAGACCGTCATCTGTCTCCTTCCGCGTCCCCTCGAGCACGTGCAGTTCCTCGCCGTTCTCCGAAAGAATCGTAAAATGCACCCCCTCCGTCTCCCGAAGCTCCTCACCGAGCTCCGTGGCAAGCTCGATCCGGAGGCAGTTGGCCGATGCCGCCGCCGAAAGGACCGTGACATTGCACGCATCATGCTCAAAAACCTGCTCCTCCGGAAGTCTTCTTACGACTCCGCCGCCTCCCGCCATCTCAAAGGTCAACTCCTGGTTCTGATAGCGCATCCCGTCCCGGCCGTACACGTTCACGGCGAGCGTCGCGCGAAAAACCGGGCCCGGATTTCTCTTTGTGACATCCGCCCGCAGGGCAAATGTATCCTCACTCTCAGCCATGCACGAAGGCGGCTCCTCGTTCAGCACATCATCGATGTAGAGTTCGTGCAGTGCGATGTCATAATTCTTCGCGGCCTCCGTCTTCTCCATGACGGCAAAGAGCTCGATTCCGTCGCACTTCGCCTCAAGGATCCTGATGAGAGGCTCATCCACGGGGATCACCGGGAGCGAATCCATATCGACACTGCCCCCTTCAAGGTCTCTTGCATAGTGGTCCGGCCCGCTGATTTCCGTCACGACTTCGGTCTTTATGCCCTCCTTCGCCGCCTCACTTAAGAAAGTTTCCGGGAAAAACGTCCCGAGTCCTCTGTACATGCCGGCGGCCGCTAAGAGCAGCGCTGCGGCAGCCGCTCCGACGGCCAGAACGCTTCTCCTGCCCTTCCGCTTCTCATTTGTGATCCGGTGAGCTTCCCCCTCCTCAAGCGAAAGCGCCTCCAGGAGCGCATTGTGAAAGCTCTCCGGCATTGCGGGATACTCTACCATCCATTCGTTCTTCATTATTCTCCTCCTTCCAGAAACTTTTTGATCGCCAGCCTGCCGCGCCGAAGATACGTCTTCACGGTTCCCTCCGGGACCGTGAGAATGTCCGCGATCTCACGGACGCGGTAGCCCTCGATGTAGTGCATCACGACTGCGGCGCGGTAGTCCTCCGGAAGCGTAAAGATCGCCTCATAGAGGTCACTGTAATCCCTCCTTCGCTCATCGGGCAGGTCAAACATTCCCTCCTCGCCGCCGACAACATAACTTTTCTGCTTTCTTAAGATGTCATAGGCGGTCCGGATCAGGATCCGTATGAACCAGGTCTTCGCGTAGGCGTCGTTTTTGAGCGAGGGCAGGTTCTCGAGGGCTTTCGCAACCGCCTCCTGGGCGGCGTCCGCGCAGTCCTCGTCATTTTTCAGGATGGATTTGGCGATCCGGTAAATCTGCTGTTCATTTTTGATCACCATCCGGCCAAAGGTTTCCTTGTTCATGAAAATGAATCTCTCCTTTTATTGTTCTCTTCTACAGATTAGACGGCGGCGGGGTTCATAAGGTTTCAGGAAAAAGCACAAAATTTCACCCCGGCAGAAATCCCGCCGGGGTTTCACAATGCATCATAATCTTTCCGACTTCATCTTACAAGAGCGATCCGCCCCTTATCCATCTTAAATACCCTGTCGCATAAAGCACCGTTCCGGCCGGATAAAAGACCGGATTCCTCATGTACCCCGAAAAAATGGACCGGCAGGACCGCGTTATGACCCCCGCATCTGCATTGCGGCCGGGTCCGTTTTTGAATGTTTTCAACCGCCGGTTTATTGATTAGAGGCTGAAAAGAAGGTATAATAGACAGCAGGTGAAATGTTATCCCGTCCGCGCAGGTTCGGCAAGACGATCGCCGCAAATATGCTTTGCGCATACTATGACAGGGAAGCTGACAGCCATAAGCTGTTCGAGAGCCATAAGGTGGCCGGGACATCCGGTTGGGATGAATACCACGGTAAATTTGATGTTATCTATCTCGTCATGACAAGGTTCTTTAAATCCAGGCTAACCGTAAGCGAAGCCTTAAGCAATATGCAGAAGCTGGTAATCAGAGACTTGAAAAGGACCTATCCGGACATCGATCTTCCGGATGATAATGATCTCATCCAGACTATTTACGACGTTTATTCTACAACCGGAAAGCAGGCGGTTGTCATTATAGATGAATGGGATGCGGTCTTCAGGGAACGTCCTAACGATAAAGAAGGCCAGGAAGAATACCTGGATTACCTGCGGGATCTGCTGAAAGATAACAGTTACATTGCCCTCGCCTACATGACCGGCATCCTGCCGATCAAGAAGTACGGGCAGCACTCAGCCCTCAATATGTTCACGGAGTACTCCATGATGGCGCCGCGCCAGCTTGCGCCCTATACCGGTTTTACGGAAGAGGAAGTAAAAGCACTCTCTCTGAAATATGGGATGGATTTTGAGGCCGTTTCCAACTGGTATGACGGATATCTTGTCAGCGACCGAATCCCGCCTGAAAAGCGCGAAGAATACCGCGAAGGAAAGTATGAAGGTCACAGATTTTCCATCTACAGCCCTCTCTCCGTCGTCGAATCCATGACAACCGGCGTCATCAAAGACTACTGGAACAAGACCGAGACCTACGAAGCCCTGGCGGAATACATCCGCATGGATTATGAC
>ONHA01000036.1 GCA_900317515.1 uncultured Eubacteriales bacterium
GATCGCCCCGTAAGAGTAGTGGTTCAGGGAATCGTGCACCGTGCCGTCCGGGCGGACGCCGTCCCAGCACTCCCAGATCGTGGTTGCGCCTTTCTTCACGGCGTAGAGCCAGCCCGGGCATTCATCCTGAAGCAGCAGTCTGTAGGCGGTGTCGGCGTGTCCGTTTTCGGCCAGGACCCGGCAAAGATCCGGTGTGGAGAGAAAGCCGGTGTTCAGATGATACTTGTTATTTTCCACCAATTTGTTCAATTCGTCAACTGCTGCCGGCACTTCATTTTTCTTAAGGAGCCCGAAAGCGACAGGCCGCACATACTCGCACATGCGGTCGGACTTGATGGTTCCGTTGTCGGTGCAGGTGAAGCGGTAGGCCTTTCTCGCATTAATCGCGGTTTCGGCGTAGTGCTTTGCATTTTCTTTACGGCCGAGGATCTTCGAGATCTCCGCCATGAGGGCCGCAGACCGGAAATAGTAAGCGGTCGCGACCTCGGGAGCCCCGAACATCATGATCTTCTTCATCGTCTCGGTGTTGTCGACGTCGGGCTGGAACCATTCTCCGAAATGAAACCCTTCATCTATAAGATACTTATGGTAAGGATTGCGCAGGTTCTGGATGCGGGTCTTGCCGGCCCGCTTTTCGCAGAATTTCATCCAGCCGGCCATCATCTCGTAATTTTCCTCGAGGATGGTTTTGTCTCCATAGGCCTCGTAGAGCGCCCACGGCACCAGGATCGAGGCGTCGCCCCAGCCGGCGGAACCCTGCAGCATTTTGGTGATCATGCCGCCGCCTTCGTTGGGCGGCGCGATGTTCGGCACAAGGCCGTCCTCACCGCAGGCGAGGCGCAGCTCGCCGAGCCATTTGCGGAAAACCGGTAGGCAGTCCATGAGGTAGACCGCTGTGGGGGCAAAGAGGCCCGCGTCGCCGGTCCAGCCCGCCCGCTCGCGCGTGGGGCAGTCGGTCGGAATGTCGCAGAAGTTGGAGCGCATGCTCCAGAGGGCGTTGCGGAAGAGTTGATTCACGTCCTCGTTTCCGCATGTAAAGAACCCGACCTGGGGCATCTGAGAGTAGACCGCAATGGAAGTAAACTGTGCGTCCGCAAGATCGACGTCTGTCTCGATCTTCGCATAGCGGAAGCCGAAAATCGTAAAATGAGGCTTGTACACATTGAGCCCGTCTTTGCAGATATATTCGACCTTCTGCGGGACCCCGCCGTTCTTGTTGCGGTCGCCCGGATCGAAGTTTTTCTGCGTGAAGCTGCCGTTCTCGTCGAGGGTCTCCCCATGCCACAGAGTAATCCTCTGTCCGGCTTTGGCCGTGACGGAGAGCTCCGTGTAACCGGCCAGGTTCTGGCCGAAGTCGATGACAGTTTCGCCGTTCGGCGTCTTAAAGAGTCTGCCGGGGAAGCGCTCCTGCTCGAGGACCGGAACGCTCTCCGTCGGAGCGAGCTTTGAAAGATCAAAATCCGCCGCCGAAACGCCGTGCCAGCCCCCGATCTCCTCCATGCGGGCGTCATAGCGCTCACCCAGCGAGAGGTCGTTTTCACGCACGGGACCTTCCTGGCTGGCCTCCCAGTGTTCGTCGCTTACAAGAAGGATCGTTCCGTCCGCTTCCAGCTGGCAAAGGAGCGCAAGATCGCTTCCGTAGTAGTTGTTAAGGCCGTCGATGCCGATGTTGCCGCGGTACCAGCCGTCGCCTAAGGTCACGAGGACTTCATTTTCCCCGGTATTTATATAGGAAGAAACGTCGTAACACTGAACATAGAGGCGCTTCCGAAAGTCGCCTGCGCCCGGTGCGAGGACGAAATCGCCCACCCGCTTCTTATTTATGTAAACCTCATAGAGGCCGTGGCAGGTGATGTAGAGGCGGGCGTTTTCAACCTTTTCCGCTGTGAAGGTGCGGCGGAGGTAGGAGGCCGGCTGACGGACATTTTTATCGTGGGGAAGTTCGGGGTTGATCCATCGTGCCTGCCAGGAAGAGGGCAGAGCCGAAATCATCTCATTCGTCATGTTAAATCCTTTCCCGCAGCCATTCTGCGCTTACTTCAAGACTTTTTATGGGGTCCTTATCGATCCAGTTTTTGTGGCTCTCGAGGATCACGGCTTCGATGCCGCTCATGAGCGCAATCTCCCGGAGTCCGTCAAGGTCCATATTTCCGGTGCCGAGCTCCATGCTGTCTGCGTTAAGAATTGGCGTCATGGCGGCGCCTTTCTGCCTGCTTCCTCTGTCATTGATGTGCCAGAGCTTCATGCGGGTTCCGAGCTTTCGCATCCAGGCTTTCGCGTCCGCACCGCCGTCCGTGAACCAGTAGCTGTCGAATTCGAAGTTTACATAATTTGGATCAGTCTCTTCAATGAGAACGTCGTAAGCCCGCCGGCCGGGACGCACAGAGAGGAGCTCGATGTTGTGGTTGTGGTAGAGGAGGGAGAGGTTTTCATTTTTAAGCTTCTCACCGCAGCGGTTTAGGCGCTGCGCCAGCTCACAGACGGACTTTTCATCGGTATAGTCGAAGCGGTACATGCCGGTGATGACGATCTTGTCCGTGCCGAAGCTCTTTGCCTCCGCGATCACGGCTTCCGGCTCCCGCTCGAGGCTTCCCAGGTCTGCGTGAAGGCTCACGACGGAGAGGCCGCTCTCCTTGAGCAGCGCGTGCCAGTCAAGAGCGCCGCCCTTTCCGGTGGGCATGCCCGCCGCGCGGGTCATGAGTCTCACCATCAGGGAGCTTTGGTGAATCATGAATCGATTGAGTTCAAGGCCGTCGTATCCGGCGGCCTTGATTTTTCTTAGAGTCTCGCGGGCCTGTGTCTCGTTTCCGGTCACAGTGCCCAGCATGATCTGCTGAACGGCTTTTTTCATTTGTGTATCCCCTGTAAGATGCGGTTCATCTGTCTGATGCTCTCCTCGTCGGCTCCGCCCTGCTTTAAGAGGCTGAGGAGGGTCATGCGGCCCATCATGCGCTGAAGTGCGGGGTTGTCCTTGACGGCGTCGGCGACGTCTCCGCGCTCGGAGGCGCCTCTGGCCATCATGGCGTCGATGACGGCGCCGGCCTGCGGATTTGAGCGGATCTCGGCGAGGGTATCCTGAATCGAGAAGCAGTCGGGATCCAGCTCGTCCTGGTCAAACCAGTTTACCACAGTTGAGGACGTCTTGAAAATATAGGAGGGATCCGGCTCGGCCACGCGGCGGATGCACATGGTGTCGGAGGCGGCACCGCTCTCGGCCCGGATGAGCTGCTCACCCATGAGCGGGATGCGGAAGCGGAAGATCGTCTCACCCTCGAGTGTCTCAACCGGGGTGTTGTCCACGAAAAGAGTGACCTTCTTCTGGTTGGAGTAGACCTTGATCTCGGTCTCCTCGCCCGTGCGGTTTGCGAAGCGCTTGCCGCAGAGGTGGACGAACGGCTCCTTCTTATTCCAGGCGGCCTTGTAGAGGTAGAAAGCATCCTTCCGGAGGCTGCGGTCGAAGGTGACCAAGCCCTTCTGGTTCTCGCCGTGCTTGCCGCCCTCATCGCGGCCGTCCGCCGCGAAATCGAAGAGGTTCCAGACATGGGTCGCCCAGAGGTAGGGGCGCTCGTTGATCATTTTCAGCATGTGCTCGTGGTAGAGCGCCTGATAATCCTCGGTGTAGTCGCCTTTCTCCGGGTTTGCGGAGTGGAAGGCGGGATTCGCGTCGGCACCGTACTCGGAGAATCCGATCACGCGGTCCGGATATTTTGCGTGGTACTCGTCGAAGAATTCGTCGGTCTGCTCCAGCTCTCCGAGATACCAACCGAAGTAGAGGTTGTAGGAGTTGATGTCCGGGATCTCAAGGATCGGGCTGTCGATCTCCAGCATGAAGACGTTCGCCATGGTGGTGAGGCGGGTCGGATCCATCCTGTGGCAGAGGTCGTTTAATGCCCTGTGATTCTCCAGCAGCTCCTCATTGACGGCGCTCGCCGCGGTGATCTCGTTGGAGAGGCCCCAGACCGCGATCGAGGGATGGTTATAGCACTGGGTGATGAGCTCCTTCATTTGGCTGAGCGTGTTCGCCCGGCCATTTGACATGTGCATGGTGATGTAGGGGATCTCCGCCCAGACCACGAGGCCGTTCTCATCGCAGAGGTCGTAGAACTCCTGCGCGTGCTGGTAGTGGGCGAGGCGCAGGGTCGTGGCGCCGAGCTCCTTAATGATCGCCATGTCGGCGGCGTGATCTTCGTAGGAGAGCGCGTTTCCCTTGCCCTTAAGGTCCTGATGGCGGCTCACGCCGCGGAGCGGGTAGCTCCTGCCGTTTAAGAAAAATCCTTTCTGCGGGTCGCAGGAAAATACACGGCAGCCGAAGCGTGTGCTGACAACATCGCCCGAGGGGAGCTTTGCCTCTGCGGTGTAGAGGTAGGGATCGTCGAGGCCGTCCCAGAGATGTACGTTTTCGATAGTGAATTCCGCACAGTCCTTCACGGTTTTGGTCTCACTGTTCAAAGTTATGTCAACCGACTTTCCGTTGTGCCAGGTCTCGACGGTGACGACAGCGGTTTTCTTCTCAAGATCCACGACCGGCGTCACCTTGATACCCGGTGTCCCGTCCTTAAGGAGTTCAAAATGCTCCGCAGGGACCGCAATGAGGTTGACTGCACGGTAGAGGCCGCCGTAGAAGGTGAAGTCGGCCTTCTGGGGGTAACAGAACGTGTTGTCCTCGTTGTTCACGGAGATCGCGAGCACGTTCTTTTCGGCGAGCACGTCCGTCAGTTCCACGCGGAAGGCGGAGTAGCCGCCCTCGTGACGGGCAAGTTTCTGTCCGTTCAGGTAGACTTCGGCGGTCATGGCCGCGCCGTTTATCTCGAGGAAGAGACGCTCGCCGGCAGTCTCGTCGGCGGTCAGCTCGCGGATGTACCAGCAGGTACCTCTGTGGTAGTCGTTGCCGCCGTCCTGGCCGTCGACCGCGTTCCAGGTGTGGGGCAGGGTGATAGCTTCGCCGGGTTCGGCATTTTCCATGGCGGATTCTACGGGGAGGGCGGCCTTAAGGAACCGCCACCCCTCTTTTAAGGTTGTTATTTTACGCATTTGCAGGATCTCCCTTGTGAAGTTCTTTCTCGTAAAGCGCTTCCTTTGCGGCAGCTTTCTTGTCGGCGATGCGCTTCTGGACATCCGCCATCTCAGCCTTTCCGAGATGGCAGCCGCGCATCGCGATGAGCGTGCAGATCCAGCCGAGGATCGCAAGGCCGAAGCGGAGGAACATGGTCATCCAGAAGACGCCCGCGGTGTCCGGGTCACCCGGCTGCGGCATGGTGGCCGTGTAGCCGATCAGGGCCACGCAGGAGGTGGCGATGGCTGCCGAGAAGGAGGAGACGATCTTGTCGATCAGGCTGTAGGTGCCGGTGACGACCGCCGGGATGTATTTGCCGCTGCGGTCAAGTTCGAAGTCGATGATGTCGGCCATGAAAGCGGTGTTGGCGGTGGTGACGCACATCGCAAAGCCGTTCGTGATGAAGGTCAGGGCGACGTAGACGATCATGGTGACGCCCATCGCGGCAATAGACTGGGTGCCGACGGTATTTCGTGTGATTATGAAGAACAGGATCATGACAAGGTTCGCGAAGATGCAGTTGCGGGTCCAGGTGACGATGGATTCCTTGTTGCCGTGCTTGCCGGCGTAGCGGGCACCGAAGATCGCGAAGAGGATGGACGGGAACATGCCGATCATGCTTAAGGTCGTCGCGAGGCCCATGTTGCCGATCAGGATGCCGCTCAGCATCGTGCTGACGATGGAGGCGCCGGAAGCCTGCTGGGCGATCTTATCGGAAGCCGCGGAGATGATGTAGCTCTGAAGCGGTCTGTTGTGGCTGAGAACATTGACCATGTCCGCAAGCTTCAGGCGTTCGGTCTTGCCGATGCCTTCGAAATTTTCGGGTTTGTCATATTCGGCGATACCGATGCAGGTGAGAACAACGCCGATGAAGCCGAGGCCGACGCACAGCCAGGTGACGACATTCAGGAACTCCTGGTTGAAGCTGCCGCCGAAAGCCGGCATGAGGCGTGTGTAGACGACGATGTTTAAGGCCATCGGGACCATGTAGTTAAGGACGGTCTGCCAGACGCCGACGGTCGGGCGCTGCTTCGGGTCGTTGGTGAGCAGGGCCGGCAGGGTCTGGGCGGTCATGTTGACGATCGTGTAGCCGATGACGTAAAGCATGTAGCAGGCGAGAAATACCGGGATGCCGTGCCCCTTGCTGGAGAAGAAGTTGAACATAAAGAGGACGCCGAGGCTCTGGATGGCCCAGCCGATCAGCATGAGCGGGCGGACTTTGCCGAAAGGCGTGCTGAAGCGGTCATAGACGAACGCGAGCAGCGGGTCGGTAATCGCGTCGAAGATACGGGTGAAGGTTAAGAGGCCGCCGACCACCAGGGTGGCGATGCCGTAGCCGATGCTGGCGGAGTAGCTCGCGAGGCCGATTAAGAAATACATGGCCATGCCGTTGAAGGCGTTGAAAGCGACCAGGATGATCTGCCAGAGATGGGCTCTTCTGTACTGCACGTTTGCGGTTTCGTTTTTCATTTCCATGATAGTTTTCTCCTTTTAGTTTTTTACGGATTCCTCTGTCCGTTCTGCTGGTTTTATTTTAGAAAAAAGCAGGCTGTCCGTAAACGTCAAAATTCGGGAATAATTATCAAAATTAAGGAACATGCGGAGGAAGAGAAAAATCAGGAAATGCCGTAAAATAAGGGCCTTATATTGAGTTTCCTCCGCTTTAATGGTAAAATTTCAGCAAAGCAAAAAGCTTTCCCGAAAGGAGGAACCTAAATATGGATCCCAGAATGACCGAAGGGGAACAGAACCTTCTGCTTCTGCAGAAGCTTATACCCCGGGAGGAAAAGCTGTATGTCTGGTGTTACAATTTCAGCGGAGATATGTCTGCGTCATCCTGTCCCGAGGAGGAGGAGATGATCTTTGACCAGGCGTTTCGTCTCCTGGGAGGCCTTACGCAGGCTCTCTCCTTTGCGGAAAGTCCGGAAAATGAAAAGCCCGTCATCATCGGCTCACCCATCGGAATGCAGTGGGCCGTGACATTCGAACCGAACAGAAATCATGGCCTGATTTTTGTGACCGGCCCCGTCTTCTACACATCTCCGCTTGAGAAACAGATCCGGTCCTCTTTCCGGAGCCTGCCGTTTTCCCGGGAGAACAGAATTCTGGAAAATGAACTCTGCCGTCTTCTTCCGGACCTGCCTGTCATTCCGTACGCGGTTTTTATCCGCTATGTGCTGATGGTGCATAATACGCTCACGGGGCAGCAACTGGGTTTGGATGCTCTTGTTGCGGAGGGGGCCGGAGAGCATCGCGTTCCGGATAGATCGGCGGGGCAGCACGACCGGACCAAAGTCTATCTGGCCGAGAAAGCTCTTCTCGAGATGGTGCGCACCGGCGATATCAGCTACGAGGGGGCTGTCAGGAACAGCATGAACCTGAGCTCCGGGGTGCCGATCCGGGGTCGGGACCCCTTAAGAAGCGTGAAGACGAGTCTGGTCGTCTTCATAACCATCGTTACCCGTGCTGCCATGGAGGGCGGCTTAAGCCCGGAAATCGCCTATCCGCTCGGGGATTCCTACATTCAATCGGTTGAGGACTGCAATGATTCCGGGGAACTGAGTGCGCTGGCCCATGCCATGTACCATGATTTCATTTACCGGGTGCATTATCTTCACGCAAACCCGAATTATTCCCATGCGATTCAGAAATGCTGCGATTATATCGAGCTCAGTCTGGACCGAAAAATAAAAATCTCGGATCTTGCAGCCCTGGTGGGCTACTCGGAGTATTATCTCACGGAGAAATTCAGGAAGGAGACCGGGCAGTCGCTGAACAGCTACATCCGGACGGTGAAGGTGGAGCGGGCGAAGCTGCTCCTCCGCTCGACGGACCTCACAATCCGGGAAATCTCGGAGCGGCTGGCCTTCAGCACCGTGAATTTCTTTATAAAGAGCTTCCGGGATACGACGGGGGAGACGCCGGCACAGTACCGGAAGGAGGACCGGCATAAAGGATGAAGAACGCACGGCAGGGCAAAGAAATCCCCGCAGCTTTAAGCGGCGGGGAGAGCAGTTCATTTTTTAAAGACCGCGCTTTACATGGAGCCACAGCGAATAAGCCATGGGAACAAGCCCCATCACCATGAAGACGCCGATGAAGACAGGCGGTTTCGACAGTCCGGTGAGGGCCAGGAGCAGCATCAGCGCGCCGCCGATGATCCAGAGGAAACCTGCGAGGCGGTGAGTCCTGGTCCAGTTCTCCGCATTTGCTAGGGTCCAGGGAAGTCTGATACCGACCGTGTAGTTCTGCCCGGCTTTCGGCAGGAAGAAGCCGATGACGATGAACAGCGCGCCAAGCAGCATCTGCACCATTTTGTAATAGTTGAAATCGATCCCGAGGTTGTAGGTGTAGATTGCCGCGCCGCAGATCAGAGAGACGACCGGGACGATCCAGAGGACGAGCGTGAACATGAGAGAGCTGATGTTCTGCCTGCGCGGGTCATTGGCTATGAAGACCGCGGCGACCCACTGCACCGCCAGCAGTATGAGCGGGAGCCCGAAGATCGCGAATGCCTTGCTCTCAAACCCGTTGGCGATGTTGGACGAATCGAAGTGCGTCGCCATCACATCCGGAAGGCGGTTCCATAGAATCAGGCCGATAAAGACCGGCAGGATCGTGATGATGCTGGTCAGGATCAGGGTCCTTAAGTGTTTTTTCAGCATTTGTTTTACCTCCTTTATGCGTGCGTTTGTTATTCTCTGTAGATTTCCTCGAGATCGATCAGTTTTACCAGACCTTCATTCGCAATATCCTTCAGTCCTTTCGTAAAGCCGGATTTGGAAAAAATGTAGTAAAATAAGGTGTCGTCCCCGTTCGTGAAAACAGATGCGTAGTCATGTAAGAGGTCAAGTTCATTCGTGCCGATTTCTTCATTTTTATATTTACAGGAGCCGATGATAAAATGCCGTCCCCGGTGGGTATTATTTGCCTTAGCGTCAAAGGCAACGATATCCAACTGTATTTCTTTCCTTTTGACCGGGTGCGGCCCCCACCATTCTCCGATAGCTGAGATCGGGAAGGGAAGTTTTTCAGGGTGCATGATGAGGTATTGCCTGCAGATATCTTTAAATACCTGGCCCATATAAACAGGCAGATAGCTTCCGATAACCGATTCATAAATCCTGTCAATTGTTCCTGAACTGATTGCCATCATATTTGCGGGAACAAAACGGTACCAGAAACGGAAAAAGTGATCCGTTATACGGTAAAAAGATTTTCGCGGGGATTTATCGATGATCGGTTCAATCTTTTGAATAATACCCAGATCATTGAGAACTTTGATATATTTTGAACAGATATTTCGGTCAAGTCCTGTCCGGTCGGCAATTTCATTTTGCCGGGTCGCTCCGTTTGCAATGGCGGTAATCACTGCATTGTAGACGGCGGGTTCCCGGAGCTCCTGCTTCATTAGATTTTCCGGCTCTTCAAATAGGTAAGAGGATGTGTCCAGCAGGTTCTCCAGCAAAGCGTTTTTTACGGAGCCGGTTACGTCAAGTTTATTAATATAATGAGGGACACCGCCGGTAATACCATAGATTAATGCGTTATCTTCATAAGAGAGTTCCGGGTGAAATCTCGCGGTGTCCAGATAGGAAAGAGGTTCCACTTTCAGTTGTGCGGTTCGTCTTCCGAACAAAGGACTATTTTCACTGAGCACTTCCTTTTCCATAAAGCTCATGGAAGAACCGCAGAGAATCAGAAACAGATCCGTTTCAGCCCACTCATGATCAAGCAGATGCTGCAGCCTGGAAGGAATTGAGTCATCTGCTTTTGCCAGATACGGAAGCTCGTCAATTGCGAAAATTATGCGCCTTGATGTTCTGGCGATGCGGGTGATCTCAGCAAAAGCCGCATCGAATGAAGCATAGTAAGGCGCGCTTTCCGCATCCGGATGCAGGTAGGAATGGATGGCTTTTGACAGTGCTGTCAGGTTCCCCTGCGCATTTGTATTTAACGCCGGAAAATAGATTGTCGGTTTGTCCCTGGTGAATTCATTGATGATAGCGGTTTTTCCGACTCGTCTCCGCCCGTAAATGACGACACACTCCAGTCCTCTTTTTCCGTATCGTTTATTCAGGATGTTCAGCTCTTTCTCCCGGCATAGAAACATGATTGTTCTTCTTTCTGGAAATATAATTAGTCTACTCATAAGTAGTCTACTTATGAGTATTTTAATCCGATGCGGGCATTTTGTCAATATGCAATGATCCGGTATGTCCTGTCTGGTATTTGCAGAATCTCTGGTATATAATTTTTTTGCCGTAATCGTGTAACGAACCGGCATCTTTCCGCATTCATATATAGAAACGAAGTAAGGAGGTGAGAACGTTGCAGCCGATGGATGAAGTGTACCGCGAGTATGCCCGTGTCGTTTTCGGGTTTCTTTTGACCCAGACGAGAAACGAAGACCTGGCGGAAGAGCTGACGCAGGAGACATTTTTCCAGGCGATCCGGTCGAGCGACCGGTTTGACGAGAGCTGCAAGGTCTCCACCTGGCTCTGCGGCATCGCGAAAAACGTGCTCTTAACCTACAAAAGAAAGCATCCGGAAAATGAACAGCTTGACGAAGCTCTGGCTTCGGAAGAGTTTCAAAAGTCCGCTCCGTCCGGACCCTCCGCGGAACATGAAGCCCTGGACAACCTCGGGCGCCTTGAGCTTATGAAACGCCTGCACGCTCTGCCGGAGCCCGCAAGAGAGGTGATGTACCTTCGGGCTTTCGGAGGGTTGTCATTTTCCGAGATCGGTGAGATACACGGGAAGTCCGAGAACTGGGCCCGGGTGACATTTTTCCGGGCCAAGGAGAAGCTTAGAAAGGATGTGGAAAGATGAGCAATAAAATTCCGTGCGACGTGATCAGGGACCTGCTTCCCTCCTACGTCGATGAGTTGACCAGCGAAACCAGCAATACGCTGATCATGGAGCACATGAAGGGGTGCGAAACCTGCAGAAAGACCCTCGCGTCGATGCAGGGCGGTCTTCCGTTTGCGGAGGAGGCGGAGAAGGCGAGGCGGGAGATCGATTTCCTTAAGAAAAATAAAAGGCGCAACCGAAGGATCGTGTTCGGCAGCATCGCCGGGGCATTTCTGCTCATCCTCGCGGTCCTCGCAGCCAGAGTCTTTATCGTAGGCAGCAGGGATTACACGAACTGGATCCCCGCGAATCTTACTGTGGAAGAGCGGAACCTGACATTTACCGCCGTGCCGACCGACAGCGCGATGGCCGTTTCGGGCCTGGACTTCAGGGAGGAGGACGGCGTGATCACGGTCAGCGGGAGGTCCGTGCTGGTTAGTCCTCTGCACCGGGGAAACTGCGCCGGTGTTTACACGTCCTCCGGCGAGATCCGGGAGGTGCGGGTCGGCAGTCGGATCGTCTGGGCGGAAGGCGCGACCGTCTCGCCGCTGGCCTCGGAGCTCTACACGACCCGGCACGACTACGTGGGCGACATGTCCGCCAACAACCGGACGGCTGAGGCGCTGAACCTCGGCTCTTACCTTGGCGCGTACACGAACGAACTCGAGACAAAAGAAGAGCCCTACGGCTGGAAGCTCCTCCTCACCGAGGATATTGCAGAGGAGAAGCTTGCTCAGAAAGAGCAGGATATGGATGCGTTCGGCAGGGTCATCCTCGGTCTGGTCGGGAACCTCGACCATGTGACCTTTGTCTACACGGCGGACGGGCAGGAGACGGAGCGGACAATCACGGCGGCGGAGGCTTCCGCATTCTTAGGGCAGGACATCAAGAGATGCGGCACGGATGTGAGGGTGCTTGACGAGCTCATAAGGAAGACGGGGCTTTCGATGTATGCATTTTCAGACGATATTTCCGTAAATGAGGAGGAGATGTGGATCAAGATACTGAACCAGACGGACACAAAACTTTTTTCAATCGGCTGCCGGTTCTATAAAAACGGCAGTCAAAAGTCCGAATCCTTCGGTCAGAATGCGGATGGATCCCCTGTGAAGATAGGAGAGAGCTTCTGGGTATCTATGTCACCTCTCGACTTCGGCAGCCTTGAGGAAAGCCCGGTGCTTGAGGTGGAAATCAGCTTCCAAACTTCGGACGGCACGAGGATCGTCCTTCCGGAACGGCTCCGCGTTGCCGCGGAACAAGGGATATCCTACGAGCTGACGCTGACCGGAAATGAAGCGGACGGCTACCGTTTGGAGTAAAATATGCCGCCCATGCATCCGGCATTGACAAGACCGCCCCTTAAATGGCATAATCAGTGGGAGAGCGTAAGAAAAAAGGGGGATTCATCATGGGAAAAAATATCATCTTAACAGGCGACCGCCCCACCGGACGGCTCCATCTCGGACATTACGTAGGTTCGCTGAAGCGCAGAGTTGAACTGCAGAATTCCGGCGAATACGATGAGATCAATATTCTGATCGCGGACGATCAGGCGCTCACGGACAATGCGGACAACCCCGGAAAGATCCGGGACAACATCGTGAACGTCGTCCTCGACTATCTGTCGGTCGGCATCGACCCGGCGAAGACCACGATCTGCGTGCAGTCAGCCCTGCCGGCCCTGCATGCGCTGACCTTCTACTACCTCAACATGGTGACGACCGCTCGCCTTTCGAGGAATCCCACCGTCAAGGCGGAGATCCAGATGCGCGGCTTTGCCGACGAGGGGCTTCCGGCGGGCTTCTTTGTCTACCCGGTCTCCCAGGCGGCTGATATCACGGCGTTCGACGCGACCGTCGTTCCGGTCGGCGAGGACCAGCTTCCTATGCTGGAGCAGACCCGCGAGATCGTGGAGCGCTTCAACAAGATCTACGGGAAGACGCTGGTTCTGCCCAAGGCCATGATTCCGGAAAATGAAACCCAGCGCAGACTCCCCGGCGTGGACGGCAAGGCGAAGATGAGCAAGTCGCTCGGGAACTGCATTTACCTGTCCGATACCGCAAAGACCGTCAAGAAGCAGGTCAACGGCAAGATGTTCACGGATCCGCAGCATCTTCAGATCAGCGATCCCGGCCACATCGAGGGCAACGTGGTCTTCACCTACCTCGACGCGTTCTGCACGGATGACGATTTTGCCCGCTTCCTGCCGGACTATAAGAATCTTGAGGAGATGAAGGAGCATTACATGAGGGGCGGCCTCGGCGACGGCGTCTGCAAGAAGTTCCTCATTAACGTCCTCGAGGAGACGCTGACCCCGATCCGCGACGAGCGCGCCAAGTGGGAGGCGGACATCGACTCCGTGTACGACATCATTCAGGAGGGCACCGCGCGGGCGATAGAGAAGACCAACGAGACCCTGGCCCGTGTCAGAAAGGCGATGCGGATCGACTATTTCGAGGACCGCTCGATCGTGGGCGAGTGGAATGAGCTTCTTCGGAAGGCGAAGCAGTAAGATACATAAAGAGATAAAAAGACCGCTGTCCGGGAGTTGCCCGGGCAGCGGTTTTCATTTCATTCGAGCTCAATCGTTCCCGGCGGCTTCGACGTGATATCGTAGAGCACACGGTTGACCCCGGGCACCTCGTTGATGATCCGGTTCATGCAGCGCTGCAGCACGCTCCAGGGGATCTCCGCGGCCTCCGCCGTCATGAAGTCGGAGGTCAGGACCGCGCGGAGGACGACCGCGAGCCCGTAGGTGCGGTGGTCGCCCATGACGCCGACGCTCCGCATGTTGGAGAGGGCGGCGAAATACTGGCCGAGATCCGCGTCGACGCCGGCCTTGTGGAGCTCATCGCGGAAAATGAAATCCGCCTCCTGTACGATTTTAACCTTTGCCGGCGTGATCTCGCCGATGATCCGGACGCCGAGGCCCGGACCCGGGAACGGCTGGCGGTAGACCAGCTCCGCTGGGATCCCGAGCTCGAGGCCGACCTTGCGGACCTCGTCCTTAAAGAGCATGCGGAGCGGCTCAATCGGCTTTTCGTCGAAACCGAGCTCCCGCACGAGAGCAATCGGCAGGCCGCCGACATTGTGGTGGGACTTGATGACGTCGGAGGTCTTGCCGTCGCCGCTCTCCACCACATCCGGGTAGATCGTGCCCTGGGCGATATAGCGGACAACTCCCTTCACCTTTCTGGCCTCGTCGCCGAAGACCTGCGGGAAGACCGCTCCGATGACTTTACGCTTGGATTCCGGGTCCGATTCGCCCATGAGCTGCATGAAGAAGCGCTCCTGGGCGTTCACGCGGGTGAAATTAAGGTCGAACATGCCGCCCGGACCGAAGATCGCCTCGACCTCGTCGCCCTCATCCTTGCGCATGAGGCCGTGGTCGACGAAGACGCAGTGGAGCTGCTTCCCGATCGCCCGGGAGAGCAGGGCCGCGGCAACCGAGGAGTCGACGCCGCCGGAGAGGCCTAAAATTACGTGGTTGTCCCCGATCTTTTCGCGGAGTTCGCGGATGGTATTTTCGGCAAATGAAGACATCTCCCAGTCCCCGCCGCAGCCGCAGACGTCAAGGACGAAGTGGCGGAGCATTTTCGTGCCCTCCTTGGTGTGGGAGACTTCGGGGTGGAACTGGACGGCGTAGAGCTTTTGGTTTTCATTTTCCATCGCGGCGACCGGGCAGTGATCCGTGTGGGCGGTAACCCTGAAGCCCTCCGGGACGGCCGCGATGTAGTCCGTGTGGGACATCCAGGTGAGCGTTTCCAGCGAGACCCCGCCGAAAATGGCCGAATCCGGCGCATCAATCGCAACCTGAGTGTGCCCGTACTCGCTCACCGGGGCGGTTTTCACGTCGCCGCCGAGCTTGTAAGCCATTAGCTGGGAGCCGTAGCAGATCCCGAGGACCGGGATGCCGAGGGAGAAGAGCTCCGCAGGCGCGGTCGGGGAGGCCGGATCGTAGACGCTGTTCGGACCGCCGGTTAAGATGATGCCCTTCGGGGCTCTCCGGCGGATCTCCTCAAGCGGGGTAGTATAGGAAATGATCTCGCAGTAGACGTTGCATTCCCGGACCCGGCGGGCGATCAGCTGCTTGTACTGGCCGCCGAAGTCGATGATGAGGACGAGTTCGTTCATACTTTTTCCTTTCGTGGTACCTTTGAAACGTAAAATACCGGACCGGTCGATTCCCGGGCCGGAAGATATCACTATAATATACGAAAAATTCCTTTGCTTCCATAGAATTCTGTGAAAATTTTCAACAGAATTTTCGTGGAAAACAGGCACTCTTATGTGCTATGATGAATAAATCCCAAAGAGTTCAACATTAAGGAGGATTATATGGCAGACGCAAGAAGCGAATACTATGCAAGCAGTGAAAATATCCGTCCGGAATCCATGGAGCGGATCACAACGAAGGAACTGGCTGATAAGTTCATCGCAGAGCAGGTCGATCTCTTAAGGAAGCAGATCGGCGACGGCAAGGTGCTCCTTGCGCTCTCCGGCGGCGTCGACTCCTCGGTCGTCGCGGCGCTCCTCATCAAGGCTGTCGGCAAGCAGCTCACCTGCATCCATGTCAACCACGGCCTCATGCGCAAGGGCGAGAGCCAGATGGTCATCGACGTCTTCGAGAAGCAGCTCGGCGCCAACCTCATCTATATCGACGCTACCGACCGTTTCCTTGACCTTCTCGCAGGTGTCTCCGATCCGGAGCAGAAGAGAAAGATCATCGGCGGCGAGTTCATCAAGGTCTTCGACGAGGAGGCTGCGAAGCTTGAGGATGTTCATTTCCTCGGCCAGGGCACCATTTATCCGGACATCCTTGAGAGCAAGGACGGCATCAAGGCCCACCACAACGTTGGCGGCCTGCCGGAAGAGGTGAAGATGGAGCTCGTCGAGCCGGTCAAGCTTCTCTACAAGGACGAGGTCCGCGTGGTCGGTTCCGCGCTCGGCCTGCCGGATGAGATGGTCAACCGCCAGCCGTTCCCGGGTCCGGGTCTCGGCGTGCGCTGCCCGGGTGCGATCACACGCGATCGTCTCGAGGCGGTCCGCGAGTCCGACGCGATCCTGCGCGAAGAGTTCGCGAAGAACGGTCTCGAGGGCAAGGTGTGGCAGTATTTCACGGTCGTTCCGGATTTCAAGTCCACCGGTATCAAGAACGGCAAGCGCACCTTTGACTGGCCGTGCATCATCCGTGCGATCAACACGACGGACGTCGTCGAGGTCACGGTCGAGCATCTGCCGGATGAGCTGATCGACCATCTGGTGAAGAGGATCATTGCGGAGGTGCCGGGCATCAACCGCGTGCTCTATGATTTCACGCCGAAGCCGCCGGCAACGGTCGAATACGAATGAGATACGAAAGCCGAAAAACTCAGTAAAATCAAGGCTTTCCGGCTTCGCAAAGGTCCCTTTGATAACAATTTGATAACAGTTGCATGATCTCCCTTTATTCTCCATATCAAGGGGTTTAGGGCAAAAGAGTCATTCTTGATGGTTTGCGACTGGAAAGATCCATATTATGAAAGTCCTTCGCTGTGGGTATGCAGCGAAGGGCTTTTTGTCGTTATGGGGGTGATAGATAAACTTGGGATGCATTATCCGGCTTTCTTCTTGAAAAAGATTGCCAAAACAACACAAACAATGATTCCAACAGCATATGGAATCGCTACCCAAAATGCGGTCTGGGCTGGTGCACTATAACCGGCATATTTAATGCCCCACAGCATGTCGCAATAGTTATATGTAACAACAGCACACATAACGACAGACAGAAGAACTGCCAAAATCGAGAACACAGTAGATAATGCTTTATTCGCGGTGTTTTTGCATTATAGACAAATTCATAGATAGTACACGGATTTCGCTTCCCCTGCACTCCAACGATATTGCCTTGATAATCCGCTTCAAGGACGCAATCTGGAATATCTTTGTTCGTAATACCTCGCCCGTTGAATTCGTACCCATGTTTATTGATGATATGGTCGAGTCCTGATTTTTGTGTTTCCGGTCTCAAGCCACACTATTTTTCCGTTGGGATCGCGGGTTATCATCACAACCTTTTCAGGAGAAATCTTCTCACCGTTTGCTTCGACCTCAGCAATGAGAGCTTTTCCCTCTCCACTTGTACCTGAGAAGAGATGCGAACTTCCCTTGCTCATTTCGCCCGCCTCCTTTCGAAGGCCGACGCGGTGTGGCTGGGGTAAGCAACTACCTTTATGCCCCGGTCGATCAGACCATCAAAGCGCGGATAGTATGCGGAGCCGCAGACAAAGAGTGTCTGCGGCTACCGATTTCATGGTACGGACTGCTCACCAATCACAATAGTCAAAGCTATCGTCATCAAGCAGTTCTTTTATGAATATGCTCACAGACATCACAGTTTTTGTATCAATATCATCCTCTATCCAGTACCCATTTTCAGATTGATATATCTCATTCCAATCATCATATGAAAGAGAGGAGTCAAAAGCTTTGGCTTCATCTATGGACTCTCCTAAGGTAATACCATTTGGGAGTGAACCTTGGTATCCTTCCCAGAAGATCATCTTAAACAGTTTTCCGTTCTTTGCAAAGAACAAACTCATAATGTTGTCGATAACAAGAACTGTCCAAGGATTGGGCATCGTTTCACTTTCTGCTGACCACACTTCTTCTCGGTATGGGATCCCAGAAGACTGCAAAACAGACTTGACTTCGGTAATTTTTTGATACAGCTTAATGCTATCAATTCCAACATAAGGAATTATCGCTTCGTTATTTAACATCAGAAATACCTCCTGAACAAGAGCGTTGCTTTTTCATTGCCATCAGTTTTGTATTCTGCTGGCCGAGCGTCAATGATTTTTTGGATACCAATATCGGTCGTACTTATTTTCACATACGGGACGTCACCATGTCGTTTGCTTCCAGGCGATACTTGAACCTGAGTAATATTCCGTTCTTTACTGGAATTACCGACGACAATTACTTTTGCACGTGATGTGCTGAATTTGGATTTTCGAATAGTGGTCTCATACCCACGCTTTTGAAGCATTTTATTTATCTGACCAACAGTTTTACCAAAAAACTTCTCTCTGTGGGCAGAAACACTGTCCCGTGTAATCCGTGCACCTGCCGTACCAATAAATAGCCCACTGCTGCTCTTGCTCATCTCGCCCGCCTCTTTTCGAAGGCCGACGCGGTGTGGCTAGGGTAAGCAACTACCTTGAGGCTCTGGTCGATCAGCTTATCAAAGCATGGATAGTTTGCGGAACCGTATACGATGATGGTATGCGGCTGAAGCGCGCGGACCATCTCGTGCAAACCGTTTTCAAAACGATCACGGTCAACGTATTTGCGCGGACTGCCGCCGACCGTGCCTATACATACGACACTGTTTTTCTGGATCCCATCAAAACAGTAGCTGTATGTTTCTTCCGTACCCCAACGGACGTTGTTGATGACGGCGAGTCCGTTTCTTCCGAGCCAGTAGCCCATTAGACGCATGCGGTAAGTAGCATAGATCTTGAGTGGCTCGGGGAAATCCTGATAAGTGGAGAAGTCGGGTGTTATGACTCCGGAAAAATGACAGAGAACAGCGAGCGCATGCTCTGCGTCATGCCAGATGCCCCGTGGCCCGTCGAATTTGTAGTCATCAATGTAGAAGCAGACAAACGCATCATACATGAAGTCGCTTTTGACAGAGATATTCTTCTTATAGATTGCCTTTGCCTCTTCCCACGTGACTATGCCGTGCGGGAGTTCTGCTGCTGTGGTCGGACAGAAAGGAATGTCATGAGGAGAGTAGATCGCTCCGTTCGCCATATAAGCGTTCCAGATGTCTTTGCACCCATTACGGACTTTTATTATGTCATTATTTTGTGACTTTTTCAAGGCGTTCGCCTCCTTCGCTGTAGAATTTGGGTCGGATTTGTTTTCCGAAAAATGATTATTTGTAAAACTCATATCTGTTACCTCATTATCAAAATGATGTAGTTTATTTCTCTTCCTATCACGGAAGTGCCGGCGGCAATCCAATCGTTGCTTCGGATCTAACTGCTATCGATAATCACGTGATCCCCTCCTGTACATTAGCGATCGCGAACAGGACATTGATTTTTGCGGTATTTTTGTGTCATAATATGCAAAAGACCGAGAAATCCCGTTTACGCCAGATCGGTTGTCCTGGTTTAGTTTATAAAATCAGGCATCTCGAGCCGGGGACGGTTAGATACAGTTAGATACCAATCGATACAGGGGCGTTTGTGTATATGAAGTTCAGTCAATTTTTAGCCATATTGAATTGCTACATCGGGCAGGAAAAATCCCAGCTGGATTTTATGTATTTGTGCTTTCAGCGTGTCATGGTGCCTCCCTTTACAGAAGAAGATTCAGCGCTCGAGGAAAATGACAATTACTATCCTTTTTCTAAAAAATCCGACGAAAGCACCGCAAAAAAGGTGTGTTCGGGTGAAAGACCGTTGGCAAAGGCAACAGCCCGTTTCGTAAAAGGGCATTTTGACAGGAGTAATCTTGCTTCTGCTATTGATGAAATGGATGATGTTGTTAAGGAGAACCTTTGCAATGACCTAAAAAAGCATGGAGTAATATGTGATATTGATTCTGCAGGGGATGTTGTTTCGTCTTTGTTTCTCCAATTTGTTGAAGCCGCAATCGACGAAAACGACACCATTCAGACCGGACTTTCAGCAAGTGCCGAAATAAGAGCAGAAAGCGGCGACGCCACAAATCAGGACACCTTGCTTTTGATTGAGGTGGGCAATAAGTGCCCACTGTGCAACGCCCCGCTTTTGGTTCATAACGGCAAAGGTAAGAACGTAAAACGCTACAAGATAACGCAGATCTTACCGGATAACGTCAGCAGGGACTTATACCTTGCTTTCAGCAAGCATTCGCGGGTGCATGGTAAATATAATCATCCCGATAATCTGATTGCGATGTGCACGGAATGCTCAACCGACTATCTCTCTGAACCGACGGAAGAAGAGTTCCTTCATCTTTTGGAAATAAAAAAAGCCCTGCAGCAGCGTAATAAACTGCGACTAGGCATGGATAATGTGGGACTTGAGTCCGAAATCAGCGAAGTCGTAAACGGAATGGTAAATATTGATAAAGCTGGAGAACTCGCCGAACTTCGAATGGATGCGCTGAAGGTAAGGCAAAAAATAGAGCCGACCAACAAATTGCTGATTGACTCCATAACTGATGATATCACGCATTATTACAACTATATTGAAGGCCTTTTTGCCGATATAGACGGCAGAGAAAGCGGCACCTTCGACCGCATAGCGAGCGAGGTTCGCCTTGCTTATCAGAAAATTAAAAACGAGGGACTATCACAGGAGGCCGTTGTTGAGTATATGACGAACTGGCTTAAAGAAAAAC
The DNA here is from genome assembly GCA_900317515.1 of uncultured Eubacteriales bacterium. Classification (GTDB taxonomy): domain Bacteria; phylum Bacillota; class Clostridia; order Lachnospirales; family Lachnospiraceae; genus Chordicoccus. Next base: position 20,291 of record ONHA01000036.1, read on the forward strand.
TGCCCGTCGGACAGCGGAACCAAATGGCGATCAGTGCTGTTATCTCGTTCTTTGTTCAGAATTGTGAGGTGTTTGATGAAATTTCCGAATAAGGTGATTCCGTACCGAAAAAGTGTTCTGTCAAAGTTCCCGTTGGTTCTGAAAGAACTGGAAGCACAGGATTGTTCGGTACTCGTTTTGTATAGGAAACTTGAGAAAAAGCTAGACGGTCTTTCTGAATATATGGATATCTTGGACTGCCTGTATTATCTTGGGGCCGTAGAACTATTACCAGGAGGTGTGAAACTGCATTATGTTAAAGGAAATACGTTGTGATAAGTTCATAAGCAACGGCGTTATCCGTGATCCGATACGGTTCAATAGAGGCCTTAACACCGTGCTTGGCAGTGCGTCCGGTTCGAACTCCATCGGTAAATCGACATTCCTTATGATTATCGATTTCGTGTTTGGCGGAAATGACTATGCAGAGAAAACCTTCGATGTTCTGGCAAACGTGGGACCACATACGATCCAGTTCTGCTTTGAGTTTGACGGACAGCAGTATTATTTTTCTCGCTCTCCTCTATATAAAAACGAAGTCAGCAAATGCGACAGCAATTATAAAGAAGCCGAAATAATCACGTTGGACGCATTCAGGAAATTTCTGCATGAGAAGTATCAGATAAAATCAAGAGAACAATCCTTCCGCGGTGCAGTCGGAAACTATTTCCGTGTGTATCTGCGTGAGTGTTGCGATGAGGGACACCCTCTGAAAAGCAGTGACCGCGCCCCAGATAAAGACGGTATATTGGAGCTGATCAAACTTTTTGATAAATATGATGCAATAAGCGCGTTCATCAAAGAGCAGAAAGAAGCAAAGGATAAGGAGACCACTTATAAAAATGCCATTTCTTTTCATCAGATATCCGCTCCCAGAACAAAAAGCGAATATAGAGCCAATGCAAAGGAAATTGAACGCCTGAAGGTAGAAATCGAAGAATTGGCAGAAAAGAGCAGCGCCGGTTTGATGGATGTCGATTCCGTTGTGGCAAAGCGTATTGCTGATATCAAAGGCATCCTTTCAAAACTTCGCAGACAGCGCACCCGTATCAAGGCGCAGCTTGCTTCCCTTTCAGAAGAGGGCCAAACCAAAAAGCAGATAGAAACCAATTTTTCGGAGCTTCTTCACTATTTTCCAAACGTGGATACAAAAACGCTGGACGAGGTTGAAAGCTTTCACGCCGGACTTTCTGCTGCCCTTGCTTTTGAATTTAAGGAGAAAAAGAAGGAGCTTGAGGAACTGCTTTCCATAAGCGAGGAAGAGATTGGCAAACAAGAGAACGAGCTAAGAAGTGTCAGCACTATCACGGATGTTTCCCGTGCTATTCTTGACAGTTATGCAAATGCCATGCAACGGTACAATAATCTCATGGAAGCAAACCAGCACTACGATGAAAGACAGCTTTTGAGGCAGAAAGTCGCTGATATCGGAGAACAGATAAGCAAAGTATTTAAATCGGAACTCTCCGTTATTGCCTTTGATCTGAACAAACTTATGGATGAGTACAACAGAATGGTATATCATGAGGACCGTTCTGCTCCGACCATCAATATCCAAGATGAAAGTCACTATACCTTCGATACCCCTAACGACAGAGGTACAGGATCGCGCTATAAAGGCCTGATCCTGTTTGATCTGGCAGTGCTGAAACTTACCGCGCTCCCGGCTGTTGCACATGACTCCTTCATGCTGAAGCAAATAGAGGATAGCGTACTTGAAAAGCTGTTTGAAATGTATTCAAAGACGGAAAAACAGGTTTTCATCGCAATGGATAAAGAAACGTCTTATACTGAAAGAGCTCAGGAAATACTGAATGATTCGGTTGTTCTAAGACTGTCACCCGACGGCAATGAGCTCTTCGGACGCTCTTGGAACAAGAAAGCTAAGGAGGATAAATAAGTGTGATTTTCCTGCAACAAACTCTGGAAGCTTCTGATCGATAAGCGCATGAATAAAAGAGCCCTTTCGGAACAGGCCGATATCAGTAATACTATGGTTGCCAAGCTCGGCAAAGGTGAAAACGTCAATACCGATGTCTTCCTGAAAATATGCAATACGCTTGAATGTGATATCTCCGATATCGTGGAAATCGTAGATAAGTAAGATTATAGTTTGTAGGAGTGACACGTGGATAGGCCAATTACAACCTTATTCATGCTGATGTCGGTGGATGGCAAGATCAGCACTGGCTCTACAGACGAGCTGGACGTAGATCAGGATTTTCCGAAGATTCCCGGTGTCAGAGAAGGTCTGCATCAATACTATGAGATCGAGCAGACAACCGATCTGTGGTCGTTTAATACGAGGACAATATCAAACGGGCACTGAAGGTGATCTGACTGAGAACAATGCCAGAGGATAATAATGAAAATGGAAAATCTTAAGGAGAAGAATGCAGTGATTGAAACGATTATAGCCGCATGTGGAAATGACTGTGCCGTCTGTCCGAGATATACTGCTCATCCTTATGAGAAATCAGATGAGGAACTGCATCGTACAGCAGAGTTATGGATGAAAATCGGATATCGGGATCATGTGGTGTCAGGGATAAAGACCTGCGGCGAGTGCTTCGAGTATCCCTGCGACAATATAAAAGAATGCTTTGCAGTGACAAAATCCTTTGAACCGATGTGCCGGCAGGCGTGTACGGATGATGAATACAAGAGGCTGGAAAAGGCATTTTTTGAAAAGGAGAAGAATCTTTCCGATAAAATGGTGAAATCGCGGTTCTTAAAGCGACCAATCTTTCGGGCATAAATTTCATAATCAAGGTCCTCATATATTATATGACAGCTGGAGAAACGTAAGGAGAGTCCGGTTGACAGATAACCGATGGTTACGTATAATAAATAATAACCATTGGATATTATAAAGGAGAAGAACTCTTTTGGCAATGTATAAAATGAGGAGGAGGAAACATGGGATGTTGGATGGGTGCTTTGGGAAGGCTTACGATCATTCCGGAACCTGGG
>ONHA01000037.1 GCA_900317515.1 uncultured Eubacteriales bacterium
AGGACCGCGTAGTCCGCCATGATCGGGAAATCCAGCACCATCTGGTCCACCTCGGTGTCGCAGTTGCCGCGGACGCAGAGCACTTCATTTTTAATGCTGTTCAGCATTGTAATGACTTCCTTCGGGGCGTAGTCCCGCGGCAGGTCGTTGCGGGGTCCGTGGTAGAGCAGGTCCCCCAGAAGGAGGATCCTGTCCGCCTTCTCCTCCGCGATGCGGTCCATGAGAAGCTTTGTGTAGTAAGCCGACCCGTGAAGGTCGGATGCGATCAGCAGTTTCGCCATCATGCGTCTCCTTTCCCGGACTCATCTCCCGCCGTTTCATCGGGAAACAGCTTGTCAAATATGCCCCGGAGGATCTTCGAATTGATATAGGCCGCCGTCCCCGCGAGGATAAAGCACCAGAGCATGATGAACGGCACGAAGATATCCGTCCGAAGCACCAAGAAGAGGATCGGCAGGTTATTCAGCACAACGAGAGCGATCGTCTTCGGCAGGTTGATGACGGCGAGCCGCCAGGCATTGTTGAAAATCGCCTTAAGGCTGTTCTCGTACCGCGCGATCAGCGGGAAAACGTAGGCGAAGACGCCCGCCGTCATGAGGACGACCATCATGATCGCGGCTGCCGAGACGGCGGCCAGCGTGACGTTTTGGATCACGGAGATCAGGCGGTAATCAAGGAACATCAGGAGATTGATCGCGATGAAAATGAGACCCGCAATCGTCCCCTGCCTGAAATTCTCCCGGAACGCCTGAAAGAAGCCTTTAAGGATCGCTCCCTCCTCGTTCCTGACCCTGCGGAGCATCACCGAGTAGAGCGCCGCGGCCGAGGCCCCGAAGGTCACGACCGGCAGCGAGCACACGGCGAAGAGAATGCTTAAGAGCGCGATGTCAAAGACCAGCGTCATAAAGCGGTTGAACGGGTTATCAAGACTGAAGAAGTCCTTCATTTTTTATGAACCTCGTCATAGAGAAGCTGAATTCCCTCATCCGGTTCCGGAGTCATGAGGCTGACGACGATGTTGACGATCATACCGAGAACGAAGGCCGGCAGAAGCTCATAGATCGCGAAGGCGCCGCCCATCGGGGCAACCAGATATTTCCATACGAAGACCATCACGCCGCCGACGATGAGGCCTGCGAGAGCTCCCTGGCGGTTGGAGCGCTTCCAGTAGAGGGCCAGGAGGACGGTCGGGCCGAAGCAGGCGCCGAAGCCCGCCCATGCGAAGGAGACGACGCGGAAGACCGAGCTGTTCGGGTTCCAGGCCAGAATGAGCGCGATGAGGGCGATCCCGAAGACCGTGCCGCGGGCCGCGTGCATGGACGCCTTGCGGGAGAGCTTAACCTTGAAGAACTCCTGCATGAGGTCCTGGGAAACCGCGGAGGCAGCCGCGAGGAGCTGGGAGTCCGCCGTGGACATGGTGGCGGCCAGGATGCCGGCCAGGATGATGCCGGCGACGATCGCGAAGAGCACACCGTTCCGGCTCATAAGATCGGCCATCTTGATGATGACGGTCTCGGCGTCCGAGCTCGTGGTGAGGAACGGAATCGCGCCGACCTTGGAGACGCTGTAGCCGATGATGCCGATGAAGACGGCGATGCCCATGGAGATCACGACCCAGACCGAAGCGATGCGACGGGAGGTTGCAAGTTCCTTCTCATCGCGGATCGCCATGAAGCGGAGCAGGATGTGGGGCATGCCGAAGTAGCCGAGGCCCCAGGCCAGCGTGCTCACGATGCTTAAGAAGCCGTAGGTGCCTGCCTCGCCGGTCGCCGCGTTGTAGCCCTGCGTGAGGCTGAGATACCCCGGGAGCTCCTTTGCGTTCGCGATGACCGCGTCCATGCCGCCGGCCGTCCTGATGCCGAAGAACACGATGACGACGAGCGCAATGGACATAAAGATGCTCTGGACAAGGTCCGTCGTCGAAACCGCAAGGAAGCCGCCCATGACCGTGTAGGAAATGATGACGATCGCGCCGAAGATCATCGCGGTGTGGTACTCAATGCCGAAGAGGCTGTTGAACAGCGTGCCGACGGCCTTGAAGCCCGATGCGGTGTAGGGAACGAAGAAAATAATGATGATGAGCGCCGCGATGCAGGAGAGCAGGTGCCTCTTATCGCCGTAGCGGCGTGAGAAGAAGTCCGGGATCGTGATCGCGTTGAGACGCGCCGTGTAGCGGCGAAGGAGCTTCGCGACGAACAGGAAGTTGAGATACGTGCCGACCGCAAGACCGATCGCGGTCCAGCCGACCTCCGCGATACCCGCAAAATACGCAAGCCCCGGAAGGCCCATGAGCAGGTAGGAGCTCATATCCGAGGCCTCCGCGCTCATGGCGGTGACCAGCGGGCCGAGCTTGCGGCCGCCGATGTAGAACTCATCGGAGCTGCCCGATCCGCCCTTGCGGCTGAAATAGAAGCCGATGAGCAGCATCGCCGCAAGGTAGAGAACAATGGTTACGACAATTAAGACCTGTGCTGCAGACATAAAAAATCCCCCTCAAAAAAAATAAAACGATAGGAGGAATTATATCACAACCTTAGCAAGAATAAAATACAGAACGGTGTATAGAATGTATTCTATACACCGTACCGCAAAGCAAGCCGGAATATCTTATGATACAAGGATTCTTAAGCAGGAACAAAACCGTGAATAAAGAGCGGCGTCATCTTGTCTGTGTAAGCGACAAGCGAATACTCCCCCTCCGCAAGGCACCAGTCGTAGAGGAGCGCCCTCTCCCAGCAGGCGTAGGCGCGGGTCATTTCATTTTCCGAAAAGTCCGCCCGGAGCTCTCCTCCGGCCCGGCCTTCGCGGATGATCTTCCGGAGAAACTTATAATAAAACCGGTTTTTATCAAGCAGCTGCCGCGTCCCGGAGGCCGTGAGCTGGGTTGAAAGAAGCCGGGTCAGGAGCTCCCTCGAGATGCTGTTCTCGATCATGTCAAAGAGCTCATGATTTAAGTACATGAGCTTTTCCGGCGCGGAAAGATGCGGGTCCATGGTCTTCTCGAGCGCCTCGTACTTCTCGTCGAAGACGTAGGCCAGGGTGCCTAAGAGCGCGTCCTTCCCCTCGAAATAGTGATAAAAGGATCCCCGGGACGTCTGGGACTCAAAGATGATGTCCTCGATCGTCGTCCCGTCGTAACCGTTCTCGTAAAAGAGCTTCCAGGCTGCCTGGATGATGCGGCCTCTGGTGTTTCTCGTGTTTTTCCTGGGCATGGGAGCCTCCTTGCATTTTCAATAAAAACATCATACCAGAAAAAATGAAATTCGTGAAGATTTTTCGCAGTTTAACGTGCTAAAGCCACAGTTTTGTGTTATACTAACCGGTGCGAAATCTGTTTTACCGCAAGGAGTGCATTATTATGGAAAAAATGGATATGATATTCTACCGGAAGCTGCCCACTCCGAAGGAGATCAAGGAGGAGTATCCGGTTTCTGAGGAAGTTGAGGCGCTGAAGGAGCGCCGCGATGCGGTCATCAGGGACATCTTCGAGGGGCGTGACTCCCGCATGGTGCTCATCATCGGCCCCTGCTCGGCGGACCACGAGGATCCGGTCCTTGACTACATCTCAAGGCTCCGCAAGGTCGAGGACAAGGTCTCCGACAAGATCATCATCATTCCCCGCATCTACACCAACAAGCCCCGCACCGTCGGCACGGGCTACAAGGGCATGCTGCATCAGCCCGACCCGGACAAGCCGGCGGACATGCTGGAGGGGATCCTCGCGATCCGCCGCCTGCACACCCGGGCCGCCAATGAGCTGGGCTTCACCTGCGCGGACGAGATGCTCTACCCGGAGAACCACCGCTACCTCTCCGACCTTCTCTCCTACGTCGCGGTCGGCGCGCGCTCCTCGGAGGACCAGCAGCACCGCTTAACCGCCGCGGGCATCGGCGTCCCGGCCGGCATGAAGAACCCGACCGGCGGCGACCTCACGGTCATGATGAACTCGATCGCGGCGGCTCAGTCGAGCCATATGTTCCTCTACCGCGGCTGGGAGGTCAAGAGCCCCGGCAATCCGCTCGCCCACGCGATCATGCGCGGCTACGTGGACAAGTACGGCCGCAATCATCCCAACTACCACTATGAGGAACTGGAACTCGTCAGCCGGATGTACGCCGAGAAGGGCCTTAAGAATCCCTCGGTCATCGTGGACACCAACCACTCGAACTCCGGGAAGCAGTATCTGGAGCAGATCCGCATCGCGAAGGACGTCTGCCACAGCCGGAAGGAGTCCGGGGATATCAGGAAGCTGGTCAAGGGCTTCATGATCGAGTCCTACATCGAGGACGGCCGCCAGGGCGAGCACGAGCACGTCTACGGCAAGTCCATCACCGATCCCTGCCTCGGCTGGGAGAAGACGGAGAAGCTGATCTACGATCTCGCGGACCAGTGGGTATAATGCATAAGCGCGGGAGGCAGGTTTCTGACGCCGATGTCAGAACCCTGCCTCCCGCTTTCATGACCTCAAAAACGCCGACTTCTCCCCCATTTTTTTGTGCTTTTCCACAATTCCCTTTTCATTCTCCTTCCTATATAATGAAAAATAAGCGGTTTCTTCCGCATTTTTCCAACCATAATCGAAGAGAGGATGTAACATATGAGAAAAACCAAGATCATCTGCACCATCGGCCCTGCCTCCGACTCCGAAGAGATGCTCACCGAGCTGGCAAAAGCCGGCATGAACGTCGCCCGCCTGAACTTTTCCCACGGCACGCACGAAGAGCACCTCGAGCGCATCCGCCGCATCAAGAAAGTCCGCAGCGAGCTCTCTCTCCCCATCGCGATCCTGCTCGACACCAAGGGTCCCGAGTACCGTATCGGCATCTTTGAGAACGGCAAGGTCAACCTCACGCCGGGCAGCACATTCACGTTTACAACCCGCGATATCATCGGAAATCAGGACATCGTCTCCGTCAGCTACAAGAATCTGGCTGTCGAGCTGAACCCCGGCGACAAGATCCTCTTAAACAACGGACTGCTTGTATTTGACGTAAAATCCACGACCGACACCGAGATCATCACCGAGGTCATCGAGGGCGGCGAGCTCTCGAACCGTAAGTCCATGAGCTTCCCGGGCCGCGTCTTCAAGCAGGTCTACCTCTCCGAGCAGGATAAGAGCGACATCCGCTTCGGTATCGACAACGACATCGATTTCATTGCCTGCTCCTTCGTCTCCATCCGCCAGGACCTCATCGACGTCCGGAAGTTCGTCAACGAGTGCGGCGGCGAGCGCGTCGAGCTCATCGCGAAGATCGAGAATCAGTCCGGCTACGACAACATCGAGGAGATCTGCAAGGAGTGCGAAGGCATCATGGTCGCCCGCGGCGACATGGGCGTCGAGGTGCCGTTTGACAGGCTGCCGGCGATGCAGAAGGATCTTATTTCCCGCTGCCGTCTCCTCGGCAAGCGCGTCATCACCGCCACCGAGATGCTTGAATCCATGATCCACAGCCCGCGCCCGACCCGCGCCGAGACCTCCGATGTCGCGAACGCTGTCTACGACGGCACCAGCGCGGTCATGCTCTCCGGCGAGACGGCTGCCGGCCAGTATCCGGTCCTCGCCGTCAAGGCCATGTCCCGCATCGCGGAGACCGCCGAGAACAGCATCGACTACATCGGCCGCTTCCGCCAGAACGAGTTCGTGATCCAGAGCGAGACGGACGCGCTCTCCCACTCGACCTGCGGCATGGCGATCGACCTCAACGCCAAGGCGATCGTCGCCTGCACGCTCTCCGGCCTCACCGCCCGCATGGTCTCCCGGTTCCGCGCCCCGATCGACATCATCGGCCTCACCACCGAGGAGAAGACCTGGCGCCAGCTGGCCCTCTCCTGGGGCGTCATCCCGGAGATGTGCGAGCTCTATCCGTCCACCGAGGTCCTCTTCTTCAGCGCAAAGAAGATCGCCGCTGCCTCCCTCAAGCTCACAAAGGGCGACACGATCGTCATCACCGGCGGCATCACGAACGGCCAGTCCGGCAATACCAACCTGATCAAGATCGAGCACGTATAAATTATAAAACGGCCCGGGAAATCGGCATCGATTTCCCGGGCCGTATTCTTTTCTCACTCTCTGTTCTTCAGCACCTGCTCCATGCTCACGCGGTCGAGCTTCCGATTGAGGAAGAACGTGATCACAAGATAGAGCCCGATGATCACGCCGTACATGACAAGGTAGACCGCAAACGGCATCGAAAGGTCCATCGCGCAGCTCACATTGGAGATAAAGTACGGATACAGACCGTCGATGATCACCTTCGCGAGCGGCAGGACGATCAGCGTCCCGACCGCCACGATGTAGAAGTTCCCGTTCACGTAGAGCTTTCGGATCTCTCCTCTCGTGTACCCGAAGATCTTCATGAGCGCAATGTCATAGGAAGAGTTCTCCACCATGACCGAGAGCATGAGGTACATCACGACGACGAAGATGATCGTGGAGAGCCCTCCCATCACATAGACCATCGAGAGCATCATGGCGGTAAAAACCCCCGACGAGCGCTTCACGGTCTCTCTGGAGAGCGCCGAGAAGACACGCCCCGCCGGGATGTCCAGCGCCTTATCCGAGAAGACCACATTGTAGTACTCCTCATCCTCCCCGAACATCTCCCGCATCACATCGATATCCATGAAAATGAAAAACCCCGGCGAATACTGCGTGATCTCCGAAGCGTTGAACGCGTAGAGCTGCTCGTCCTCCCTGTCCTCGAGGACCACCTCATCGCCGATCCCGATCCCGAATTTCTGGGCCATGGCCGATGAGATCACGACATCCTTCCGGCTCTTTTTGAGCGTGAGATCAAAGTAAGGGTTATCCTCGTGAACCCCCAGAACCGTCACGTCAAACGTGTATCCGAAGGACTCCTTTGACAGCGAAACCGCAAAGGCCTCCTCTCCTCCCTCCGGGACCTCCTTCTCCGGATATTTCAGCGTGTACATATACTCGTAATGCGTATCCCGCACGTAATCGCTCTTCACATGATTGCACATGACGTAGCAGTCCACCGCGATAAAGAGGAGCAGCAGGCAGATGAAGAGGCCCGCGACGACGGTGAGCGCGCTTCTCATTTCCCGGAGCATCTGCCGGATCCGGAACCGGGTGACAAATGAAAACCGCCCAAGGTCCACCTGCCGGTGTTTCCCGGTCGCTTTCTTTACTTTCCGAAGGAGCTCGAGCACCGGCTTTTTAAGGCGCTTCCGGATCACAAACCGGTTCACGATTGCCGAGATGAGCGGCGGCACGAGGAGTCCGTAGATGAGGATATACGCATAGACGTGAATCCCGAGGTCGGGCACCGAATAGTACCCGTAGGTATCCATCAGCTGATAACCGACACCCGCCGGGCTCATCCCGAGGATCGTCCCCGCGATGCCGGCCAGAAATGACACCAGAACCGGCAGCAGCGTATAGTGCCGCATGAGGTCCCGCCCGGTCACGCCCAGCGCGTAGAGCGCTCCGATGACCTCGCTCTCCTCCTCGATCTCATGGATGACAAATACCGCGATCACGTAGGCAAACAGGGCGAAGACGATGATGCCCGCAAAGATGCAGGTGCTCTTGTTGATCTCCACGTCCGCCGCGGCGGTGTCGATGCGCATGTTTTCATTTTCCGGGATGAACTGCGTGAGGATGCGGACGTCCGGATCCAGCATTTTGATGAGATCCCGGGCTTCCTCATCCTGCGAAAAGAACGGGCTCTCAAGGAGGTCCCTGATGTCCTCCGCCGGACCCATCCGCTCCGAGATATAGGCGCGGAAGTCCGGATCGCTCACGTCCCGGTAGTCGAACGGGAAGCCCTCGATCTTCTCCTTGAGCTCCCTGTCGGTCATGACCCCGTTCAGCCGGTAGGCGTAGACACAGCTCTCCGCCTCGAGGCTCTCCCCCGAGGCCCGCATCGCATCGTACCGCTCATCCGTGACGAACAAAAGCCCGAAGGACTGCGAATCCACGATGCTGTCGCTCATCTTTGCGATGGGGGACTCGTAGTCCGGCACGGTTCCGATCCCGGAAATGACAAACTCCCATCTGCCCGCCCGAACCGCATCGCCGACATGAAGTCCGTGGACCTCAGCGTAGCGCTTCTCGATCACAGCTTCCCCATCCGCTTCGGGGTATGCGCCTTCGTCGCACTCGATGAGATCGATTTCTCTCCTCACCTTCATAACCCGGAGCGTGCCGCCGTTCTCCGCGGAAAAATCCACATGAAATGTCCGCTCAATCGTGATCCCCGCATCGGTGAGCTCCGCCACCTCCGATGCCTTAAGCGGCAGGAAGGTCGTAAACTGTCCGTCCTCGACCTGATTGTCTTTCGCATGGGCCCGGGCCTCCCGGATCACGATCTCGGTGGCTCCGAGGAGGCTTACGATCATGTACGTTCCCATCACAATGAGGCCGAAAAGCGCCGACCAGCGCAGAAAATGCGCCTTTAAGTCCCTTAAAACTCTCTTCCCAAGTATGTTCTGCATCAGATGTCCTCGAGTTCCGAAGCCGGCTTTCGGACTTCATTTTCATAGTTTTTCGTGATTCTGCCGTCGCGGATCTCGATGACCTGGTGGACCATCTGCCGGATCGCGTTGTTGTGGGTCACGATCAGCATCGTGGTCCCGTATTTCCGGTTAACCTCTTCCAGCAGCATGAGGATGCTCCGCGAGGTCACCGAATCGAGCGCTCCGGTCGGCTCGTCGCACAGAAGAAGCTTGGGGTTCTTGACGAGAGCCCGGGCGATCGCGCAGCGCTGCTGCTGGCCGCCCGAGAGCTGGGAGGGGAATTTGTTTTTATAGGCGAGGATCCCCAGGCTCTCCATCATCTCATCGATGTCGAGCGGGTTCGGCGAGAGGTACCGGCAGACTTCGATGTTCTCCCGGACCGTCAGGTTCGGCACCAGGTTGTAGAACTGGAAAATGAACCCCAGGTTCTCACGCCGGTACAGCGAGAGTTTAGCCGCCGATAACCCGACGACCTCCTGCCCGTCCACGGTGATGGAGCCGGAGTCCGCGGCGTCCAGCCCGCCGATGCAGTTTAAAAATGTGGATTTCCCGGAGCCGCTCGGCCCCTCGATGACGCACATCTTTCCTTTGTCCACCGAGGCGGAGAGGCCTTTCAGGATCAGAACGCTCTCCTCCCCGCTCTTATAGCTTTTCTTCAGGTCTTTGATTTCAAGATACATGGATGCCCCCGCTTAAATTAGTCTTTGCTAACTCTTTTTTTGATTGTACCGCATTTTTCGGGGTTGTCAAGACCATTCGACGCCCGGGGACGGTTCTTCGCGGAGGGGGACGGTTCTTCGCGGCGAAGAACCGTCCCCCTCCGCGAAGAACCGTCCCCGGGCGTCGAAACCCTCACTTTTTATAAGATAGCTATTTTCTATTCATAGATTGTTCATATATCATTGGTAAAATAAAAAAAGTTTTTCCAACATTTTCCCTTTAGCAAGCAGGAAATCATCATGAATCAGGAAAACGATAACAAAACCAATGATCCGGGCTCGCCGGACAGTGAAAACGACTACGCCTTCCTCAGGGAGACCGTGAAGCAGAAGCCTCTGACGGCCCGGGATATCCTGTACCGCCTCCTTGCAATCGCCGCTTCCGCCGTGCTCTTCGGCAGCGTTGCCGGCCTGACCTTCAGGGCGGTCTCAAACGTGTCCGGGACCCCTGCCCAGACGGTCTCGATCCCCCGGGACGACAGCTCGGAGGGTGAACTCTCCGACACATCCCCGGCTGAGGGTACGGATTCTTCCGGAGAGTCCGATTCCGTGCCGGCGGAGACGCCGGTTCCCTCGCCGACTCCGTCGCTCACCCCGGAGGAGAAAAATGCCCTGGCCATCGAAGCCGACCGGCAGTTCTACACAGCCATGCGGTCCGTCGCGGACCGGGTAAAATGCTCCGTCGTCACCGTGACCGGCCTCTTAAGCCAGGAGGACTGGTTCCATCAGGAGACCGTTGTGAGCCGCACCGTCAGCGGCGTGATCGCGGCCGACAACGGACAGAGCCTCCTCATTCTGGTCGAAAGCCGGGTCCTCGACGGGTCGGAGCGCATCGCCGTCACCTTCCACGACAACACGATCGCCGATGCCTCCTTCCTGAAGTCGGATCCGTCGGTCGGTCTCACCGTCCTCAGCGTCCTTAGGGAGGGGCTTCCGGAGCAGCTGCAAAGGACGGCCGTCCCGGCCGAGCTCGGCAATTCCTACTCGCTTCTTTTAGGCGACGCCCTGATCGCGCTCGGAAGCCCGACCGGCAATGCCGGCTCCTTCGCGTGCGGCCATGTCACCTCCCTTGAGACCCCCGTCTCGCTCGTCGACGGCTCCTTCCCGCTCATAACGACCGATATCGAGGGCACCTCCGCGGGAAGCGGCGTCCTCTATAACACAGACGGAAAAGTCGTCGGCTTCATTGCCCAGCAGTACGCTCCCACCGGAACCGGCATCATTACAGCGATCCCGATCTCCCTTATGAAATCCACGATCGAGCTCCTCTCGAACGGCAGCCCGATCCCCTATCTTGGGATCCGTGGCCAGGATATCAGCGTTTCGGTCTCCGAGAAGACCGGCCTTCCGAAAGGCATCTACGTGACGGAGGCTCTCGCCGACTCGCCGGCCTTCGCGGCAGGCGTCCAGCCCGGCGACATCATCACCGTCATCGATGACAAAAATGTCCTCACCCTGCGCGCCCTCCACGAGCGCCTGATGGCCTTTGTGCCGGGCACGGAGGTATCCCTGACCGTCCTGCGAAACGGTGCGGAAGGGTACGTTGAGATCCCGCTCACGGTGCAGATCGGAGAGCTTTCCTGAACGAATGAAAATAAAAACTTGACAAGGCTCCCTGAGGCGCAGATACTTTAAGGAGCCACTATTATTTTGCAAAAGAAACGGAGAATTATGCGCTATATCAGTGAACTTCGGGACGGCAGCCGCATTCAGGATGTCTATCTCGTCAAACATAAGCAGTCCGCCGTCACCAAGAACGGCCGCAACTATGAAAATGTGATCCTGCAGGACAAGACCGGCCAGCTCGACGCAAAGATCTGGGACCCGAACTCGGATGCGATCCATGAGTTCGACGTCCTCGACTACGTCTACGTCGCCGGCAGTGTCAGCATGTTCAACGGAGCCCTGCAGGCTTCCCTAAAGCAGGTCCGGAAGGCCGATCCGGGCGAGTACATCGCCGCCGACTACCTCCCGATGACCAAAAAGAACCGCAAGGTGATGTTCAACGAGCTCGTAAAGCTCATCGGCACCGTGGAGAATCCCTACCTCTCCGCTCTCCTTAAGAGCTTTTTCGTGGAAGACCGGGACTTCATCATCGCCTTCGCCGGCCATTCCGCCGCGAAGACCGTCCACCACAGCTTCGTCGGCGGCCTTCTCGAGCACACGCTCTCGGTCACGAAGCTCTGCGACTACTTCGCCTCCACCTACCCGGCGATCAACCGCGACCTTCTCCTCACCGCAGCGATGCTGCACGACATCGGCAAGGTCTCGGAGCTCTCCGATTTCCCGGTAAATGAATACACCGACGACGGCCAGCTCTTGGGCCACATCATGATCGGTGCGGAGATGGTCCACGACCGTGTGACCCGCATCCCGGATTTCCCGAAGAAGCTCGAGACGGAGGTCAAGCACTGCATTTTAGCCCATCACGGGGAGTACGAGTACGGCTCGCCCAAAAAGCCCGCGATCATCGAAGCCCTCGCCCTGAACCTGGCCGACAACACGGATGCCAAGCTCGAGACCATGTCCGAGGTGCTGGAATCCGCCTCGCCCGAGATGGAATGGCTCGGCTTCAACCGCTTCTTTGACTCCAACCTTCGCAGGACCGGAGAATAAGCATGCAGAAAAACGACCTTATAAAAGTACATATCGAAGACATGACAAACGACGGTGAAGGCATCGGACACTCCGATGGCTTCACCCTTTTTGTGAAAGACGCCGTGATCGGCGACACGGTCCTCGCCCGCGTGACGAGACCGAAAAAGACCTACGCCTACGCGAGGGTCGAGCAGGTGCTCGTCTCCTCCCCCGACCGGGTCGCCCCGGCCTGCCCGAAAGCCAGAAGCTGCGGCGGCTGCCGCATGCAGGAGCTTGCCTACGAGAAGCAGCTCGCCTTCAAGGAGGACCTTGTCAGGCGGAATCTCACGCGCCTCGGCGGCTTTTCGGACATCCCCATGGAGCCCATCATCGGCATGGAGGAGCCCTTCCGCTACCGCAACAAGGCCCAGTATCCCATCGGGACCTCGAAGAAGGAGCCCGGGCGCCTTACGACCGGCTTCTACGCCGGCCGCACCCACGACATCATCGACATCCGGGACTGCATGCTGGCCCCCGCCCGCAATGCGGACATCCTGAGGGCGATCCTCGCCTTCGCGGAGGAGCACCATCTCCCCGCCTACGACGAGGCCGCCGGCACGGGTCTTCTCCGCCACGTCCTCATCCGCGAGGGATTCACGAGCGGCGAGGTCCTCATCTGCCTTGTGATCAACGGGCGCAAGCTCCCGAAGGCCGGGCAGCTGGTCGAGAAACTCCTTGCCCTCTCTCCTTTCCCGGACGGCGCGGAGATCAAGAGCATCTGCCTTAACGTAAATGAAAAGCGCACCAACGTGATCCTCGGAAATGAAGTGCTCCCGCTCTTCGGCCCGCCCTTCATTTTCGACACATTGGGCGGCTTCTCCTTCCGCATCTCCCCACTCTCCTTCTACCAGGTGAATCCGGTGCAGACCGTGAAGCTCTACGGCACCGCGGTGGAGTTTGCGGGGCTCACCGGCAATGAGACCGTCTTTGACCTCTACTGCGGGATTGGGACGATCTCCCATTTCCTCGCGCCGCATGCGAAGGACGTCTACGGGGTCGAGATCGTGCCCGAGGCCATCCTCGACGCTAAGGAAAATGCCGCCCGCAATGGCCTCAAAAGCACCCACTTCTTCACCGCCGCGGCGGAGGATGTGGCGGAGCGCGGGTATTTCGATGAACATACACCCCTCGTCCGCCCCGACGTCATCGTCGTCGATCCCCCGCGGAAGGGCTGCGAGGCATCTCTCCTTCACACGATCCGCGCTCTCGCGCCGGACCGCGTGGTGTACGTGAGCTGCGACTCGGCGACGCTCGCCCGGGACCTTAAGATCCTCTGCGCCGAGGGCGAGGGGGCCCGCTACGAGCTTGCCAGGGTGCGGCCGTGCGATATGTTTCCGCATACGGGGCACGTCGAGACCGTAGTTTTGCTGACAAGAAATACATAAAGCAGGGCTGAAAAAGCCTGAAATAAAGGGATTTCTGCGTTCCGGGGTCATCATGCTCCGGGCTGCGGGAATCTCTTTTTTGTGTTCGCGGGAACTTATCGTGGTACTGCTATGGTCGAGGGTTGTGGCTACTATTTTGCTTTTCGGTAGGTTGTGGACACGATTTTGCTTTTTGGTAGGTCGAGGATATGATTTTGCTTTTTAAGGTTTTCCATAATCTTTCAGAGAGAAAAACAAAAAAAACACTCTTGACCCTAACGTTCCGTCATAAGCTACGATAGCTTTATCAAGAGACAGGAGGACGATCATAATGAAAACAGTAAAGGAAGTATCGGAGTTTACAGGTATCTCGGTGCGCACGCTTCACTACTATGATGAAATCGGTCTTTTTAAACCCACAGAAGTAAGTGAAGCTGGATACAGACTTTATGACGATAAGGCCATAGAGAAGCTCGGACAGATTCTTGTGTTTCGGGAGCTGGACCTTCCGCTTTCGGATATAAAACTGATTATGGAGAATCCTGATCTTGACCGTAACAGTGTTCTGGCGAGACAGCGTGAAATGTTGCTCCTGAAAAAGGAGAGGCTTGAGCGCATTATCGCCAGCATCGACGAAATGCTGAAAGGAGATCAAAATATGGATTTCACGGTATTTGATGAGACGGAACTGCATGATATGTTTACCGATATGCTGCAGAACATGAATGAATCGCAGAAGCAGATTTTTATAGACCACTACGGCAGCATAGAGGAGTGGGAGAAACACATGATCGAAGGCGCTTCTGATGAAAAAACACAGAGAAACTATGCAAAAGTGGTCGAATGGTATGGGAGCAAGGAGGCGGTGAAGGAATCCCTGAAGCAACCCCCAAAATCTGAAGTATTTACTGCCTATCAGAAAAGGATCGGAGATATTCAGAAGAGACTGGTTGCTATGAAGGGAACTGATGTGAATTCATTTGAAGTCAGGCAGTTGATTGGCGAGTATGATTTTGTAGCAAAGCAGCTTTATCAGGTTGGAGATGCCAGACCGCTTCTGCTTGATATCGCAAAAGGATATCAGGAAAATGAGGAATTGATGAAGGGCGTGGATTCCGTTTTGGGAGAAGGGGCTTCAAAGTATATCGGAGAAGCAATAGAAGCATTTTACTCAAGGGAAGAAGAATAACCGGACACGCTTGTCTACTTCAAAAACACGGCATTTCTCACTTTGTGTCGTGTAAAAAACCAACATAGCTAACTATCCTGATGATGAAAGGAGGACTCCACATGAATCAGATAAAAGTAGGGGCTTTCCTGAAAGACCTTCGCAGGGAGAAAGGGATCACTCAGGAACAGTTGGCTGAAGAACTGGGGGTATCTGGTCGGACTATATCTCGATGGGAGACCGGAAACAATATGCCCGATATCAGTTTGTTGGTTGAGATTGCAGAGTACTTTGATGTCAGTATACCTGAAATCATCAAAGGAGAAAGGAAAAGTGAGTATATGAAAGAAGAAGCAAAAGAAGTAGCGGAAACTATGTCGGATTATGCCAAGGCTGAGAAAGAGGAGTTGGTAAAAAGCATCCGAAACATGAGCTTTATCGGACTCGCAGCATTGTTAGTCTATATGGTGCTGAATATAACCGGCGTTTATGACAGAAACAATTTTCTTCGGTACGCTTATGGAATCAGCGAAGCGCTAATATATGTTACGGTGTTGATGTTCCCGCTGTATACAACAGGATTGCTAAGTAAACTCAGGATAAGCAGATCAAATTATAAATTCAAGAGCATTCCGCAGCCTGTGATGAAAGTTATAGCGTTTATTGTGGCATTTGCAGTTGCGGCACTAATACGGATTTTGATATCGAAATTAACAGGATGACTCGACACCGGTTTGTCGACAAGTTCCCGATAACGGGCATGTGCCCAAAATCGGTTGATATGTTCCTGACGAACAGGCAAAACGTTGATATGTTCCTGGACGCGTTATTGCGAACAGGCAGCGGTCAGTGGACAAGTTCCCGCTTACTGGCGCAGGTATGAATTAGTAGTTTCATTTCCTCGAGCCATGTCGAGACCGTGGTTCTTCTGTCACGTGAGAGCAAATAAGGAGGCAGGAAAAGCCTGAAATAAAGGGATTTCGAGGATTTTGCCCAGATGAGGTGATTTCCCGGAATCCTTTTTCATTTGCTTTGACAATAGTTCTGACCACCGGAAAATGCGAAGGCGAAGCTGAACAACTACTTTTTGGAGGGTGTGAGACTATAGAACTGTTGTCTGTAACGATCCAGACGTAATGAGATTTCTAAATTAGTTGACGATGCAAATAAGTCATTCTACAATAGAAATCACCTATCCGGGTCAATGCTCATTTGGCCCGACTTTCTAATTCTTGTATCGGTTGTTTTTCCGAGTACATCTGTGCCGACCGGCGCAAAGAATTCATTTTATCAGAACTAAAATTATAAGGAGATGTTTTATGGACAGAAAAACAAGAAGATCATTTAAACAGATCGCTTTATGAAAGTGTATGAATCGGGCGGCTATTCGAACAAAGAGATACCTCAGATTAGATTACAAGGTGAATGGCTTAAAGAGCTGGGCTTTGAAATCGGTGATCAGTTAAATGTCCATTGTGAGGGCGGACGAATAACAATAACCCGTGCTGATGAGATTATCGTATAAAAAAGGCAGCTATCATTCACATAATAGCTGCCCAGATATTTTAAAGATTAAGCACGTAGTTCAGGCCGGTTTTGATAAATACGTCTTAAGAGATCATGCAGCTGCGGGAAGAACGACAACAGATCCTGACGCAAGCAGCAATGCGAAAGGACGTGAAGGACCGCATCGAGGATCTTGCCACCTTTCTGGATGAGCAGACCGAGGCAGTCACAGAGTATTCGGATACCCTGGTCAGAAGGCTTATCGAGAGAATCACGGTTTATGATAAGATGCTGGCGGTTGAATTCAAATCCGGACTTGAGATCGAGGTCGAGGCATAAGACATTTCCATTTACGGCAGTCGGACAATGTTCCGGCTGTCTTTTTTGCATTAGGGGATGAAATCCGGACCGTTTTCTGATACAATAAATTGAACAGATAGTGAAACTGCATTGAACAGTTTGTAAGGCGGTAAGGTATGCTTAAGAATAACATTGAAATAGATGTCAAAGTAAAATGCGTGGAAGAGCAAATCACGCAGGCGGAACTGGCTGAGAAGACCGGAACCTCTCCGTCCTATGTGAACCGGCTGATTAAGAAGCCGGAGAAGATCGTGAATAATACGTTTATCAAGATGATGGAACAGCTCGGATATGATGTCCAGCTCACCTATGTCAAAAAAGAACAGTAGAAAAGAGGGATATGATTATGGCAAACGAAGAAAAGATCGACCGCCGGATGGACCGGCTGCCCGGTATCCTGAAAGCAGACGGCTATCCCGACGTACAGGCCTTCAAGCGGCTGTATGACGAGGCCACGATCCTTGTGGAGCAGTACAACCGTGATCTGGCCGCATGGGAGCGGCAGGTACACGGAGAGCCGCAGCCCCAGCAGGCACCACCAGAAAAAGAGAGCATCCGAAAGAAGCTCCGGGATATGGAAGCGGAGGCCAAGCGCCGGAACGACGCACGGCGGCAGCAGACCCGCCCTCGCAGTCACGATTATGACAGAGGACGCTAAGACAGAAAAATACACCGCAGGAGCCCCTGCGGTGCATACATAGAAACGCCCTGCAAGCCTCAAACTTGCAGGGCGTCAGACGGTTAATGAGAGTTTCATATGGTAACCCGGGCCTATTCCAGGTAATCAAGGTTATCACAACTCTTTGAATTGTCGGCTGAACAACAGAGATATGGCAGTGACCGTGAAGCCCAAGGAGCAGAAAGCCAGCAGGACGGT
Organism: uncultured Eubacteriales bacterium; assembly: GCA_900317515.1. Taxonomy (GTDB): domain Bacteria; phylum Bacillota; class Clostridia; order Lachnospirales; family Lachnospiraceae; genus Chordicoccus. The sequence continues at coordinate 17,113 of ONHA01000037.1, forward strand.
GCTGCCGAAAGCATTCAGGATCACGCCGGCCAGTACCGATGCGATGGGGATCATACCCTGTGAACCGATGCTGGTGAGGCTGTTAACCTTGCTCAGCTTGTCTTTGTCCACGATCCGCATGATCGCAGTTGTGACGGGGATGTTGATACAGGAGATCAAAAACCCGATCATTGCGCAGCCCAGGCTGAACGCGATCAGAAATGCGTTGATCCGCGCCTCGCGGTCGACGAAGACCGCATAGCAAAACGTTAGCCCGATGATGAGGGCGGCCACATAACAGAGCAGACGGGAAACCTTCCGACCGCATTTGTCCGCCTGCGGACGGCCGCTCAGGATCGCCGCGCCGAGCAGCGAGCTGAGGCCGATGCATACGCTGAATACAGAGGACCAGAGCTCAGGCGTCAGAACGCCGTCAAATAGATAGGACGGCGCGTTCGCCAGGTCCGTTTTTATAAAGTACGGAAGGAAATTCCCGGTCACCGGCGCAAAGAAGAAATTGATGAACAGGACGGAGGCCAACAGAGCGAGGATCGCCTTTTTGGTCTTCAGATAAGTGACTCCGTCGCCCATGTCGTGCAGCGCGAGCCGGAGCGTCAACGGCTCTTCGGAAGGTACGAAATCATAGCGGATCAGCATTTCCGAAATGCCGGAGGCCACAAAGCAGATGCCGACGAAGAAGAAAAGGACGTGAATCGGCAGAGCGGCGTAGAGGATGCCGGCCAGGATGACCCCGAGGATGCTCTCCAAGGAGCTTTTCATCGTGAAATAGGAGTTGGCCTGCTGCAGCTGGCTCTCCTCGACAATGTGCGGGAAAAGCGCGCCTGCCGCAGGATTGAAGACGCCGCTGACTGCGTTGCCGAAAATCCCAAGAACAAAGAGAATAGCGATGTGCGCACGGGGTTCGGAAAATAACAGCATGAGCACGGTGGCGAGGATGATCACGCCGCCTTTCAGAAAGTCGCAGACGTACATGATTTTCGCCTTGTTCTTCCGGTCGCCGAGCACCCCTCCGACCGGTGTGAAGACCAGCATCGCAACGCCACAAAGTCCCAGATACGATCCCTGAAGGAAGGCGTTGTTGCCGCTGATCTCAAGGATGTAGAAGCTCACCGCGAAGCTGTACAGGATCGCGCCAAGCTCGGATACCAGCGCACCCAGGAAGACCAGACGGAAGTTGCGGTTTCGAAAAACGTTGTCTTTCTTTTGATTATCACTTTTCATTCTTTGCTGCCTCTGTCCATTGATCGGCGAAGCTCTGATCCTTCAGAAGGCCAATCAAGTTGGCAATGCTTCCTGACGCGGTCGCACCGAGTATATCGAAAACTACCGATTGATCCATGTGCTCGGCAAAACGCACAGTTTTCAGGCTGTAATCAGGCGTGGCGTCGAAACGGAGCGCCATCGAAAGAGCTTTCTTCATTGAGTCTGATGATTCTTCCTGCATACCAATCTTCGCCTGGACATAAGCCAGCAAAACAAGCATTTCCGCAAGCGTTTTTTCCAGGAAATCCGGTTTGTTCTCTTCCTTCAGTCCGGTCAGGAGACCTATTCCCCAGGAAAGGATGTCCATAGCCGAAGCCCAGTCGTTTCTGGAGCGATACAGGAACACATACCCGAGAATCGCGGTGAAAAGGGTGGATGCTCCCGATAACAATGCTTCAGACAAAAAAGGACCGGCTTCTTCCGGGGCGTCCCCATAGATCGACAGGAATGCCCCGATATCACTGCTGAACATGCCCCCGGCATTGTTTTTCTTCAACAGTTCGAGACTCTTTTCCTGTTCGCCGAGCAGGAACCGGACGATCGACAGGTTTCCGCAGATTGTGGCGTCGCTGATGCGGGAATCGTCATTCTGCGGAAGCAGCATCCTTGATCGCTCGAACAATTCCAAGGCTCGCTTGAGTTGCCGCAGGTCATGATTGGCGGCGCCGTAAACGAGGAAAACGCTTGCACATTCATAAACGGCACGAAAAGAATGAGGATATTTTCCCAATACCTTTTCCGCTTCAGGAATCGCCGCCGGATCCAGCGACTGGCAATATGCGCCGATCCGTTCCAGGGCGGAATCCAGACGGTTGTCCTTGATTCTGTAGCCAAGCAGCACATCAACCGACGTATCAAAGAAATCTGCTATTTCTACGAGCAGATTCAACTCGGGCTGTGATTGTCCGGATTCCCATTTATAGACCGCGCCGACCGTAACCCCCAACGCTTCGGCCAACTTTTCCTGCGTCATCTTTCGTTGTTTCCGAAACGAACGTATATTTTCAGAGAGCGATAGCTTCATCTGTTGATCCTCCTTTGACTGTTTCTGCTGTTATTATACTTGACAGATAATACAAATGGAAGACACTACCAATACTAAAATATTATAGATTGTTATACTATTGGTATGGTTTTCGCAGATTCTAGATGCCGATAAATTATCGGCGGGGATTGCACCCCGCCGCCCGATACCTCATACATAGATCAGCTCATGATTCACAAGCTCTGTTGCCCTGTCCCGGCTGTTGTTCATTCGCTGTACCCAAAGCATTTGATCTTGGGCTTTGAGCTCTTCGGTGAAGCCCTCACGCTCGGCCATCTGCTTTACCAACAGGAGCATTTGCTCCGTCGCCTTTTCGTTGATGTCGGCAAGGTATGTATTCAGCCTGCCGCTGGTCATCAGTTCCATGTACAGTGGTTTGCGATCCTTCTTGATGTATTGCAGGTGCCGCCGCCCCCAAATGCCGATAGGTCTTTCCTCTTGAGCCGGTACTGCCAGGCAGGGAATGTAATAGTCGCCCCGCAGTTCGTACCACAATCCGTTGTTTTCGTCATAAATAGTCTTTTCCATTGTGAAATCCTCCTGTATAATAGTTTCGTTGATGTATTCGCACATATGTCACAGGCTCCCGATTGCCACACCTTGTTATATCTTGTTATGAGTTTTTCTTGCCCTTGCTTTTGCCCTTATGAGCGGCGCGGGCGTTATAGAAACGGTGTAACAATTAATAAAGGGATTCGGTGAGCAGATTGCGGAAAATCCTTTGTTTTCAACGGTTTCGGAGGACTTCATCAACGACATATTATCACCGGTAAACGCCTATGATTTCGGTGATTTCAAATCGGAATTTGACGAGGTGACCAACTATGAAAAATGGGAAAAACCCAGATCCAAATGTGATCCATCCGGTCGCAGGATATGACAAAGAGATATATGTGAAACCAA
>ONHA01000001.1 GCA_900317515.1 uncultured Eubacteriales bacterium
CTGCCGGAGCTTGTCCGGGCAGGCGTGAGCTCCCTCAAGATCGAGGGGAGAATGAAGCGTCCGGAGTACGCCGCGGGTGTTGTCCGGATATACCGGAAATACCTCGACCTCTATGAGAGCCGGCCGGAGAGCTACAGGGTCGATCCTGCCGATGCTAAGTCGCTTGGGACTTTATTTTCAAGAACCGGCTTTACGGACGGGTACTTGAACCGCCGAAACGGGCGGGATATGATGACGGAAGGCTCCCGCGAACTTGCGAGAAAAGAGGAGGAGGAGAGAAACCGCCTCTACGAAGTGATCCGGGACGCCTACATGACAAAGGAAGACACCGTTCCGCTGACCGGTGACGCAGTGGTGCGGGCAGGCGAGGATATGATCATGCGTGTCTCCTGCCGGGGAGTCTCGGTAAGTGTCCGGGGAGCCGCGGCCGAGAAGGCCCGGAGCGCGGGGCTTAGCGTACAGCGCATCAGGGAGCAGCTTACGAAGACCGGAGGGAGCGGTTTTCATTTTACGGAGTTTGACGTGACAACGGACGGGGAGTCCTTCGTTCCCATGGGAGCCCTGAACCAGCTTCGGAGGGAGGCTCTGCTTAAGATAAAGGAGGAGCTTCTTGCGTCGGGCAGGAGAGGGCCGTATTCGCTTGCCTATGAGGCCGGTGAGGCCCGGCCGGCAAGCCGGAATGCGACCGGCAAAGCATGGTCTCTTGCCGCTCTGGTTTCGGAAAATGAACAGCTCGCCGAAGCCCTCAAAAGCCCGGATACCGACACGGTCATCGCCGAGACATCTCTTCTGTACGGAAGAGATTGGCGGCGGACGGATCCGGCACAGGAGGCCCTCTCATTTATCGACCGCTGCAAGAAGGCCGGCAAGAGGGCGGAGATCGCGCTTCCCTATGTGGTGCGCGAGTCCGAGGGCAGTGCGCTCATCGAGGCGGCCGGCATGCTGTCGGATCGCGGACTGTCCGCTTTTCTTGTCAGAAATCTGGAGAGCATGGCCCGGCTTATTGCGGCCGGCTGCGGGTATCTTGTGAAGGCGGACACCTCCCTTTATACCATGAACCGGGAGGCGGAGGCTTTTTTGAAGGGACTCGGTATCGCGGGGGATACGGTCCCCTTCGAGCTCAACCGGAAGGAGATCATGCGGAGGGACAACGAGGGAAGCCGGATCACGGTCTACGGCCGGATCCCGCTCATGGTGACCGCCCAGTGCCTTCGGAAGAACAGCTCCGGCTGTACAAAGGAGCCGGGGTATGTGACGCTGACGGACCGGAAAGGGGTTCATTTTCCGGTAAAATGCGACTGTGCCTTCTGCACAAACATTATATACAACAGTGAATATCTCTCGCTCTTTGGCGAGGCGGATGCGCTCAGGGCGGCCGGCTTCACCGAGGCGGTCCTCTGTTTCACGGATGAGAGCGGAGAGGTCACGCAAAAAATGCTGAAGACTGCTTCGGATGTCCTTATAAAAGGAGGACAGCCGGAAGCTCTATTGAAGTACACGAAAGGACATTACAATCGGGGAGTCGAATGAACGTACTGACACAACTTTCGAGATATTTTTTTATAATTCTTATGCTCTTTTTTGCGCTGGAGGATTACCTGTATTTCGGAAAGCGCTCTGAGGAGGCCAGGGACCGGCTGATCAGCCGGCAGATCGTGATATCCCACGCCTTTGTTCTCATGAGCTTTCTTATGCTTTTTCTTCATACAAGAGAGATGCGTCTGCTTCTGCTGGCGGCCGGCATCATCCTTATGTTTATCGTGACGATCGGCCTCTATCAGGCCCTCTATCCGAACGCGTCCATGCTGCTTGTGAACAACATGCTGATGATGCTGGGTGTGGGCCTCGTCATGATCGCGCGGCTTGATATCGACAAGGCGATCATGCAGGCGCTCATCGCGGCTGCATCGACGGTCATTGCATTTCTGGTTCCGGTCATCATTCGGAAAATGAAATTCCTCCGGCACCTCACCTGGTTCTACGCGGTGATCGGCATCGGAGCGCTCGGCGTGGTGCTGGTCCTTGCGACGGTCAGCGGCGGCGCTAAGCTGTCGATCGAGATCGCGGGCTTTACGCTGCAGCTCTCCGAGCTGGTGAAGATCACGCTGGTGTTCTTCATGGCGGCCAAACTCGCGAAGGACAACTCCTTCCGGTCGGCGGCCGTGACGACGGTCGTCGCCGCCATGCACGTCGGCATCCTGGTGCTCTCGAGAGACCTCGGGACCGCGGTCGTGTTCTTTGCGGCCTACATCGTCGTCGTGTTTGTCGCGACCGGCAAGCTCCGTTATCCGCTCGTGGGCCTTCTTGGAGGCAGCGCCGCTGCCGTGCTGGCCTACTATCTGTTCGGCCATGTACGGGCGCGTGTTACGGCCTGGCAGGACCCGTTCGCGGTCTACGAGACCTCCGGCTACCAGATCGTTCAGGGCCTATTCGGAATCGGCGCGGGCGGCTGGCTCGGCACAGGGCTTATGCAGGGGCGCCCGGATATGATCCCGGTCGCCATGAAGGATGCAATCTTTGCCGCGATCTGTGAGGAGTACGGGTCGCTCTTTGCGATCTGCCTGCTTCTGGTCTGCATGAGCATGTTCCTCCTGATCGTCTCGATCTCCATGAGGATTCAGAATGTCTTTTACAAGCTGATCGCAATCGGCCTCGGCGCCGAGTACGCGATCCAGGTATTCCTGACCGTAGGCGGCGTGACCAAGTTTATACCGCTGACCGGCATCACGCTTCCGCTCGTGAGCTACGGAGGCTCCTCCGTCATGAGCACGATCATCATGATCGCGATCGTCGAAGGGCTTTATATTCTGCGGGGCGATGAGGATGTGGAAGAGAAGGAAATGATCCGCAAGAGCGCCATCGAGCGAATGGAGGCGGAAGAGGAGGTGCGTTATGGCAAGACGAAGAGTTGAGCCGGTTCCGCCGCCCGGAAGGATCGAGCGGGAAGAAAGAGAGCGCGCTGAGAGAAGGAGAGAGGAAGAGGCCCGCCGTATCGGGGAGGCCGATATCAAGAGACGACGCGCGGAGTACAAAAAGGCGCGGAAGGATGAGGAGATGCTCCTGGCCGCCGCGAAGCGGAAGAAGAACCGGCCGTATCTCTTTATTTCGGGCGCATTTTTACTGCTGTTTATCAGTCTGATCGGATATCTTGCCTATTTCAATGTCGTAATGCGTGACAGAATCCTGGCGAACCCTTATAATAAACGGCAGGAGACGCTGAACGAGTATGTGATAAGAGGCGATATCGTGTCGCGGGACGGGGAGGTTCTGGCTCACACTGAGATCGGTGAGGACGGAAATGAAACCCGGGTCTACCCTTACGGGCGGACCTTTGCCCACATCGTCGGATTCTCCGTAAAGGGCAGAAGCGGCATCGAATCCATCATGAACTATGACCTGCTGTCTTCCCACAACGCGGTTGTCGACCGGATCCTAAACGAGTTCGAGGGCACACGAAATCCCGGGGATACCATTGTGACTTCGCTCGATACCGATGTGCAGTCCGCCGCGTGGAGCGCGCTGGGTGACCGGCAGGGAGCGGTCGTCGTCATGCGTCCTTCCTCCGGGGAAGTGTACGCGATGGTCAGCAAGCCTGACTTTGAGCCCAATACGATCGATGCGGACTGGGAAGCCATCGTCGGCGATGAGACCGGCAGCCAGCTCCTGAACAGGGCCCTGCAGGGGCTCTATCCGCCCGGATCGACCTTCAAGATCGTGACGGCTCTGGGGTATATGCGGGCCAATCCGGATTTTGAGAATTTCATTTTCAACTGCGAAGGGTTCCTGACGAGCGGCGATGCAACGATCCACTGCTCCGGGGAGAGCGTGCACGGGGAGGAAAATCTCGAGTCGGCATTTGCGAACAGCTGCAACAGTGCCTTCGCCTCCATCGGGCTTACGCTGGGCCCGGATAAACTGCGGTCCGCAGCCGAAGACCTGCTCTTCAACAAAGAGCTCCCGGTGACCTTAAGCAACCGGTCGGGGAAATTTTCGCTGAAAGCGGATGATTCCGACGGCACGATCATGCGGACGGCTTTCGGCCAGGGCAGCACCCTGACGACGCCCTTCCACATGGCGCTCATCGCCTCCGGCATAGCGAACGACGGCGTGGTGATGCAGCCCAGGCTCATCATGTCCGTAAAGAGCCGGGACGAGACCTGGGAGAAGCAGGAAGGCGTCAGGGAGTTTGCGCGGATCATGTCGGGCGAGGAGGCGGAGAAGCTCACATCCCTTATGAGGAGTGTCGTGACATCCGGAACGGGTGCCTCCCTCGCGGATCTTCCCTTCGAAGTCTGCGGCAAAACCGGATCGGCGGAGTACGGAAGGGCTGACGGTTCCACGGGCACCCACGGCTGGTTTGTCGGGTTCTCGAAGGAGCTGGACGTCTCGTTTGCGGTGCTTGTCGAGGACGGCGGTTCCGGCAGCGAGTCGGCTGTCCCAATTGCGCGTATAATTTTGGAAACAATTGCACAAAAAAGGTAGATAAAGGGATAAAATGATGTTAAAATGGGCTAAGGATCTTATCATAGGAACCAGTGTGACCGGAAAAAGCGCGGGTATCATGAAAAAACTGGATGCCGGCGAGACGGTGACCATGTATTTTCTGATCACCCTGACCCGGGGAGCCGACCAGCTTGAGATCATCAACACCGCATATCTTGCGCAGAAGCATGTCCGCGACAACCTTCCGACGATCATCGGGATCGCGGGCTCAAAGCCCGAGGCGAAGCAGATGGTAGAGGGTCTCGTCGCCGAGTGCTATGAGGCAACCGGCGGAGCGGACCTCAAGGGGTATCTTCAGGATAGGATCTGAGCACAAATACGGCAGAGGATACGGAAAATGGGAGTCCTGTTTTTCATTCTAAAACTTATAGGGAAAATTCTCCTGATCCTTCTGCTCCTCATTCTCATCATCATACTGCTGGTGCTGTTCGTACCGTTCCGATACCGGATCGCCATCGACAAGGAGGGCTCCGGCGGAGGAGGCACGGCGACCGTCTCCTGGCTCCTTCGGATGATCCAGGTCACGGTCGGGGCGGACATAAGGTCAGAGACGGGCTTCCGGCTCATAAAGGATGTGAAGATCTTCGGCGTATCGCTCTTTGCGCTCCTTGGGAAAATGAAGGGCGGGAAAAAGCCCGCCGGGGACGCAGCCTCCGGGCCGGCTCCCTCCGCAGCGGAGACAGCTTCGGCCGCTGAGAGCTTTGAAGCGGCATCTGAACCGGGTGAGGAAGCGGGAGAGAGCGGAGCTGAGGAGACAGGCGGTGAGGAGCCGTCTGAAAGCGCTCCCGCGGAGGAAGAGGAGACGGACGGAGAAGCAGAACCTGAATCCGGCGAAGGCACTTCGGAGGAGGCACCTGAAGAGGCCGCGGAGAGTGCGCATGAGGAGCCGGAGATAAGGCCGGAACCCCGGGATGTCATCAAGGTCCTGGGCGAGAAGGCGATCTCCTTTATAAAGAGCATTCCGGAGCGGATCCTTAACTTTACACTGGTCAACTCCTATCGGATCATGGAGACTCTTGTGCGGCTGCTTCTCATGGCAGGCACGGTTATCTGGAAGATATTCAGCATAATTTTCCGGCTGTTCGGCCTTGCGGGGCAGCTTGAGACGATCCGGGCAGCTGTGTTTGACAAGATCTTCGGGATCATACGTCTGGTGCAGAAGTGGGTCGGCTTCGCCACGGATGTGAGAGTGCACGAGGCGGTCGCCTTCCTCACGGACCGGGTGAAAAAGATCCTGGGGCATGTCCTGCCGAGGAAGCTTTCCGGCAGGCTTGAGGTGGGGTTCGACGACCCGTCCCTGACAGGCAACATGATGGCCGTCTACGCAGCCGTCTATCCGCTGTACCTGAACGATTTTGAGCTGACGCCTTACTTCAACGAGACAAGGTTCGAGGGGAAGGCGGACATACGCGGGAGGATCTATCTTTTCTATCTCGCCTATCTTGCGGTCACAACGATTCTTAACAAGAACATACGATATGTGATATCCTATTTAAAGCATATGAAGGAGGAAGATTCATAATGGATAACAACGATTTCGAGAGAACGGTGCAGTCGCTGTTCGGCGGCATGAACGAGTTCGTAACGTCCAAGACGGTGGTCGGTGACCCGATCCATGTGGGGGATACGATCATCCTTCCGCTGGTGGATGTCACATTCGGCGTCGGCGCCGGTACGAGCACCAATGCGAAGAGCCCGAACGCAGGCGGCGGCCTGGGCGGCAAGGTCACACCGACGGCGGTGCTTGTCATTTCCGGCGGCAACACAAAGATGGTCAATGTCAAGACGCAGGACGGCCTTACCCGTATTCTCGACATGGTTCCGGATTTCATCAACCGCTTCTCCGGCGGAAAGAGCGCTGCGGATGCTCCGGCAGGGGAGACCGCTGCGGAATAAACATAAAAGAAGGCAGCAAAAAAGCCCATCCGATCGGATGGGCTTTTTTAATAAACGAATGAAATCATGCGCGCTCGACTTTGCCGGATCTCAGGCAATGTGTGCAAACATAAGCATGCTTCGGAGCACCGTTAACAAGAATACGAACTCTCTTGATATTGGATTTCCACATATGATTGGATCTTCTATGAGAATGGCTCACGTTATTCCCAAAGTGAGCACCCTTTCCACAAACGGAGCATACAGCCATCGATAACACCTCCTTGCAACAGAATAAGGCCAAATGGCCTGCAACGCAGACTATTTTAACAGATATGAAATATACTTGCAAGTCTTTTTTATAAGGAAATGTAGTTTTCTTAAGGCAATATTCCCCTTTTCTTTTTGCAGGAAAAGTAATATAATGGATGCATCTTTACGAAAACGGAGGATAAACCATGAATGGACGCGTAAATTCCGAGTATGGTGAGATCGAGATCGGTTCCGATGTCATCGCCATCATTGCGGGTTCCGCCGCAGTCGGATGTTTCGGCGTCGTAGGCATGGCCGCCTACAGCATGAAGGACGGACTCGTTCACCTGCTGAAGCGCGACAGCCTGCAGCGCGGAATAAACGTTAAAATTGATAATGAGAATAAGATTCAATTGGTACTTCACTGCATCGTTTCCTATGGTGTCAGCATCCCGGCGATCACCGATAACCTGATTGAGAGTGTGCGCTACAAAGTGGAGCAGTTCACGGGAATGGAAGTCGGGAAGATCGATATCCTGGTCGAGGGTATCCGCGTTATTGATTAAAATGAGGGAGATTTGACACTGCGATGAATGCAATTGATGCTAAGATGCTCCGAAAGATGTTCCTTTCCGGAGCAAAGAACCTGGAAATCAAAAAGAACTGGATCAATGATCTGAACGTCTTCCCCGTTCCTGACGGTGATACCGGCACCAACATGACCCTCACGATCATGTCGGCAGCCGAGGAAGTAAACCGGATTGCTGAACCGACAATCGACGAGCTGGCCAAAGCAATCTCATCGGGCTCCCTTCGCGGTGCGAGAGGAAATTCCGGCGTTATCCTTTCCCAGCTTCTCCGCGGCTTCACGAAAGTGATCCGCGACCACAGCGAGATCGACCGCCAGACGACGTCGGAGGCATTTTCGAGAGCTGTGGAGACCGCATACAAGGCGGTCATGAAGCCCAAGGAGGGCACGATCCTTACGGTTGCCCGCTCCATGGCCGAGAAGGCAAATGAACTTCTCGCCGAGGAGATGAGCTACAAGGATTACTTCGAAGCGATCCTTAAGGAGGGCGACGAGACGCTGGCCCGCACACCGGAACTTCTGCCGGTCCTTAAGGAAGCCGGCGTTGTGGATTCCGGCGGCCAGGGACTCATGGTCGTTCTGCACGGAGCGGTCGACGCCTACAACGGACTTGAGATCGACCTCACCTTCGAGGCACCGAAGACAGAGGTCCGTCAGGTCCGCCAGCCGATCAGCACGGACGAAATCAAATTCGGCTACTGCACCGAGTTTATCGTAAAGCTTGAGAAGGAGATCTCCGAGGAAGACGAGGAGGCGATGAAAGAGTACCTGCTCTCCCTCGGCGACAGCCTGGTATTTGTTGCCGGCGACGGCATGATCAAGGTGCATGTCCACACCAACCATCCGGGCAAAGCCTTCGAGAAGGGCCTTGAGTATGGCCAGCTGACCCGCATGAAGGTCGACAACATGCGCGAGGAGCACGAGGAGAGACTCTTCAACTCGGAGCAGGTCGCGGCAGCCAGAGCCAGGGAGATCGAGAAGGAGGAGAAGGCGAAGGCGAAAAATGAGCCGAAAAAGCCCTGCGCATTCATCTCGGTGTCGGCGGGCGACGGCCTCTCGGAGCTCTTCAAGGAGCTCGGCGTCGACGTCGTCATAACGGGCGGCCAGACCATGAACCCGAGCACCGATGATATGCTCGAGGCGATCAAGGAGGCCAATGCGGAGAATGTCTTCATTTTCCCGAACAACAAGAACATCATCTTAACAGCCAACCAGGCAAGAGACATCACCGAGGACTGCAAGGTCTTCGTGATCCCGACAAAGACGATCCCCCAGGGCATTTCCGCCGTGATCGGCTTTGTGCCGGAGAAGTCTCCGGAGGACAACGCGGCCGACATGACCGAGTGCGCGACTGCCGTCAAGTCCTGCGAGATCACCTACGCGGTACGCGACACCCAGATCGACGGGGTCAAAATCTCAAACGGCGATATCATGGCGATCGGCGACGACGGAATACTTGCCGTCGGACCATCCATCAAAGAAGTGGTCATCGAGAGCCTTAAGAAACTGGTTGACGACGATTCGGAGCTGATCAGCATCTACAACGGGCAGGATTTCCCGGAGGATGAAACCGAGATCCTTGCATCGGAAGTTGAAGAACTCTGGCCGGATACGGAAGTGGAAGTAAATTACGGCGGCCAGCCGGTATATTACCTGATCCTTTCCGTCGAATAAAAATGACCCATGCGTCCCGGTGCCGTCAGCATCGGGACGCTTTTCATAAAGGCAGGCAATGATGAAACTCACGGATATTAAGGGGATCGGTCCCAAAACAGGGGCCCTGTTTGCAAAACTGCATATCGAGACGGCGGAGGACCTGATCTCTTATTATCCGGTTCACTATGACGAGTATCTGCCGCCCGTGCCGGCAGGGGATGCGGTCGTGGGCGGAAGGTGCGCGGTGGAGGGCAGGATCGCAAGAGGCGTTTTCCGAAAGGTTTCCGGCAGCAAGACCATCATCACCACCGAGATCGATGACCTGACCGGGAAGCTTCACCTCATCTGGTACAACGCTCCGTATGTGGGCAGCCTGCTTAAAAAAGGGTCTGTCTTCATTTTCAGAGGAACGGTCACGCGGCGGCGAAACGAGCTCTACATGGAGCACCCGGAGATATTTACGCTTCACGCCTATGACGAGAAAATAAAAACCCTAAGCCCGGTCTACGGTCTCACAAAGGGTCTCACCAACAACGCGGTCGTAAAGGCTGTGAAGGGAGCGTTTGCGCTTGTCGGGGCTGTACCGGAATATCTGCCGGAAAGCGTGCTCGAAAAATATGATCTTATGGGCGAGGAGGTAGCTTCGTATAAGATCCATTTCCCGGCGGACAAGGAGGAGTTCATAAAGGCCCGCCGGAGGATCGCGTTTGACGAGCTCTTCCTCTTCATACTTGCGATGCGGACCCTGAAGGCCCGTCAGGGGGAGGATGCGAATGCATTTCCGATGAAGCTCACCTGGGATACGGAGGAGCTGATCGGCTCCCTGCCGTTTGCCCTGACCCATGCGCAGGAGAGAACCTGGCAGGAGATCGAGGCGGACCTTTCCGGCAGCTCCCGCATGTCGAGGCTCATCCAGGGCGATGTCGGCTCGGGCAAGACCATCCTCGCGTTTCTCGCCATGCAGATGTGCGCCTCAAACGGTTACCAGAGCGCCCTCATGGCGCCGACCGAGGTGCTCGCGCGGCAGCACTATGAGAAGCTCTGCGCGCTTGTGGAAGAGCATCACATCGAGGGACTTCATCCGGTCCTTCTTACGGGTTCCTTAAGCGCCTCCGCAAAGAAAAAAGCGCTCGCGCTGATTGCCGACGGGAGTGCCAACGCCGTGATCGGCACCCATGCGCTGATCGAGGAGCGCGTCTCCTACAAGGCGCTTGCGCTCGTTATTACTGACGAGCAGCACAGGTTCGGAGTCTGCCAGAGGGAGGCTTTGTCGGATAAAGGCGGGAGCCCCCACATGATGGTCATGTCGGCCACGCCGATCCCGCGTACGCTCGGTATCGTGTGGTACGGGGATCTTGCCGTCTCGGTGATCGATGAGCTCCCGGGGAACCGGCTGCCGATCCGAAACTGCGTGGTGGGGCCGTCCTACATGCCGGCTGCCCTCAGGTTTATCAAAAAGGAGGCGGAGGCGGGCCATCAGGCCTATGTGATCTGCCCTATGATCGAGTCCTCGGACGGCGTCGATGCCGAGAATGTCTTTGACGCGGCAAAAAAGATCCGCAAAGAGCTTCCCGGACTCACCGTCGGCATTCTTCACGGGCGCATGAAGCCTGCGGAGAAGGATGCGGTCATGGAGGCCTTCAGGACAGGCGAGACGACAATCCTCGTCTCGACGACGGTGGTGGAGGTCGGCGTCGATGTGCCGAACGCCACGGTGATGCTTGTCATAAATGCAGAACGCTTCGGCCTGGCCCAGCTGCACCAGCTGAGGGGACGCGTGGGACGCGGCTCAGCCCAGTCCTACTGCATTTTCATGGCGGGTCTTGAGAGCGAGACGGTCACCAAACGGATGGAGATCCTGAATCGCTCCAATGACGGGTTTGAGATCGCGGAGAAAGACTTTGAGCTGCGCGGCCCCGGCGACCTTCTGGGGATACGCCAGAGCGGCGATGCCGTTTTCCGTCTCGCGGATCCCGCGTTTGACAGGGAACTCATGGAAAAAGCGGGGAAGCTTGCCGCTGCCGTCGTCGGGGACAGCCCCTCTTTGGAAGGCGAAAATCTTAACCGGGTGAGACAAAGACTTGACCGCTTCATGCAGGAGAGCATGAGGACGATCACGCTCTAATATATTTGCCAATAAATTTTATTTACATCTTGTGAATATTGGCTGTTTTTGCTAAAATAATTCTAATAAGATACTTGATTAGTCATTTGAAAACCAGAGGATGATCAGCAATGACTGATGAAAGAAGGTACCATGAACGTAGGAATAATTGCACACAACAGTAAAAAAACTTTGATTGAAGATTTCTGTATCGCCTACAAGGGGATCCTCTCCAGACACGAACTCTACGCAACCGGCACTACAGGCCGCCGCATCGAGGAAGTAACAAGTCTCAAGGTTCACAAGTTTCTTCCCGGTTCCATCGGAGGAGATAAGCAGTTCACGGAGATGATCGAACGGAATGCGCTCGATCTGGTTATATTTTTCTACAATCCCAATATGATCAGCAAGGACGATCCGGACATGTACACGATCGTTTCCGCCTGCGACCGCAACAATATCCCGGTGGCGACCAACATCGGAACCGCCGAAGTGATGGTCCTTGGTCTCTCCCGCGGCGATCTTGACTGGCGTCTCGGTCTGAAAAGCAGTGATATCGTATGAGAGTAATTGCAGGGACAGCGCGCTCCATGCCGCTTCGCACCGTCAAGGGGATGGATGTCAGGCCGACAACGGACCGTTCTAAGGAAACACTGTTTAATATCCTGCAGCCCTACATACCGGGAGGCAGATTTCTTGATCTCTATGCCGGGAGCGGATCGATCGGCATAGAGGCTCTTTCGCGCGGTGCCGCCCACTGCACGTTTGTTGAGAAGGCAAGGGCTTCACAGCTGCTCATCGACGAGAATCTCACCTTCACCAAGCTGAAGGACCGGGCCAGGATCCTTAAAGGAGATGTGAACTCGGTTCTCGCCCGGATCGAAGGGGAGGAGCCCTATGATGTCATCTTTATGGATCCTCCGTTTTCCATGGGGCTCGAAAAGGACACGCTTGCGTATCTTCGCGGAAGCAGCCTTCCGGCGGAAGACGGGATCATCGTTGTGGAGCATCACCCGAAAACGGACTTTTCGTACCTCGAGGAATTTGGCTTTGAAGTGGTCAAATCGCGTGTGTATTCCATGAGCGGGCATTTATTTTTAAAGAGAAAGTGAGACATAATGCACAAAGCAGTATATCCCGGCTCATTCGATCCGGTTACGAACGGACATCTTGACATCATACGCAGGGCCTCGATTCAGTTTGACGAAGTTATCGTCGGAGTTTTACATAATTCTCAAAAAACTCCGTTGTTTTCAGTTGAAGAACGTGTTAATATGATAAAGAGTATCACTTCGGATATTCCTAATGTCTCTGTTCAGGCATTTGAAGGGCTGTCTGTCAATTTCGTGCGGTCCTGCGGCGCTCAGGTCATCATCAGAGGCCTTCGGGCGATCACGGATTTTGAGTATGAACTGCAGATGGCTCAGACGAACAGGGTTATGGCTCCGGATATCGATACAATGTTCCTGATCACAAGCCTTGAATACGCTTACCTAAGCTCCACGACGGTAAAGGAAGTGGCATCGTTCGGAGAAGATCTGGATAAGTTCGTCCAGCCGATCGTGGCGAAGGCATTGCGCAGGAAGCTTTTGGGGAATGAATTATAAGTAATAAGGAGATGGGGAAATGGCCAGCAGAATTGAACAAATTATTGAAGAAATCGAAGAGTATATAGACGGCTGCAAATTCCAGCCGCTTTCCACGACAAAGATCGTGGTAAACAAGGAAGAGCTTGAGGAGCTTCTCCGCGAGCTCAGACTGAAAACGCCTGAGGAGATCAAGCGCTATCAGAAAATTATTTCCAACAAGGATGCGATCCTCGCCGACGCTCAGTCCAAGGCGGACGGCATCGTTGCGGCGGCCGAGCAGCGCGCGAAAGAGCTCGTCAATCAGCACGAGGTCACGCGCCAGGCTTACGAGCAGGCCAACGAGACGATCATGAAATGCAATCAGCAGGCCCAGGCGATCCTCGATGACGCAAACCGTCAGGCGAATGCAATCACCTCGTCCGCAATGAGCTACACAGATGAAATGCTGGCAAATCTTGAAAATATACTCAGGAATACCATTCAGGATTCCGGAGCGAAATATAAGGCAATGATGGATTCCCTTCAGGGCGCCTACACAACCGTAAGAAGCAACAGACAGGAGATCGCGCCTGCTCAGGCGATGGCACCTGAAACGGAATACAGTGAAGAGACGGAAGAGGACGAATAAAGATTTTCGCGGGGGATGTTCCAGTCGAATATCCCCCATTATCGTTTGATAAGGAGGAATAACAGAATTATGAGTGAACTGAATACTTTAGAGCCGGTAAACGTATTCCATTATTTTGAAGAGATCTCCAAAATTCCGCGCGGATCCGGCAATACAGCCGCCATGACGAAATATCTCATGGATTTTGCGGCTGCGAAGGGTCTCTCCGCGGAGTCTGACGAAGCCGGCAATGTGATCATCCGCAAGGATGCATCCGCCGGATACGAGGAGGTGCCCACCGTGATCCTGCAGGGACACGTTGACATGGTCTGCGCAAAGACGCCGGAATCCAAACACGATTTCACGACGGATCCGATCAGTCTGATCGTGGAGGGCGACTACCTGCACGCCGACGGAACCACCCTCGGCGGTGATGACGGAATCGCCGTTGCCTACATGCTTGCGATCCTTGATGACAAGGCTGCCGCTCATCCGGCTCTTGAGTGCGTCTTCACGACGGACGAGGAGACCGGCCTTCTCGGCGCCAATGCCCTGGACTTCTCGAAGCTGAAAGGCAGAAAGCTCATCAATATCGATTCCGAGAAGGAAGGCGTCCTCACTGTCGGCTGCGCCGGCGGAATCCGCGTTGACAACGTGATCCCGGTCGGCCGCGCCACCGTTAAAGGTCTTCCGGTTCTTGTTGAGGTGAGAGGCTTAAAGAGCGGCCACTCCGGCGATGCGATCGACAAGGGACGCTTAAACGCCAACAAGCTGCTTGCCCGCTATCTCATGGAGCTCGACGGAGTCGCTCCGTTCTCCCTGGTCGATGTGAGCGGCGGAGACAAGGACAATGCGATTCCTGCATTTTCCAGAACTCACTTCGTGATCGACGAGGACGACCTTGCGGCGGCGAGAACCTTCACGGAGGAGTTTACCGCAAAGGTGCGCCGCGAATATGCAAAGACCGATGACACCTTCACGATCACGCTGGAGAGCGGACATACCCACAAGGTCACTGCTCTTGACGCGGACAGCCAGGAGAAGATCCTTCTCTTCCTGAACCAGGCACCGGACGGCGTCTTCCACATGAGCGGAACTACACCGGGTCTCGTCCAGACATCCAGCAACCTGGGGATCATGCGCACCGGAGAAAAGCAGTTCGTCGCGACCTCCCTTGTCCGCAGCAGCGTGCTTACAGAGCGCGACTTCCTTGCCGATAAGTTCGAAAACCTTACCAGCTTCCTGGGCGGCTCCGTCATAAAGCGCAGCGGCTACCCGGCATGGGAATATAAGGAAGATTCCGACCTGCGCGATCTCATGATCGAGGTGTACCGCGCAATCTACGAGGAGGATCCGAAGATCACCATGATCCACGGCGGCCTTGAATGCGGCATCTTCTACGGAAAGGCGAACGACATTGATGCGGTCTCCATCGGACCGGACATCATTGCCATCCACACACCGGACGAGAAGCTCTCGATCTCTTCTGTCGAGAGAGTATTTGATTTCCTGCTTTCGGTGCTTGCTTCCATGTCATAACGCACGGAGGTTCCTATGGAAATTCAGCTCTGGAGAGAAATCCTTCACCCCTATGAGATGGCGGTGGAGGAGCTTGTCTCCAAATTCAACTCACTGCGGGAAGAGTACAGGAAAAACGGCCTGTACTCCCCGATCGAGAGAGTGACGGGACGCGTTAAGAGCGTCTCGAGCATTCTCGAGAAGATGCAGCGAAAGAACATCCCCTTCGAGCGCATGGAGGAGGAAGTCGAAGACATCGCCGGCGTGAGGATCATCTGCCAGTTCGTGGAGGATATCGAGAAGGTAAACGCACTTCTTTCCCATCGCCAGGATATGAAGGTCATCGAGCGCAAGGATTACCTCGCCAACCAGAAGAAGAGCGGGTACCGAAGCCTTCACCTGATTGTCAAATACGCGGTGGAGACGATCCACGGTTCGCGGGACATCCTGGCCGAGATCCAGATCAGGACGATGGCCATGAATTTCTGGGCCACGACCGAGCATTCGCTGCAGTATAAGTACAAGGGCGAGCTGCCGCCGCATGTGAGCGTCCAGCTTCAGAAAGCGGCTGACGCGATCTTTGTCCTGGACAACGAGATGTCCCAGGTGCGCTCGGAGATCATCGATGCGCAGATCGACTCTCAGATCCAGACAAGGCTGGTAAAGGACATCCTGCTCACGATCGAGAACCTGTACCGCGTCGCTAGCTCCAGGGAGGTGCGCAAGATCCAGGACGAGTTCTACCGCATCTTCGGGCTGCACGATCTGGAGGAGCTGAAGCGCTTCCAGAAGCAGCTGGATATATTCGCAGAAGGCTACCGGGCGCAGTCCATCGAGCCTATGCCCTGACAGGAAGGATTTGCATGCAGCTTCCGGAAGTATTTCTTGAGGAAATGAAGACATTGCTTAAAGAAGACTATCCTGCATATCAGGATAGTCTTCTTCAAGTGCCGTATCACGGGATCAGGGCCAACACGCTGAAGGTATCTGCGGATACGCTGGCCGAATTATTAACGGAAAAGAGCGGCCTTGAGGCAGAACGCGTTCCGTTTGTCTCCAACGGTTTTCTGATCGGGGATGTCGCGCCGTTTTCCGGCCATCCCTGGTTCTCCGCCGGGCTCTATTATATCCAGGAACCGTCCGCGATGGCTCCGGCCGAAAATCTGCCCGTGGAGCCCGGGGACCGCGTGCTGGACCTCTGCGCCGCGCCGGGCGGAAAGGCGACGGAGCTTGCCGCAAAGCTGGGCGGAAAAGGCTTTCTTCTTGCCAACGATATCTCCGCGAGTCGCGCTCAGGCCCTGAGAAAGAACCTTATGCGGGCGGGTGTGACCAATTCCTATGTCACCGCGGAGGAGCCGGCGAAGCTTGCCTCTCATTTTCCGGAATATTTCGATAAGATCCTTGTGGACGCCCCCTGTTCCGGGGAGGGCATGTTCCGGCGTGAGCCGTCCATGGCCTCCTATTACAGAGACAGAGGACCGGAAGCTTATGTGCCAATCCAGAGAGAGATTCTCACGCATGCAGCGTCCATGCTCGCTCCGGGCGGGATGCTTCTCTTTTCGACATGTACGTTTTCTTCACAGGAAAATGAAAGAAACGTCCTCTATCTTCTGGAAAATCATTCGGACCTCTCGCTTGCGCCTCTTCCGGCAAGGCATGAAAGCTTTGCGCCGGGCGTCCTTCCGGGAACGGAGCACTGCGCCAGGATCTATCCCCACAGGGCCGTGGGAGAGGGGCAGTTTCTGGCACTCTTTAAGAAGGAAGGCGAGAGACCTTCAAGGGGCGCGGAGAAGCCCCGGGCTTTTGAGAAAAACGGAGAAGTATTTCTTCTCCCCGGCAGTACGCTGCCCGCCGGAAATCTGCGCTACCTGCTCACGGGGCTCCATATCGGGACCCGGAAAAAGAAAGGAATCGTTCCTTCCCAGGCGCTCGCCCAGACGCTTACGACCGACAGCTGGGATATGTCTTTAAGCCTTGCCCCGGAGGATCCGCGAGTCATGAAATACTTAAAAGGGGAGACGATTTCCTACAGCGACGACGAGATCACGGAAGGCGGGAACGTCCGGGAGCTTCATCCGGAACTTTCGCGCAGGGAGATCCTGGTCGCCGTCGATTCTTTCGGCATCGGCTTTGCCGTAAGAAACGGCACGCTTCTTAAAAACCGGATGGATCCGGGGTGGAGGATACTTTGAGAGATTTTTCTGAATTTTCAATTGACAGGTACAAGGCCGTCATCTTTGACCTCGATGGGACCCTTATCGATTCCATGGGGATGTGGAGCGATATCGATGTGGAATATCTCGGGCGGTTCGGAATCGAAGTTCCGGAGAATCTGCAGACCATCATCAACGGCATGCAGTTCTCGGAGATCGCGGTGTATTTCCGGGAAGTGTTCGGCATCACGGACAGTGTGGAGAAGATCGGAAACGACTGGATCGAGATGGCCCGGGACAAATACGAGCACACGATCCCCTTAAAGCCGGGCGCCTACCAGTTTCTTTCATTTTTGAAAAATAAAAACATCCCCTGCGGCATCGCCTCCAGCAACCATCTCGAGCTCATCGAGGCGATCCTCGCTCATCACGATATAAGCGACTGCTTTCGGGCAATCGTGACCTGTGACGATGCCTGCGCGGGCAAGCCGGACCCGGCTGTCTACCGTCTTGCGTCCGGAAGGCTGGGAGTCCCGGCGGAGGACTGCCTGGTGTTCGAGGACATTCCGGTGGGGATCCTTGCCGGAAAAGGCGCCGGCATGGACGTCTGCGCGATCCGGGATCCTCATTCGGCGGAATGCTTTGATGAGATCGAGCGGCTTGCCGATTTTGCAATTGATGATTTTTTTCCGTGCATACCATGACAATGTGTGCTATCATGTCAAGTTAAAGGAGAAAAGGCATGAAAAAAGCGACAAAAGGCGAATACGGTTATTTTGCGAACGAGAGAAAAAGAAGACTGATCCTGACGCTGCTCTTTGCGGCGATTCCGGCTGTGATATTTATCGTGGGATTTGTCGTCACGGGCACCGGGAAAAACCTCCTCTCCGTCGCGGCTCTCGTCATGGTCATACCGTTTGCGATGTCCTTCACCGGCTTTGTGACGGTGCTGACGAAAAAATCCATATCGAAGGAAGAGTATGAGACGATCCTTCCGCATACGGAGGGACTGCTCATGGCCTACGAGCTCTACGTAACCCACGAAAAGGCGTCGACCTTTATCGATGCGGCGGCCATCTGCGGAAACAACGTGATCGGCCTCGTGACGGACAAGAAGGGCGATCCGGCTTTCACCAGAGAGTATATGGAAAAGACACTCCGCGGAGCAGGCTTTTCGGGCATCTCCGTAAAGCTGATGACCGATACCGGCAAATTCCTGGAGAGGCTCGACGGGATGGCGGCCCATGCGGATTCCCTGCGGGAGGGTCTCAAATACAAGCCGGACGCGCGGTACCCGGATTACAGCCGGGAGGAGCTTATCTGGGTGACCCTGCTGGAGATCTCTTTCTGATATGAAGGAGTTCATCACGGGCCCGAACGAGGCCGGACAGCGTTTTGACAAATATTTAAAGAAACTGCTTAAGAATGCGCCTGACAGCTTTCTCTACAAGATGCTCCGGAAGAAAAATATCACACTGAACGGAAAAAAGGCCTCGGGAAATGAAAAACTTACCGAGGGGGACACCGTGAAGATATTTTTCTCGGATGAGACCTTCCTCAAAATGAGCGGAGGAGAAGAGTCCGAAAGGGCTGCGGACGAAGGCTGGACCTTCCGGGTGGAGGATGTCGTCTACGAAGACAGCGACCTTCTCTTTGTGAATAAACCTGCCGGGATCCTCTCCCAGCCATCCGGCGATAACGCGCCCGATCTTGCGGGGGGACTCGTCCGGTATCTTCTTAAGAAAAAGAAGCTCACCGGGAAGGAGCTTGCTTCCTTCAGGCCGGCTCCGATGAACCGGCTGGACCGGAATACGACGGGGATCGTCCTTTGCGGTATCTCCCTTCCGGGGGAGCAGTTTCTTGCCGAGGCAATTAAGGAACGCCGGATCAGGAAGGAGTACCTGGTGCTGGTAAGGGGTGCATTTCACGATGAGGGTATCCGGGACGCCTATCTGAAAAAGGACGGGAACAGGAACCTCGTTCAGGTGCGAAGGGATGCGGCGCCGGGCTTTCTGCCGATCCGAACCGGCTTTACGGTGCTTGCCGGGAATGACCTCTGCACGCTCCTTCGGGCAGATCTCATCACGGGCCGTCCGCATCAGATCAGGGCGCACTTAGCCTATCTCGGCTATCCGGTTGCCGGCGATACGAAATACGGCGATCCGGCGTTCAACCGTATGATGGCAGAGAGAACGGGGCTTAAGAGCCAGTTTCTGCATGCGGAGCGGGTGACATTTGAGAATGCAGATGAGCGATTTAAGTATCTTGGCGGCAGGAGCTTTACGGCACCGCTGCCGGAGACGTTTAAGAATGTATTGAGGGTGGTTGGACTTGAAAAAGAAGGAAAACGAAGAACCGTTTGATCTTAAAAAAGAGATCCTTTCCTATGTGTTTATGCTGGTGGGGGTCGTCATCACGGTGCTGGTGCTCAATGAATTTTTCATTGTCAACGCCCGCATACCGTCGGCTTCGATGGAGAATACCATCATGACCGGAGAGCAGATCTTCGGCAACCGGCTCGCATATACCTTCGGGATGCCCGACCGGTTCGATATCATTATTTTCCGCTATCCGGACGATGAGACCGATCTCTATATCAAGCGGGTCATCGGGATGCCCGGCGAGACGGTCGAGATCAGGGACGGAAAAGTCTACATTGACGGGAGTGAGACGCCCCTTGACGACAGCTTCTGCGCCGAGACACCGACGGGGTCCTACGGCCCCTTCTACGTGCCGGATGGACATTTCTTTGTGATGGGAGACAACAGGAACCACAGCAACGACTCCCGCTTCTGGGTCAACAAGTATGTGAGCACCGACCAGATCCTTGGTAAGGCCTTTTTCCGCTACTGGCCGGTCACGCGCATGGGGAAACTCGAGTAATGGGGACCTGGAACTCAAGAGGACTTCGAGGCTCCGTCCTCGAGGACATGATCAATTACACGATCGAGCGGCTGAGGAACTCCCGTCTGGCGGTCATCCAGAAGATTCCCACGCCGATCACGCCGATCGAGATGGACAAGGCGACGCGGCACATTACGCTTGCCTATTTTGACCAGAAGAGCACGGTCGACTACATCGGAGCGGTGCAGGGCTATCCGGTCTGCTTCGACGCCAAGGAATGCGCGAGCGACACCCTGCCGCTGCACAATATCCATCCGCATCAGGTTGCATTTATGGAGGAATTCGAGGCTCAGGGCGGCATCGCCTTCCTTCTGATTTACTACTCGGAACGACATATCTATTACTACATGCCCTGCCGGGAAATGAAATTCTTCTGGGACCGTATGGAAAACGGCGGCCGCAAGAGCATCCGCATGGATGAGCTGAAGGAAGAACGATTCTTCCACGAAAAAAATAACCTGCTCCCGATTCTCGAGAGCATAGATAAGGATCTTGAAGAACGGGAGAACCGAGATGAGCACGAGAGTGATCCATACGCCTGACGGGTTCCGCGACCTGTACGGGGATTCCATAAAGGATAAGAAGGAGCTTATGCAGAAGCTCCGCCGGGTTTTTTATAAGTACGGCTATGAGCCGATTGAGACGCCGACAATCGAATATTTTGATGTCTTTTCAAGCGACATCGGCACAACGCCCTCCAAAGAACTCTATAAGTTCTTTGACCGCGAGGGCAACACGCTGGTCCTTCGGCCGGATTTTACGCCGTCAGTGGCGAGAGCGGTTGCCATGCATTTTCCGGAGGAGGCGCTGCCGGCAAGACTCTGCTACGAGGGGAGCACATTTGTGAATTCCGCCGAGTACCAGGGACGCTTCAAGGAGCAGACGCAGATGGGCACCGAGCTCATCGGCGACGGCTCTGCCGAGGCGGATGCGGAAGTCATCGCCCTGACGGTCGAGCTGCTGCTCGCATCGGGGCTCACGGAGTTTCAGGTCAGTGTAGGCGAGGTTGACTATTTCAAGGCTCTGATCGAGGAATCCGATCTTGACGAGGAGCAGGTGTCAACGCTCCGCCGCCTGATCTCCAACAAGAATCTCTTCGGCGTCGAGGAGTATCTCCTCGGACTGTCCGTCAGGCCGGAGCTCCGGGAGGCGTTTGTCCGTCTTCCGAACCTCTTCGGAAATACCGATGTGATCGGCGAAGCCGCCTCCTATGCGGCAAACAGCCGGGCAAAAGAGGCCATCGGCCGCCTGCGAGACATCGAGGCCATACTGGATGAGAAAGGGCTTTCCCGCTATGTCTCCTTTGACTTCGGGATGCTCTCCAAATTCCGCTACTATACCGGCATTATTTTCTCCGCTTACACCTACGGAGTGGGCGAGCCCGTCGCGAAGGGCGGCCGCTATGACAGCCTTCTCGGCCATTTCGGCAAGGATGAGCCCGCTGTCGGCGTCGGCATTTATCTCGACCAGCTTTTGAGCGCACTCACGAGGCAGAAGATCACGTCAGACAGGGGGAAAAATGTATGAGGCCGATCACGATTGCCCTGACCAAGGGAAGACTCGCCAGGCAGACCCTGGAGCTGATGGCGAAAGCGGGAATCGATCCGTCGGGGGCGGACGATCCGAATACCAGGAAGCTCATTTTTGAAAATAAAGACCTCGGCCTGCGCTTTTTTCTGGCAAAAGGGCCCGATGTTCCGACATACGTGTACTACGGCGCCGCCGACATCGGCATCGTCGGCCGCGATACGATCATCGAGGAGAATAAAAAGCTTTATGAGGTGCTGGATCTCGGTTACGGCAAATGCCGCATGTGCGTCTGCGGTCCCGAATCCGCCCGTAAGTACCTTGAGAGCGGGGAGATGATCCGGGTTGCAACCAAGTACCCGAATATCGCCAAAGATTATTTCATGAACAAGAAGCACCAGACCGTGGAGATCATCAAGCTGAACGGCTCGATCGAGCTCGCACCGATCGTCGGGCTCTCCGAAGTCATCGTCGACATCGTCGAGACCGGCAGCACCCTGAAGGAGAACGGACTTACAGTGCTTGAGGAGGTGCTTCCGCTTTCCGCCCGCGTGGTTGTGAACCAGGTGAGCATGAAAATGGAAAATGAACGCATCTCAGACCTTATCTATCGCATGAAGGAGGCTTTATCATGCAGATCCTGAAACTTACGGAGGAGGCATTCGGCTCCATCCTGACAAACATGCTGGAGCGCAGCCCGGACAGCTATCCGGAGCAGGAAGCTCAGGTGGCCGCGATCCTTGCGGATGTCAAAAAACGCGGCGACGAGGCGGTCTTCGAGTATACAAGACGCTTCGACAAGGCGGAAATCTCGGCTGACAATTTCATTGTGAGCAGGGTAGAGGAGGAGGAGGCCTACGCAAAGGTCGATCCCGAGCTCATCGGCGTCATCCGCCGCGCGATCGGTCGCATCCGCGCCTTCCACGAACAGGAGAAGCAGAAGAGCTGGTTCATGACGGAGGACAACGGGATGGTCCTCGGCCAGCGGGTAACTCCGCTCGGCCGCGTCGGCGTCTATGTCCCCGGCGGCAAGGCTGCCTATCCGTCCTCGGTTCTTATGAACGTGATCCCGGCCAGGGTGGCCGGTGTTCCGGATATCGTCATGTGCACACCGCCCGGAAAGGACGGCAAGGTCACGCCGACGACGCTGGTCGCAGCCAAGGAAGCCGGCGTCGGCACGATCTACAAGGTCGGCGGCGCCCAGGCAATCGCCGCCATGGCCTACGGCACAAAGTGCCTGCCCAAGGTCGACAAGATCACAGGTCCGGGCAACATCTACGTCGCTCTGGCCAAGAAGGCGGTCTACGGACACGTCTCGATCGATTCCGTCGCCGGTCCTTCCGAGGTCATGGTGCTGGCGGACGAGACCGCGAACCCGCGCTGGGTGGCAGCGGATCTGCTCTCCCAGGCGGAGCACGATGAGCTCGCCTCCGCAATTCTGGTTACGACCTCCCAGGAGATCGCAGAGGCTGTCAGCCGCGAGATCGACGGATTCCTGCCGCAGCTCTCCCGCAGGGAGATCATCGAAAAATCTCTCAACCGCTTCGGCCGCATCCTCGTGGCGGACACGATGGACGACGCTATCCGTGCGGTAAACGAGATCGCCTCCGAGCACCTCGAGCTCGTGACGAAGGAGCCCTTCCTTCTCATGACAAAAATTAAAAACGCCGGTGCGATCTTCATCGGCGAGCACTCCTCGGAGCCGCTGGGAGACTATTTTGCGGGCCCGAACCACGTGCTTCCGACCAACGGGACAGCCAAGTTCTTCTCGGCCCTCTCGGTTGACGATTTCATCAAGAAATCCAGCATCATCATGAGTTCCCGGGAAGCTCTCATGGCTCTCCATGAGGACGTGGAGCGCTTTGCGAAGGCGGAGGGCCTGACGGCCCATGCGAACTCCGTCCATGTGCGTTTTGAATAAGTGTACATCTTTAAAAAGGAGATGATTTGAAATGAAGAAACTGTTGGTTCCCTGTATTTACATGCTGCGGGGCAAGGCGGTCACCGGATTCGGTGAGACGAATGCCCTGACGGACATGCCGCTTTTGCAGCTGGCGGAAAGCTACAGCGTGAACGGGGCGGATGCGCTGCTTGTCCTTGATTTTTCGGATACCGAGGAGGAGCATGCGGAGGCGATCAACTGCCTCATTGCGATGTGTGAGGTCTCCCAGATCCCCGTGATCGCCGCGGGCAACATCAAGCGGGCCGAGGATGTCAAGAAGCTGCTCTATGCAGGCGCCTCCCAGGTGATCCTGAACGGCAGCCGCAAGGAGAACATGAAGCTTCTGCCGGAGGTTTCCAAGCGCTTCGGCAGGGATAAGATAGCGGTCTCCATCACGTCGGTGGAGGAGTATATGCTCCATGCGGAGGATATCGAGGAGTATGCTTCGAGAATCCTGGTTCTCTCCGACATCGAGGATTCTCTGCCAAAGCTTACCAACCTTCCGCTGCTGCTTCATGTGAAGGAGGATAACGAGGAGGAAGTCCTTTCCTACCTCAATAAACCGGGTGTTGAGGGCGTCACCGGGAGCTTTGTCTCTGCGCCGGACTTTGATCTCTCCGGTCTCCGCGAGCGGGCCGTAAAGACGGGGATCCCTCTTGCCATGTATGAGAGCGGGATTACATTTTCCGAAATGAAGACCGACGCAAACGGCCTCATCCCCTGCATTGTCCAGGATTACAAAAATGACGAAGTCCTCATGATGGCCTGGATGAACGAGGAGAGCTTTGAGAAGACAATGCTCACCGGAAAAATGCACTACTACTCCAGAAGCCGCAAATCCCTCTGGCTCAAGGGCGAGACCAGCGGCCACTACCAGTATGTGAAATCCATGGCGGCCGACTGCGACAAAGATACGCTTCTCGCAAAGGTCTCCCAGGTCGGCGCGGCCTGCCACACCGGGAACCGCAGCTGCTTCTACACTCCTCTCTTTGAAAATGAAGAGAAGACCAAAAATCCGATGCATGTCTTCGAGAGCGTCTATGACGTCATCATGGATCGGAAGATGAATCCGAAAGAGGGCTCCTACACCAACTACCTGTTCGACAAGGGCATCGATAAGATTCTGAAAAAGGTCGGTGAGGAGAACACCGAGATCATCATCGCGGCGAAAAACCCGGATCCGGAGGAAATCAAGTACGAGATCTCCGATTATCTCTACCATCTGATGGTCCTCATGGCGGAGAAAGGTGTGAGCTGGGAAGAGATCACCGACGAGCTTGCGAAACGATAATGTGAGAATCATCAGCCGGGAGTGGTTTCCCGGCTGATTTTATGTAAAACTTACAAACAAAGAGTACAAAAAACGGGGAAATTGTGGTATATTGTCAGTTAAGATACTATTTCTTTACAGATTGACTCTGTAACTTGAAGGAGGAATGAACATGAATCTTCTGTCAATGCTGTTATCATCCATGCTCTCATCAGGATCTGTCAATAATCTCTCCGGCAAAACCGGGCTGTCATCCCAGCAGGTCGCCAAACTGGTCAGGCTGGCGCTTCCGATCCTGCTCAAGGCCATGACCGGCAACGCATCTTCCGCGTCAGGACTCGCTTCGCTCGTCGGGGCGCTGACGCAGCACACCAGCAAAAGCAGTTTTGCTGACCAGATCGGTGAAGCAGATACCCGCGACGGTAGCAGGATCATCAGACACATCCTCGGTTCGGAAGAGGATGCGGTCGTTTCCAGGCTTGCCGGTGAGAGCGGCGCGAGCGCAGACCAGGTGAGCGCACTTCTTTCCATGATCGCGCCGGCCCTGATGAGCGGCGTATCGGCGGCTTCCCAGGCACAGGTCCAGTCCCAGACCCAGGCCCAGGCAGCTCACGCCGGCGGCGTTTTCGATCTTTCCTCCATGCTCTCCATGTTCGGCGGAATGAATCAGGCCGTCGTCGAGGAACCGAAGCAGGACAGCGCGGCGATGGACGGGAGCGCTCTTCTCGGAGCCCTTCTCACATCGATGCTGAAGGGCTGACGGATTAAGATCTGTCGATGACAATAAAAGGCGCTCTGTCCCTCGGGCAGGGCACCTTTCATTTTTATATACGGCATGAGCGATTGACGAAACTGTGCGGGTATGGTAGATTGAGTGGGCAGCCCGGAAAGAACACTTCAGGATAAATCAGTATGATCATGAACAATAACGGTTTTACCTACAATTCAAATAGCAAACTGGCCCTGCCGGACGACGTGCTCTTAAAGATTGAGAAACCCGCGCGTTACATCGGCGGCGAGGTGAACTCGGTCGACAAGAGAGAGCTTCTTGAAAACGGAAAGATCAGCGTGCGCTACGCGATGTGCTTTCCGGACGTCTATGAGATCGGTATGTCCCACCTGGGCATCCAGATCATCTGCGAACAGCTGAACCGCCTTCCCGACGTATGGTGCGAGCGGGTCTATTCGCCGTGGCCGGACCTCCACAGGGTCATGAAAGAGCGCGGCATCCCGCTCTTTGCGCTGGAGTCGCAGGATCCGGTGAAGGATTTTGATTTTCTGGGGATCACGCTCCAGTACGAGCTCTGCTACGCGAACATCCTGCAGATCCTGGATCTTGCCGGGATCCCGCTGCACGCAGCGGACCGCGGCGAGGACTGCCCGATCGTCTGCGCCGGCGGTCCCTGCACTTACAATCCGGAGCCGCTCGCGGATTTCTTCGATTTCTTCTACATCGGGGAGTCTGAGACGGTCATGAACGATATCGTCCTGCTGCGACGTGATATGAAGGAAGCGGGAAAGAGCCGTAAGGAGTATCTCCGTGAGCTTTCGCATATCCCCGGCATGTACGTCCCTTCGCTCTACGATGTGGCCTACAATGAGGACGGAACGCTTGCCTCCTTCACGCCGAAATACCCGGATGTTCCGGAGAAAGTCCTAAAGCAGACCTGTATGGAGCTCTCGGAGGCTCCCTACCCGGAAAAGCCGCTCGTTCCCTACATCAAGGTCACCCAGGACCGCGTTGTCCTCGAGATCATGCGCGGCTGCATCCGCGGCTGCCGCTTCTGCCAGGCGGGCATGCTGTACCGTCCGCTCCGAGAAAAGAGCCTCGAGATGCTGAAGCGTGAGGCGGACCTTATGCTGTCCGGGACCGGGCAGGAGGAGATCTCCTTAAGTTCCTTAAGCTCCAGCGACTATTCAAAGCTCCCGGAGCTTCTGGATTACCTCATCAGCAATTTCCGCGCGAAATCCATTAATATTTCCCTGCCTTCGCTCCGCATCGACAATTTTTCCCTCGATGTGATGAGCAAGGTGCAGGATGTCAAGAAGAGTTCCCTCACGTTTGCCCCGGAGGCCGGCACACAGCGGCTTCGCGATGTCATCAACAAGGGCATCACGGAGGAGGATATCATGAAGGGGTCCTCGGCCGCTTTCCATGGCGGCTGGAACAAGGTCAAGCTCTATTTCATGCTTGGCCTCCCGACCGAGACCGAGGAGGACATGAAGGGCATCGCCCATCTGGCCCAGGCAATCTGCGACAACTACTATGAGATTCCCAAATCGGAGCGCAGCGGCAAGTGCGAGATCACCGTCTCAACGTCTTTCTTTGTTCCGAAGCCGTTTACGCCCTTCCAGTGGGCGCCGATGTACCGGCAGGACGACTATCTTGCCCGGGCTCAGATCGTGAAAAATGAAATCCGCTCCATGAAGAACCAGAAGAGCATCCGCTACATGTGGCACGAGGCCAACGGGACGGTTCTCGAGGGTGTGTTTGCCCGCGGCGACCGGCGTCTTAGCCCCGTGATCGAGTATGCGTACAGGCACGGAGCTCTCTTTGATGCCTGGACGGACTTCTTCAAGATGGACACCTGGATGGACGCCTTTAAGGCCTGCGGCGTCGATCATGAATTCTACACGCTCCGGGAGCGCGATGTGAACGAGCTTCTCCCGTGGGACTTCATCGATATCGGCGTGACCCGCCGTTTCATGGAGCTTGAGTGGAAGAGGGCGAAGGAAGGCCGCGTGACGCCCAACTGCCGCGAAAAATGCAGCGGCTGCGGCGCAAAGGTTTTCGGAGGCGGCGTCTGCTTCGAGGAGCGGCATGAGGACGGCTCTTCGGTTATCTCCTGGAAGAGCAGAGACGAGGTCATGCACACGGATGAGGAGGGCACGGTATGAAAGTTCGAATGAAAATGACCAAGACCGGCCCGATCCGCTATGTCGGCCACCTCGATTTCATGCGCTTCTTCCAGAAGGCGCTCCGCCGCAGCGGGATCCTGACGGCCTTTTCGAGAGGTTACAGCCCGCACATGATCATTTCATTTGCCTCTCCTCTCGGCGTCGGTCTCGAGAGCGTGGCAGACTATGTGGATGTGGACCTGGCTTACCGGGATCCGTTTACGCTCTCGGAGTCCGATATCCAGCACTTAAAGAACATGGGCCTTGAAAATGAAGAGCTCCCGGAAGTTCCCGCCTCAACGGTTCTTGCCGAGATGGTCAACCGGGAGATGCCGGAAGGCGTCCGCGTTCTCATGATGAACCGGGTCGGCGTCACCGACAAGGCCATGGCGCTGGTCCGCGGGGCGGACTATCTGGTATATCTTGAAAATGGCTTCCTTTCCGATACGGATCTTGCTGCGGCAATCGAATCATTTTTAAGGGAAGAGTCGATCCTGATTCATAAAGTGACGCCGAAATCGGAGAGCGATGTGGATATCCGGCCGCTCATTTACGAGCTGAGGGAAGCGGAGGATACTTCTTTTGCGCCGGAGGGTTACGGCCAGGCTCTCTTCATGAGCCTCTCGGCGGGATCCGCTGCCAATTTAAAGCCCGAAACGGTGACGGAAGCCCTCTGCCGCCATATCAATAAGGAATTCGATCCCTTTGCGCTTCGCATCGTGAGAACCGAGATGTATGCGGACGAGAAGAAGCCGTTCTCGGAGATCGGAGACAGGTTCTGATGCGGGACTTTATTGTGACGGAGGCTGCCTTTTCGGAGCAGAGTTTCCTCTGTGCGGCCCTATACGAGGAGCGCAAGCTTACGGCTCTTAAGGTTCAGCCCTGCGGCGCGGAATCCCTCGTCGGCCAGATCCGAACCGGCTATGTCTCGGACCGTGTAAAAAATATCGGTGGTGCTTTCGTGACCTCCGGGAAAGAGAAGTTTTTCCTTCCGGATTACCATCCGGAGAAGGTGAATTCCGGTCATGTGGTCTTTTCGGTCACAAAAGACGCGTTCGGAAATAAAAACCCCGTCGGCTCCGTGACCCCTGAGATCCCGGGCCGCTATGCGGTCATACGGACCGGAACGGGAGAGGTGCGGTACTCGAAAAAGCTCACGGCGGAAGAGAAGCGGGTGCTCCAGAAATGGCTGGAGGGAACCTCTTTTGCCGGCATGAACCTTCTTGTCCGCACGAACGCGAGGAGGGCTGATAAGGCCGCATTCTTAAAGGAAGTGAATGAGATTGCGGGGACACTTGAAAACGTCCTCAAAACGGCTGAGAAGGCCGGAAACGGGGCTATCCTGTATAAGCCGGCACCGTTTTATGCGGATATGCTGAAAGACCTCTATGAGCTTCCTGACCGCATTCTCACGGACAGTCCGTCGGTGTACGAGTCTCTTCGGGGAGCAGACGGGGATGAGCGGGTTTCATTTTACGAAAACCGGACGCTCACACTTGCGGAGCTCTAC
Organism: uncultured Eubacteriales bacterium; assembly: GCA_900317515.1. Taxonomy (GTDB): domain Bacteria; phylum Bacillota; class Clostridia; order Lachnospirales; family Lachnospiraceae; genus Chordicoccus. The sequence continues at coordinate 28,898 of ONHA01000001.1, forward strand.
GGACTGCCCCATGAGCTCGAGAAGCTCACGGGCCGCGTGGCATGGCTTAAGTGCGGCGCCTACCTCGTTATTGAGAAGACCGAGGCCTTCGTCAGCATCGACGTCAATTCCGGAAAATGCGAAAAAGGCAGGATCCCGGAGGAGACATACAGGAGGATCAACCTCGAAGCTGCGGAGGAGGTCGTGCGCCAGGTCATGCTGCGGAACCTCTCCGGAATGATCCTCGTGGATTTCATCAATCTAAGCAGGGCAGAGCACCGGGAGGAGCTCGTAAACGTCATGAAAAAGCTGGTTAAAAAAGACCATCTCCATATGGACGTCATCGACCTTACGCCCCTCGGGATCATGGAAATCGTGCGGCAGAAGGGCGAAAAAAGTCTTGAGGAAATCCTGAAAAATCACTTTACATAAAAGAGTATTTATGATATTATACGCTAGTATGCCGCAAAGAGAGGCAGATAAGTCCGGATGTTAGGGTTCGGCGCCGTATCTTGCGAGTTTTTTAAGAAGGAGGTGTCTCCATGTACGCAGTTATTGCAACCGGCGGAAAGCAGTACAAAGTCTCTGAGGGCGATGTCGTCCGTGTCGAGAAGCTTGGTCTCGAGGTTGGTGAGGATGTCACATTTGAGGATGTTCTTGCGGTTTCGAACGAAGGTCTCAAGGTCGGTGATGATGTCAAGGGCGCTACGGTTACCGGAAAGGTCATTTCCAACGGCCGTGCGAAGAAGGTCATCGTTTATCGCTACAAGCCGAAGAAGGGCTATCACAAGAAGAACGGCCACAGACAGGCTTACACAGCAGTCAAGATCGAAAAGATCAACGCGTAAGCATGATCCGGGCAGTATTCTACAGAAAGAACGGCTCCTACACAGGGTTTAAGGCCCGGGGCCACGCGGGCTACGGTGAGGAAGGCACGGATATCTTCTGTGCGGCCGTCTCGGCACTCACGATCAACACCGCAAACTCACTGGAACTTCTCGCAAAGGAGAAGATCGCGGCGAGTGAACATGACGGGTTCGTCTCGTTTCGATTCACGGAAGGCATCACGGATAAGGGAACACTTCTCATGGATTCCCTGTATCTCGGACTTTCCCAGATCGCCGAGGGAGACGGACAAAAGTATCTTGAAGTCAACATCGAGGAGGTATAAGCCATGCTTAACATGAATCTTCAGCTCTTCGCTCACAAGAAAGGTGTCGGTTCCACGAAGAACGGACGCGATTCCGAAGCCAAGAGATTAGGCGCGAAGAGAGCAGACGGCCAGTTCGTCAAGGCTGGCAACATCCTTTACAGACAGCGCGGCACGCACATCCATCCGGGTGAAAACGTCGGCCGCGGCGGCGATGACACGCTCTATGCAAAGGCAGACGGCATCGTTCGTTTCTCCAGACTTGGTAAGTACCGCAAGCAGTGCTCCATCGAGCTGGTTGAAGCACCCCAGGAATAATCTGTAAGGCAATGCACACGAAAGGCTTCGAATCCCCAGGATTTGAAGCCTTCTTGTTTATAAAAGGTGGAGAGAGAATATGTTTTTGGATCATGCGAGAATACACATACGATCCGGTAAAGGCGGCGACGGCCATGTCAGCTTCCACCGGGAAAAATTCGTCGCGGCAGGCGGCCCGGACGGCGGTGACGGCGGACGCGGCGGCGATATAATTTTTGAAGTCGACAAGGGTATGAACACCCTGTTTCCATATAAACACCGCTACCAGTTCCGGGCCGGCGACGGCGAGGAAGGCAAGAAGAAACGCGGCCACGGCGCCGACGGCAAGGATCTTGTCCTCAAAGTTCCGGAGGGCACGATCGTCCGGGAGGAACACTCCGGCGAGATCATCGCGGATATGTCCGGCGAGAACTTAAGGCAGGTCATCCTGAAAGGCGGGCGCGGCGGCAGAGGAAATATGAACTTTGCGACGCCGACTAACCAGGCGCCCCAGTACGGCGAGCCCGGCAAGGCAGCCATGGAGCTTGATATCGCGCTGGAGCTGAAGCTCGTAGCGGACGTAGGTCTCGTCGGCTTCCCGAACGCGGGAAAATCGACGTTCCTCTCGCGCGTCACCAACGCAAAACCGAAGATCGCCGACTACCCGTTCACAACCATCGAGCCGAATCTGGGCGTCGTTGATTTCGGGGACGGCCGCGGCTTTATCATCGCGGATATGCCGGGCCTCATTGAGGGCGCCTCGGAGGGTGTCGGCCTCGGCCATCAGTTCCTGCGCCACATTGAGCGCACCCGCGTCATCATCCATCTGGTCGACGCGGCGTCTTTCGACGGCCGTGACCCGGTGGAGGATATCCGGGCGATCCACAAGGAGCTCGTGAGCTTCAACCCGGCAATTATGAAGAAGCCGATTGTGATCGCGGCCAATAAGATCGATGCCGTCTACGGGATGGAAGAGGATCCGGTGGAGAGGCTCAGGAAGGAATTTGAACCCGAGGGATATCCGGTCTTTGCCATTTCCGCGGTCACGGGTCAGGGCGTCAAAGAACTTTTGTATAAAGTGTTGAATTTGCTTGAAACCACGGCAACAGAACAGGTATACTATAAGCAGGAGTATTTCCCGGAGGACATGGTGATCCCGGCAGATCTGCCCTATACGATCACGGTCGAGGAGGACAGCAAGGGACTTCCGGTATATGTTGTGGAAGGTCCCAAGATCGAGAAGATGCTCTCCTACACGAATCTGGATTCCGAGAGGGGATTTACGTTCTTCCAGCGCTTCCTGCATAAATCCGGCATCATTGATGAGCTGAAGGCACAGGGCATCAATGAAGGAGATACGGTCCGCATGTACGGGCACGCATTTGATTTCTATGATGAGTCGGGCATGTCCGATGATGATCAGTAACGAAGGAGACAATATGCTCACAAGCAAACAGAGAGCTTACTTAAAGAGTCTGGCGATGGTGATGGATCCGATTATTTACATCGGCAAGGCATCCCTCACGCCGGAGAACACCATCAATATCGAGGAGGCCCTTGCAGCCCGCGAACTCGTAAAGGTCGGCGTGCATCAGAACTGCCTCGATGATCCGCGGGAGATCGCGGAGATCGTCGCGGAGCGCACCCACTCCGAGATCGTGCAGGTGATCGGGAAGAAGATCGTTCTTTACCGACCCGGCAAGGACAAAAACCGGAAGATCGAGCTTCCGAAGGCGAAAAAGTCATGAAGATCGGCATCATGGGAGGGACCTTCGACCCGATTCACATCGGTCATCTCATTCTGGGAGAAAATGCCTATCAGCAGTTCGGCCTCTCCCGCGTGATCTTCATGCCGGCGGGCAATCCGCCTCACAAGCAGCACCGGGAAGGACAGGCCACCGACGAGCAGCGCCTGTCCATGGTGTACCGGGCGACGGCCTCCAATCCGCATTTTGAAGTGTCTCTTCTCGAGATGAATGCGGACGGCTACAGCTACACTTACCGGACGCTGGAGCGCCTTCGCGCTCAGTATCCTGAAAATGACTATTACTTCATCATCGGTGCCGACTCCCTCTTTGATTTTGACGGATGGCGGGAGCCGCAGCGCATCGCCGATGCATGCACACTCATCGTGGCCACGCGCAACCACACCAGCAACGAGAAGCTTGACAGCGAGATAGAACGCATCCGCGAGAAATATCACGCGAAAGTCGAAAAGCTCGATACGGAAAATATAGACGTCTCCTCCCACGAGCTCCGCGCATGGATCGGAGAGGGAAAGACCGTCAAATATTATGTTCCGGATCCGGTGATCGATTATATCAATGAGTTCCGTATATACAGCAAGAAAGACAACCGGGAGGGCAGCGCCGATGGGAACCGTATATGATCTTGACAAGATGAACAAGACCTTAAAAAAATATCTGGATTCCGACCGCTTTATCCACACCCAGGGGGTGCGCTACACCGCAGCGGCGATGGCCATGGCTCACGGGGCTGATCTTGGCAAGGCGGAGCTCGCCGGTCTTCTTCACGACTGCGCGAAGAATATCCCGGATAAGGAACAGCTCCGGCTGTGTACAAAGCACAAAATTCCGATCAACGAGATTGAAAAGAAGAGTCCTTACCTTCTGCACGCAAAGCTCGGGGCCTGGATTGCCAGGAAAAAGTATGAGGTGGACGACGAGGAAGTCCTCGATGCGATCCGCTGGCATACGACCGGCACGGAGGGGATGTCAAAGCTGGCTCAGATCGTATTTATCGCCGATTATATCGAGCCCGGGCGCTGCAAGGCTAAAAATCTTGCGGAAGTCCGGCCGCTGGCCTTCAGCGATCTCGATGAGTGCTGCTATGTGATCCTCCGGGACACACTTAAGTATCTTGAGATAAAGGGCAATCCGATCGATCCGGAAACGGAAAACGCCTTTTATTTTTATAAACTCATACACGACACCAAAGAAAAGGAGTAAAGTATGGAGAAAGAAGAGAGCAGAAAACTGGCCGCTATCGCCGTGAAAGCCCTGGATGACAAGCTTGCCACGGATATCAAGGTCATTGAGATCGATGAGATCTCCCCGCTTGCAGACTATTTTGTGCTGGCGACGGGCCGCAACCTTAACCATACCGATGCGCTGGTCGACGCAGTGGAGGAAGCCGGAACGAAGGCCGGATTCGAACCGAACCATGTCGAAGGCCACCGCAACGCTAACTGGACGCTGATCGATTATGCCGGCGTCGTGATTCATATTTTCGACGAGGAAGCCCGCGGCTTCTATGATCTTGACCGCCTCTGGAAAGACGGAAAAATGATCGATCCCGCGGATCTTGCATGAGGCTGCATCTGTCCTTCGCAGCTGCGTTTCTGATAATGATTCTGACGGCGGGGTGCGGAGGACGCACCCCGTCTTCCGTTCTGACCTTTTTTGAGGAATCCGGGAGTTCCTCTCAGACGGAGTATTCGGCGGTTTCGGCGCCGGATGAAACGTCCCCGGTCGAGTCAGCACCGACCGGATATGAAGAGGAGGCCTTCTACGACGCTCAGGAAGCCCATACAGGCCCTGAAGCTTCGGAGGTGAATATTTTATCATCGGGCGGCGAAGGCTTCCGATTCGGCCTTCTGACGGAAGAGGAGCAGGGCATCTACAAGGAGCTTGTCCGGTTTATAGCAGAGCGGGAATCTGTCTTCAGTGTCTATGCGCCGGACAGCACCGCGATCCGCAATGCTCTCAGGGCGGTCGTTGACGATCACCCGGAATTCTTCTGGCTCTCCGGATCCGCCTCGATCTACGGCTACAAAGGCCCCGGCATGAAGGAGATCACACTTGATTTTTCCATTGAGCCCGAAGCAATCGAGGGCATGCAGCAGTCGATTGACAGGGCAGCGGAAGAGTATCTTGCCTCCCTGCCGGACAATGCCTCCGAGTACGATAAGGTCAGAGCAGCCTACGAGTACATTATCAGAACAACCGACTATGAACTGAACGCGTATCAGGGGCAGAATATCACAAGCGTTCTTGCGTTTCACAAAAGCGTCTGTGCCGGTTATGCGAAGGCGTTTAAGTATCTGCTGGACAAGTCCGGCGTCTGGTGTGCCTATATGACGGGCAAGGTGACCCGGGACGATATCGAGGAATCCCATGCCTGGAATATGGTCCGCATAGACGGAACCGATGTCTATGTCGATATAACCTGGGGCGATCCAACGTATGATGAGACTGTCGACCGATCACTCATGCCGGAAGTCACCTACGATTATTTCTGTATCACGACCTCCGATATGGTCCGGACGCTTCACGTGCCCGACGACTATTACGAGCTTCCCGACTGTTCCTCCAGGGCCTATGATTATTATGTGCTGAACGGCTGGTATTATGAGACGTTTGATGAGGAGCTGATAAGGAGCCGCATGATGGAGGCGATCGATCAGAACGAAAATGAAGTGCATTTCAAATTCGGGAGCTTTGAAGCTTACTCGGCTGCGTCGGCCGCGATCTTCGACGGTGATATCCTTTACAACGCGCTTCAGCAGCGCATGATCTGGGACGGTGTGCAGTCGATCACCTACAGCCCCGTAAGGTCGGACGGCCTCTGCACGATCGATATATACTGGTAAATGAAAAACGGACAGGTCCGCAGCAGACGAACCTGTCCGTTTTTATTGTCTCTTTTATCTGAAGAATCTGATCACGCCGATCACCTTGCCGAGGATCTTCAGGTCACCGTAAACCAGGATCGGATCCATGGAGTCGTTCTCAGGCTGCAGGCGGATGTGATCCTTCTCCCGGTAAAATGTTTTCACCGTAGCGGAATCGTCGACCAGCGCAACGACCATATCACCGTTCTTTGCATCCTGCTGCTGGGCAACCAGAACATCATCACCGTCAAATATTCCGGCATTGATCATGCTTTCGCCTTTCACCCGGAGCAGGAAAGTCTGCTTGTTCGGCAGATACTCCTGCGGGATAGGGAAGTAGCTGTCGATGTTCTCGACCGCAAGGAGAGGCTGGCCGGCCGCAACCGTCCCGACGAGCGGAACATTGACAAGCTCGCGCCTCGTCAGATTGAAATTGTCATCCACGATCTCGATAGCTCTGGGTTTGGTCGGATCCCGGCGGATATAGCCGTTCTTTTCCAGTGTCTCAAGATGTGCATGGACAGAGGATGTCGACTTCAGGGCGACAGCTTCACAGATATCTCTGACCGAGGGCGGATAGCCTTTCTGAAGGACTTCACTTTTGATAAACTCGAGTATCTCGGACTGCTTTTTGCTGATTTTTCCGTAACCCATTGAACTACCTCCTTTATATGCCCTAAAGTATAGCATAGAAAGCGGGAAAAATCAAACAGATATTCGGAAAATTTGTTCGAAAAATGTGTTGACAAACATTCGTTCGTGTCATATAATGAGTTCATCAAGAACGAATGTTCGCAAACAAATGTTTTGAAAGGCAGCCGCAATGAGTAAAAAGGCAAGGATCAGAAGAAAAAAGATGCATATGCTGAAAGTGAGAGTGTTCGCCGGCATGATTTCATTTGCCCTCACGCTTGCAGTACTCCTGGCCGGGATCAAGATCATGGCAGCCGTTACCAGGGCAGATGATATTAAACCGCGGATCAAGTGCTATCACAGTGTTGAGATCGAAGCCGGTGAGACGCTCTGGGATATCGCCGAACGCGAAATGGGCCCCGGATGGTCGGATGTGCGCGCGTACATCAAGGAAGTTGAGGAGCTCAACGGGATCAGCGGAAGCGTCATCAAAGCGGGAGAGTATATCTGCCTTCCCTACTACAAATCATAACAAAGCCCCATCATCAGGAAAGTCCGGTACCTCCACCTTAACCGGGCTTTTCTTTTTTTATGGAAAATGCAAAGCTTTTGTGTTATAAACTGTATGATGCATCAATGATCGTTTATCAAAAGAAAGGAGTTTCCATGTTCAGGGATATTGTAAGAATAAAGCAGAAAATCAGTGACGAGGCATGCATTGAAATCTTGAAAAATGAAAAACGGGGAATCCTGTCTGTTCTGGGTGACGACGGATATCCCTATGGGATGCCGCTCAATCATTTTTATAATGAGGAGGACGGTCATCTCTATTTTCACAGCGGCATGAAAGGTCATAAGATCGATGCGATGAAAAACTGTGACAAAGCTTCCTACTGTGTCATGGACAGCGGTTATGTGCGCGACGGCGAATGGGCACTCAACATCTCGAGCGTTATCGTGTTCGGCCGGATCCGCTTTGTCGATGATCATGAGAAGGTTCTGGAGCTCTGCCGAAAACTCAGCTACAAGTTTACGGATGACACGGGCTATATTGAGAAGGAAATAAAGAATTCGGGGCCGCGGACGCTTATGTTTGAGCTGGTTCCGGAGTGGATGACGGGGAAGCTGGTGAATGAGTCCTGAGTTTTGAATGGGGTTGGCGTTTGGGATTGACGGGGAGTGAGAAAGGGTGTATGATGGGTTTGGTCCATCTATCCCACAAACGCGAGTTTAACGAAGAGATGCGGGCATTTGAAGAAGGTAAATCATTGTTGAAGGCCGCATCTCATTCGTTAAACTCGACGTAATGCATTTACTGCGGTATATCGAAGCTGATGAATATATTAAATAACTCATTGTTGAAAGCCACATCTCATTCGTTAAACTCGACGTAATGCATCTATTGCCGTATATCGAACCTTATCAATAAAAGGAATCAGTACCATGCGTGACCGCAAAACCTACCGCGAAGAAACCGACCAGAACAACATCCTGAGGCTCCGGGACGTCCTCGCCGAACTCCCGCCGTTCGTCAAAGACTACTTCAGGTCCATCGACACCCGAAGCACCACAAAAACCCGGATCTCGTACGCCTACGACCTCCGGGTCTTCTTCGAGTTCCTTCAGTCCCAGAACCCTGTATACAAAAATTACACTCTGAAAGATTTCAGGCTCGATGACCTCGACCGCGTCACCGCCCACGATCTCGAGGAATACATGGAATACCTGAAGCTCTACGACACACCGGACAAGACCCGCACCGGGGCCGGCCGCAACATGAACAGCCTCCCGGGCATCAAACGCAAGCTATCGGCCCTGAGGAGCTTCTATGCCTACCTGTTTAAACAGCAAATGATTAAGACGAATCCGACCGTCATGATCGATATGCCCAAAATCCATGAAAAAACAATTGTTCGACTGGATGCAGATGAGGTCGCGATCCTGCTTGACTACGTGGAAAACTGCGGCAGCCAGCTCACCGGCAAGGCCCTCGACTACTACAAAAAAACCCGCGAGCGGGACATCGCGATCATGACGCTGCTGCTAGGTACCGGGATCCGTGTCTCCGAGTGTGTCGGGCTCGACATGGAGGACCTGGACTTCCGAAACAACCGGATCCGGATCGTCCGCAAGGGCGGTAACGAGGCAATGGTCTACTTCGGCGAGGAGGTTGAAAGCGCGCTCAAAAACTATCTGGAGATCCGGAAGGGAATCACCCCGGTCGCCGGACACGAGCACGCCCTCTTCTATTCCACCCAGAAGCGCCGGCTGACCGTCAAGGCCGTCGAGAACCTGGTCGAGAAATATGCCTCCGCTGTGACCATCAAGCACATTACGCCGCATAAGCTGAGAAGCACCTACGGCACCGCGCTCTACCGTGAGACCGGTGACATCTACCTGGTTGCCGATGTCCTGGGCCACAAGGATGTCAACACGACCCGCCGCCACTATGCGGCCATGGACGATGAACGCCGCAGGAGCGCCGCCGGGGCCGTCAAACTTAGAGAAAATTAAAACCGGGGCGAATGCCCCGGTCATTTTATACGGATGTCTTCGGTTTTCTCTTCTCCAACGCCTTTAAAATAATCTCCACCGCACCGTCATACCCGAACGTTGTCGTGTTGATGCAGAGGTCATAGGTGTTGGAATTGCCCCATTTCTTGTTGGAGAAATAGTTGTAGTAGTTGGCCCGCATATGGTCTTTTTTCATGATCATCTCGCGGGTCTTGGTCTCTGACATTCCGGACTCCTCCATCATGTGATGGATCTTGTCGTCCTCCTCCGCATACAGGAAAACTGTCAGAAGATCAGGATCGCCCTCCAGCGCATAGTCCGCGCACCGGCCGACGATCACGCAGGACTCCTCCGCCGCAATCTTCTTGATCGTGTTGAACTCCGCGAGAAAGATCTGATGATCCAGAGGCAGCGTCCCGTAGCCGGCCGGAATACCGAGGCCGTGGCTGTCCATGATCAGGGAGTACAGGAAACTGTGCGTCGGCTTCTCGTCGTGGCGCTCCAGAATCTCCGGGGCAAAGCCGCTCTCTTTCGCAGCCCGGTCCAGAAGCTCCTTGTCATAGTAGGAAATACCCAGCTTTTCCGCAAGTGCCTTCCCTATGGAGCGTCCGCCCGCTCCCGTCTGACGTCCGATCGCAATCAAAATCTTTCTTTCTTTCATGTCATTCCTCCCAGAGCCGAATTGCTTTTGTACATATTCTACTACAAACAAAGAGGAATGACAAGATAATTTGTGAAAACAGCCTGTTTTCTAAATTTCTTTAACAGTTTTTGGAAATAATCCGGCAGCGGAGCCGAAAACTCCATATATTCCCCGGATGAGGGATGGACAAAGCCGATGATCATCGCGTGCAGTGTCTGTCCCTCGAGTGCAAACGGACACTTCTTCGGCCCGTAGAGGTCGTCGCCGAGCAGCGGATGTCCCTTTGAGGCCATGTGAACCCGGATCTGGTGGGTCCGCCCGGTCTCCAGCCGAAACTCGCAGTATGTGTATCCGTCAAATCGTTCCAGAACCTTTCCATGAGTGACGGCCGGCTTTCCGCCGCCTGTCACGACCGCCATCCGTTTTCGCTCCTTCGGATCCCGGCCGATATTCCCCTCTATGGTAAAATCATCCTCATTTATAATACCGTGAACGATACCCCGGTACACCCGGTTCGAGGAATGGACCCGCAGCTGCTCGGCGATCGACCTGTGAGCCGTATCCGTCTTGCAGACGATGAGGGCCCCGGTCGTATTCTTGTCGATCCGGTGAACGATACCGGGCCGCATGACCCCGTTGATCCCCGACAGATCGCCCCTGCAGTGGGCCAGGACCGCGTTTACGAGGGTTCCGGTCATATTCCCGGGTGCGGGGTGAACGACCATTCCCTTGGGCTTGTTGACGATGAGGACGTCCGCATCCTCATAGATGATATCAAGAGGGATGTCCTCCGGCTCCACGGAGAGCTCCTCCGGAGCGGGGATCCTGACGACAAGTTCCTCTCCGGTTTTCATTTTCCGGCTGCTCTTGACGGGCTTGCCGGCAACCGAAGCGCGTCCCCCGGAGATTAGCTTCTGCAGATAGGACCTTGAATACTCAGGAAGCTCGTCGGCCAGAAAACGGTCGCAGCGCTCCTCCTCCATCTCCTCCGGGACGATCAGTGTGCGGAGAACTTCATTTTCCATCGCGCTTCCCGCCTTTTATGAAGTCAAAATCATCATCCTTGTAATGGAACCCGATGATGATAAAGAATATGGCTGCCGATACGGTCACATAGATGTCCGCGACATTGAAGATCGGAAAGTTGATCAGGGAAAAATACAGAAAATCCCTGACATACCCGAACATGAGCCGGTCGATGAAGTTTCCGATCGCGCCGGCGGTGACCACGGGGATCAGCACCCGGATCGGGAGCATATAGCTGCCGGAAGGTATCCTCACGAATATGTAGCACATGAGAATGAGAAACGCGACCGTGAGCACAATGAAAAATACCCTTGCGTTCTGCAGGATACCGAATGCGGCTCCGTGATTTTCAAGGTAACGGAGCTCAAAGACCCCGTCTATGAGAACAAGCGGACCGTCCGCGAGCGCCCGAACCGCCCAGATCTTGGTGATCTGGTCCATGGCCGTAAGGACCAGCGTAAGAATAAGTGCTTTTATGCTTCTTGCTGTAAGATCATTGTTGTTTGTCATCAGGCTCTCACTCCGTTTACACTCTTTATCCCTTCGAGAAGCTCCTCATCGGTTACATCATCTGCGATAAACGCATGGCCGATCCGGTCAAAGAGAATAAAACGGATGCGGCCGGCCGCCATCTTCTTATCGGACTTTGTGATTGTAAGGATCGTCTCCTCGTCAATTTCGTCGGCTTGAGTCGGAAGGCCGAACACTCTGTTCGCCTCCCTGACCCGCATGAACTCTTCCTCCGGGAGAATCCCCCGCGCCGCGCTGATTGCGGCAGCCGCGACCGTCCCGACGGCTACGCATAAGCCGTGGGCCATCGTGAAATCCTTGTATTTTTCAATCGCGTGCCCGATCGTGTGGCCGAGATTTAAGAGAGCTCTCTCCCCCTGTTCGGTCGGGTCGCGAAGAACGATGGCCTCCTTGATCATAGCGGTGCGCTCCACCATCGAAAGGATCGTCTCCGGATCCTTCGCCTTGATCGCCTCACTGTTTTGAAGCAGCCAGTCCATGAAATCAGCGTCGCCCAGGATCGCGGACTTTAAGACCTCCCCCATGCCGGAGGCAAACTGCTCTTCCGGCAGAGTTTCGAGGGTCCTTGTGTTCATATAGACGAAGACGGGCATGTGGAAGGCGCCCACCATATTTTTGTAGCCCATATAGTCGACGCCGGTCTTGCCGCCGATGCTGGAATCCACCTGGGCAAGCAGGGTCGTCGGGCACTGGATCACCTTGATGCCCCGAAGATACGTGGCTGCCACAAAGCCGGCCATGTCCCCGACAACGCCGCCTCCGAGCGCAAAGATCACGTCCTTACGGTCAAAATGATTCTGAAGAAGCGCTGTGTAGAGCTCCTCGATGGAGGCGAGATTTTTATGCTCCTCGCCGGCCGTAAACGCAAACTGAAAGACCTCCTCAAAGACCCCGGAGAGCGCTCCGGCAGCACTTTCCCCGTAGAGCGGCAGTGTGTTTGTATCGCCGACAATCATGACGCGTTTTGCGCGAATATTGTTCTCGGCACACGCAGCGGCGAGTCCAGTGAAATCATTTTTAAAATACAGCTTCATATATTCCTCCATAAAGAAACGAGCATCAGGAATCTCTCCTGATGCTCCGCTTCATTTTATCAGTAAGATTTAATCATATTCGGAATGTCGAAGTTGCCGTCGAGAAGGCTTTCGGCATCACCCGAGATATCAACGTTTTCGGGAGCAAGGATCAGCAGGTTTCTGGAAGGCTGCTGGACATGTCCGTCAAGCGCATAGCAGGCGCCGCAGGAGAAATCGACGATTCTCTGTGCGAGCATATAGTCGAGACCGTCAAGATTGATGACGACCGCGCTCCCGTTCAGAAGGGAATCCGCGATGTCCTGGGTCTCTTCAAATGATTTTGGAATGATGATCCTGAGATGCATGGAATCTTCTCCTCTCCTCTTTGAGGGGGTGATGCGTGTCTTGCGCTTCGGCTTCTCCTGCTTTTTCTGTACTTTCACACGGGGCTCGTAGTCCTCATCCGGCGTGTAGGAGCTGGCGAAAGGATTCGGCCTGGCGGAAGAAGACGTATCAGCCTTTTTGGCGCTTCCGTCAGAGAGATCGGGAGCATCCTCCTCCTCGTCATCATCATGCCTGAAGCGGTCGAAGAACCTCGTTTTGGGTTTGTCGTCCTCGAAATCCTCGTTATCCTCGTCTTCCTCGTCGAGAAAATCATCTTCGTCGTAGTCATCATCAAGGCGAAATTTATCTAAAATTTTATCAATAAATCCCATAGTATCGCTCCTCAGCCGTGATTCGTATAATCTCTTGCGCCGAATATGCTGGTGCCCACGCGAACCATCGTGGCACCCTCCTCGACAGCAACCTTATAATCATTCGACATGCCCATGCTGAGCACATCCACCATATTATTATCGTGATTTTTTGAGGTGCTGTCAACACTTAAATGCGCTAATTTTCTAAAGTGGACGCGGTTCTCCTCGGGGTCGTCGACAAACGGAGCCGAGGTCATGAATCCGCGAAGGACGACATTCGGCAGGTGGCTTATGGCTTCCGCCATAGCCGGAACTTCCTCGGGGCTCAGACCGAATTTGGTGTCCTCCCCGGCGACATTCACCTCGAGAAGAATCGGAATGACGCGGTCGTGCTTGGCGGCCTCCTTGCTGATCGTCTCGGCAAGCGCCAGCGAGTCGACGGAATGAATCATGTCGATGTAGCCCGCGATGTATTTCACTTTATTTCTCTGCAGGTGCCCGATCATATGCCAGCGGATATCTTTGGGAAGCTCCTCGGCTTTCTCCCGAAGCTCCTGGACATAGTTTTCACCGAAATCCCTCTGTCCGGCCCGATAGAGCTCCATGATGTCCTCGGCGGGCTTGGTCTTGCTGACCGCGATCAGCGTGACATCTTTCGGATCCCGCCCTGCCTTGCGGCAGCTCTCCTCAATTTCTTCCTGCACTTTCTTAAGATTTTCTTCCAACATATCTTATCTTCCTCAAATTTATCGGGTCACGATCATTGAATCCTTTGCCTTGCTGCTGTCATATACGATGAAATCGTGCTGAATAATGCCGTAGCCGGTACCTTTCTTCACCAGGCACCAGATATCGTTTCTGTCCATTATCTCAACACGCCTGAACAGGGCGTACCCGTTATTTACCTGATAGACGCCGGTGAGCTCTTCCGTCTCCCCGACAGTGTAGGTTTCAAAAGGCTCGTCAGGCTCGGTTGCGACCTGAAGCTCATCTCCCTCCGAGAAAACCGACATGGAAACATAGTAGTAATACTGTTCATCTTCCTTCTGCCGGCAGTAAACTGTCGGGGAGACCATCTCCGAGACGGCGTCTCCTTTTGCATCCGTTACGAAGGTTCCGTCCTCGTTCTTCTTGAAGCGCATAAAATGAACACCGGAAGATTCTCCCGAAAGATAGAGGCAGCGCTCCGGAATCTTATAAAACGTCTCCTTCAAAACGGCGCTCGCCGGCACTTTAAGTCCGGTTTCAATCGGGGCCTCGATCCGCACGGAGATAAAACGGTCCTTGAGATAGCGGATAAGGCCGGATGAAAACTGCAGTGAAAGGAAGCTGCTGCCGTCCTCCGTTCTCAGCCATTTGACGGAGGCCTGTTCGGTCTCCCCGTCGCTCAAAAAGGTGACTTTTGCGCGGGTGATATTGGACAGCGAGATGACCTGCTTGTCGGTTACGGGGATCACCAGAGACCACTCTTCCGAGGAGACGACCTTGACGGAGCCTGTATTCTCCTCCGCTTTTTTCACACTCCATGAGAATCCCGGAGACGTGACATCGTCGATCGTTGTCCCCTCATACCCGTCGACGGCCGTTGAGACGATGCCGTCGCACGGAGAGACGGTGACGGTATCGCTGTGCTTCAGGATATCGGGATCCGCCGATTTAAAGACCGCGGCGCCGATATGGAGGAGTTCTCTCTTAAAGCTGTATACCGTGCTGAAATTCTGGCCGGAAAATGAAAACAGAAACGCGTCCGCCGCTTTCCTGATCTCGTTCTCGGAATCGGAGGACGCAGGTCCGGCTTCCGACAGAGCCCCGCTGTCCGCAAAGAGCAGGTCTCCTCTGGCGATCTTTTCATTTTCACGGACCAGAAGAAACGAATCCGGATGATTCGCCGTGACGCAGATTTCCTCCCGAACCGCACAGCCGGTGAATGTCAGATTATCGGTCAGGCTTCCCTCCATCACCTCATAGGTCTCGACACGGTTTCGGAGAAACCCGCCGGCTATCGTGATGATGAAGTATAAAAAAATCAGCCCAAACACAATTAGACCGATACCCGACGCTGAAAGCCGCCGGGTATCGGAATTCTTTTTGTTCCTTTTGTTTGATTTTCCCTGTTCTTTTCTCGAATCAGAGAGCAACAAGAATCATATCCTCCAGAGAGCTGTCAAGCTCTTCCTTGTCGAGGGAGAGCGAGATCGTGAATTCAATGTTGAACATACGGCTGACCGCATCAAGCTCCTTGATGGTCTCGGTGATCTCTTCCGGTTTGACCTTGGAGCACTTGATGAAGCCGTCGAGATACATGGCCTCAAGGTCATGATCCTGAGAAATAATACCGCAGATAAATCCTACAAACTGTTCGCTGTTCGCAATCGGGAAACGGGAGACATCGATCAGGCGAACCTTGTTGTTAAGCTCATACATGTGCTTGTTGCTCTTGTCAAGATAGACAATGCTTCCTTTCGCCTCTTTGATCTGAGTATTAACTCTGTTTAAAATCTCTGTCGTTTTCCCTTTTCCCTTATTACCAACAATTAAACGAACCATATTTGATTTCCTCCTTCTGTATCGTAGGTTAGTTTGAGAAGAAAACATCTCCCAAAAACGGGAACCTCTATGTATTATTATAGAGTATGACGGCCAAAAACACAAGGAATTATTCGTTAATTTGTGCAAGCAGCTTATTCATGTCTGAATAAAGTATATCCGAGTTCCTTGCGCCGACGATGACCGATATAAACTTCTGCCCGAACGCGTTCTGGCTGGCGAGCGCGAGGCAGTGTCCGGCGATCGATGTGGTCCCGGTCTTTCCGCCGAGTACGATCACGTCCTTCGGTGCCGGGGCAGTACCAGTCAAATAACGGTCGGTCGACGTGATATTCAGGATCTCTCTGGTCCCGTCCGCATGGGTGACCGTCATCGCGTGGGCGGACATCTTGATGATGCGGACAAACTCCTGCATGGAGAGGGCCTCGTTCAGCATCAGATAGATATCATATACCGTCGTATAGTGATTGCTGTCATGTAGACCGGACGGATTCATGAAATGACTGCCGGTCGCCCCGATCTCAACAAGCGTCTTATTCATAAGGTCCACAAATGCCGGCACCGATCCGCTGACATATCTGGCGAGCACCATGGAGGCGTCATTTCCGGAATGGATCAGCAGGCCGTGCAGGAGCTCCCGGACCGTGACGGTGTCCCCGACCTTAAGGCCGACTACCTGAGACCCCTCTTCAAGGTCCAGATCCTCCTCTATGACCGTGACGGAGTCATCGAGATTGCCGTATTTAAGCGCAAGCATTGCGGTCATGATCTTGGTCACGGAAGCCGGATAGACTTTTCCGTACATGTTTCTGGAGAACAGAACCGTATGGTCATCCAGAGAAAAAAGAGCGCCCGACTCGCCGTCCGTGATCGCAACGCCGTCGAGACCGACATTGTCCTCACTTACGCAAAGATCCCCCGAAAATGTATTTCTCGTCTGATAGGCAAGAACGCGTCCCGCCGACGTGTCGAGATACGCATCATTCACATAAGGGACAGGCATTCGGACCGTCTGACTCTCTTTGCCGCTGAAATAGACGGCAAGCCCCCCTAAAACGGCGCATACCGCAATGGCGAGGATCACCACAGGAATGATCGGAAGGCGTTTATTTGTGTTCTGCTCGTTCATAGGCTGAAATCCTTTCCGAATCTTCTGGCTCTCACATCGGCCAGGCGGATCCGTGTCTGCAGACCGACATTCAGGACAAATCCTATACCGATATAGAGACTTACCAGGGATGTCAGGCCATAGCTGATGAACGGCAGCGGTGTTCCCGTATTCGGAAGAAGCATGGTCGCGACTCCGATATTGATAAAGCTCTGGATCGCGATGATGGAGCCTATGCCGCAGCCGATCAGCCTTCCGGCCAGGTCCTTCGCCCTGCTGCCGGTCCGTATACATTCGAGGACGACCAGGAGAAGCAGGAGGATGATGCCGGCGCAGCCGATAAAGCCCATCTCCTCACCCGCGACCGCAAAGATGAAGTCGTTGTCGATCTCAGAGATGAAATTGCCCTTGTTGGCCGACTGGGCGTCGTCATTGTTCAGGCCTTTTCCGGTCAGCATGCCGCTCCCGATCGCCATGACGGAGTTCAGCTGCTGACGGTTGTCGTCCTGACTGGATTCATTGTCGGTGGATCTGAAGGCAATCACTCTCTCCCACTGGTAATCGCGGAGGAAGAACGGCTTTGTCTCAACATTGAAGAGATACAGAGCCAGCGAACCGCCCGCCAAAGCGACAATCAGGACGATGATCGCAATCACCTTGTAGCTGATTCCTGCAACATAGTAGAGAATCGCAAAAATCACGAGGATCGTCAGGGTGTTTTTCAGGTCCGGCTGCATAAAGATCAGCGAGAGCGGAGCCGCTGCCAGGACGATCGATTTCAGGATCGTCTTTATATCGTTCAGCTCGTTCTCCCTCTCCATGAAATAGCCTGCAAAAAATATGACGAGAAGAACCTTTGTGACCTCGACCGGCTGGATCACGATGGGACCCACCTGAATCCAGCGCGTAGCTCCGTGGGATGAGTGCCCGTTTAAGATAACGAGCGCCAGCATGACGAGATTGGCGGCATAAAAGATCCACTTGAAATGCATGATCCATGAGTAGTCCATCAGGGATACCGCAATCATGGCGCTTACTCCGAGCGCCACGCCGAAAAGCTGGCGCAGCATCAGGGAACGATTCGCGGACCCCACCAGGAGTACCCCGAGAATCGAGAGCGAAAACACCCACAGAAGGAGTCTGAAATTGTAATTTCTTAGCCTGTACTGTCTGATCATCAGTCTACCATTACACTTGTGATGGCATCGGTGTGAGCCTTGCCATCGAGAAGCTGATTTTTATCGGCCAGATTAAAGATATACTGGTATATATCGCGGCCGACAAGCGTCGTGTTTGTCGATGAGTAACCATTTCCTATACGGACCGCCATGGCGACCGTCGGATCGTCCGAAGGCGCATAGGAAATGAAAAGCGCGTGGGACGGCTTGGATTTGGACTCCTGAGCCGTTCCGGTCTTGCCGGAGATCGCCAGCGGAAGGTCCTGATATTCCGGCTTGCTGACGATAACGGCCCGCATGCCTTCATGGATGGCGCTCCAGGTTGTATCGGAGAGTTCAACGTTTCCGGCAACCTCCGCATGATTCTCCATTACGACATTACCGTCCGAATCGACCAGCTTGTCGACCAGCGTCAGCGAATAGATGGTTCCGCTGTTCGCAAGCGTCGTCGCGTAGCGGGCCATCTGGGTCGTTGTGTAGGCGTGAGTACCCTGTCCGATGGCGGAGGCAACCGCGTAGCGGTCGGATACGGCCGGTGCCGCCTCCGGAACCTCGATGCCGGAGTTCTTGTCCAGCGCGTAGATCTCCGCGTACTTCTGCAGCTTGGAGAGGCTGAGCGAGTCAGACCAGACATGTTCGTCCGTCTGACCGAGTTGGAACGCGACGTTGGCGAAGAACACGTTGCAGGAGTTCATGATGCCGGAGACAACATTCAGGTAGCCGTGGCCGTCCTTGTTCCAGCAGGCAAGCGGCGTATCGACGAGGTCAAAGAGGCCGGTACATTCAAACTGGGTCTCAGGCGTGATGACGCCCTCTTCCAGACCCGCTGAGGTGGTGACCAGCTTGAAGGTGGATCCAGGGGCTGTCGTCTGCTGGGTTGCCTTGTTGTAGAAAGGCCTGGACTCGTCCTGGGCCAGCAGGTTGTAGTAGGCCGTGTCCATCTTGTTGGCCAGACGGTTGTTGTCGTAGCCCGGGTAGGACACACAGGCGAGTGACTCTCCGTTCTGCGGGTTGGTGATAACGGCAGAGCCGGAGCACGGATTGAGCGCCATCATGGCCGGCGTCAGAACCAGATTGTGGATCATGACTCTCGTCAGATCGTAGCTGTTTATCTTGCCGGTCATGAAATCGTCGAAATAGTCGTCGTCCCGGTCAAAGATATCCTGGTAATAGAGCGCGCTGTAGAGATCGTAGCCCGTGATCCGGTCCTCCATGAGAAGATCGTTCAGCAGGATCTTCGTGAAGGTCCGGTCATCCTTCAGGTAATCCGCGATATAGGCGGAAAGGCGCGTATAAATCTCGGCAGAATCGAGATAGCTGTCCGCTTCCGCAAAGCGGGAGACATCGATCCAGTTGCAGCTGGCCGCATAGGTCAGGTACTCCTTCATGGAAATGCTCTCGTCCTTGCTCCAGGCAAGATACATGCTGTCCGTCTTGTCGATGGCTGCACTGCTCAGGATCTTGGTGGTCTGGGTAAGCAGATCGTTGACGATGTAGCTCTCATAGTTCTGCATTTCCTTTGAGAGATCCTTGTAGATCGTCGGATGATCTTTCGTGAGCTCATCCCGGACCGCCTCGAAGACTTCGTTCCGCTTCGCTTCCAGCGCGGCATAGAGTTTCTTTTCGCTCTCGGATGCGTTTGGGTCGGAAAGAGCGCTGATCTTCAGGATGTTGTTGTTGATGATCGCCTTGTATACATCGTAGACCGGGATACGGATATCCGCCGTATCCTTGATGCCGGAGGTGTCAAACTGCTTCTCATTGATGATAACCGTCTCGAGAATACCGGCGATACGCTGCTCCAGCATGTGGTAAACAGCGTTCTGAAGCTCCACGTCGATCGTGAGATACAGGTCGTTGCCGGCCTTCGGCTCCACGGTCTTTGCCTCGTCCACGGCGAGAACCTTGCCGAGATGATCAACATAGACGGTCTCCTCCCCGTCCGTACCTTTAAGAGACGTCTCAAAGATCTTTTCAAGTCCGCTCTTGCCGACGATGGACGTCGTGCTGTAGGAGTCATCCTGAGCGACCAGTTCGGTCAGCTCCTCCGAGGAGATCTTTCCGGTATATCCGATCAGGGAGGCGATACACTCCGGATAGTAGTAGACGCGGATCGTGTCATCGACGATATCGATGCCGGTGAGAGACGTATACTGCTCCATGAGATCTGCGACGGAGGCATCCGAGAGGTTGGTCGCGATGGTGACCGGCAGATACTTGCGGTAGCTGGTCGTATTTAAAAGATAGCGCACGAAAACGATGTTCAGGATATCCTGCTTTGTCAGGTTTTCGGGCAGTCCGACCGATGCGAGCTCCTCGGGTGTATAATCGGATGTCCTGGTGACGGAATTCCTGCCGATGCCGGTTGTGACGGCGAACATATCGTTCCCCGTCAGATAGGTCATCATCTCATCGGCGGTGGCGTTTGCCTCTTTTTCCTTGAGCTGGTCGATATAGGGGTAACCGTAGACATCCGCCTTAAAGCGGAGAAGGCTGGTACCGGATACATCGTAGTCATAATTGCCGGCGGCATCCAGAACGACATGAAAATCATTATCGAGAGAATCGCCGTGCTTCTCAAGGATCTTTGAGATCCGGTAGGCCACACCGTTGAGGTTGAGGGCCCTCAGTCGTCTGGTCGCATACGTGCCGTTATCCTCCAGGGTCAGCGAATAGGAAAGCTCGTTGCCGGCGATCAGGACCCCGTTTCGGTCATAGATATTGCCGCGGGCTCCCTTGATCGATCTCGTTTTGGTTGTTTCCAGAGAGAAATTGTTTCTGTACTCTTCCCCGTTCACGATCTGAATATCGTAAAGCCTTCTTAAGAGCACAGTGGAGAGGAGAATAAAAACAAGCGAAAGGATAAGGGTCCTGCTGATTCGGATCTTTTTCAGTATATTGATCAGCTGCCGAGCCAATGTGACCGCCTCCTCTCTTCCGCTTCGGCACCCAGGACGCGGTCACCCGCGTACAGGATTTTATACAGGAAGAACGTGATGATGAAGGTAAAGACAGCTTCCGGCAGAATACGCTGAATAACATAGGAAAAGAAAGCGGTTCTTCCCCTCATCAAAAAGAAAATAACATACAAAAATAAATTAAATGCGATGTCCATGACAGTGACCAGCGTCAGGGGAACCCGCACATTGTTGTCAAAGAAAACCTTATAAAAGGCTCCCGCGATATACCCCGCCAGAACATAGAGGAGCGCCGTGAGTCCGATGATGCTTCCGAATATCGCGTCATACAGGAAACCGCAGAGAAAGCCGGTGATCATACCGGCCTTTTTTCCGCGCATAAACCCGGTTGAAACCGTTATGATAAGCAGGATATTCGGCGCAGCCTGAAAGATCGCTTCATTTTTGAACACGGTGGTCTCAAGAATAAACGCCAGGAGGATATAGATTCCAAGGACAATGTTTCGGATCATTCCGAATCCCCCTTTGTCTGTTTGAGATTGGTGATGACCAGCACTTCCCGGAGATGCATGAAGTCAGCCGCAGGGATGATCGTTCCTTTCTTGGTGAGCCGGTTGCTGGATTCCTCGACCCGGCTGACATAGCCCACAAGAAGCCCGGTCAGATATTTTGTGCTGATGTTGGAGGTCACGACGGTCGTTCCCTCTCCCACCACATTGTCGGGATCGCGGAGCTCGGAAAAATCGATCGTTCCCTGCTCCATGGTCAGAAGATTGCCGGATACGACCATGGTATCCGAGGTGGAGGCGATCATGGCGCTGATATTCGAGCGGTCATCGATGATCGACTGTACGACTGCCCAGCTCTTTCCGGTCTCCGTGACGATGCCTACAAGGCCGCCGCCCGCAATAACATTCATATCCACACTGATCCCGTCGTCGGTTCCCTTGTCGATGACGAACGTGGAATACCAGGTTCCCGGATCCTTTGCGATGACGTTGGCAGCCACCTTGTTGTATTCGGAGTACTGGCTGTCCAGCTTGTAGAGTTCTTCCAGTCTCTCGAGCTCCGAGATCTGCTGGGAGAGTCTGTTGTTTGTCTCTGTCAGCTCGGCGATTTCTTTCCGGAGGTTTTCATTTTCCTCATTCAGGTCCTGCACATCCTTGAAGCCGGACGCCAGATAGACCAGAACGGAACCGGCCTTGTTCACGCCGCGCTCCAGAGGCATGACGATCGTGCCGATCGCGGAATGAAACGGACCCGAAAAAGAGCTCCCGGAAAAAGTCACCAGCATGAGCCCGACACACAGTATGATCATGACGACAAGCAGGTGCTTGTCCTTGATTTTAAGTTTTCGGAAAAGTTTTTTCATTTTTTCTTCCTGATCGTATAAGCCCATTTTTTCAGCAGATTGCTCTGGATCATCTCCTCAAGCCCTCTGACGGTACACATTTCATAGAAGGAGGACAGATTGATCTGGCAGCCGATGCTGCGACGCAGGTACCGGTCGATGTTGGGGATCCGGGCGGACCCGCCTGTCAGATAAATTCCCTCTTCGAGCACATACATCCGTATCTGGGGAGGAATGCGTTCGACAAAGCTGCGGATCTCATCCGCGAGCTGGCACATTTTCCCCTCCACAGCAAAGCTGACGAGGTCCGATGAGACCATACCCTCGCGGGGGATGCCGGTCAGCGTGTCGATTCCGATCACCTTGCGCTCCTCACCGATCGTTTCGCCGAGGCTCGCGAGCACCGTTTTGAGTCTTCTTGCGGTCTTGAGGCCGATCATGAGGTTCTGATTTTTCAGGATCGCATCGACGATGGCCTGGTTCAGGGCGTGCCCGCCGAGCGGAATGTCCCGGCTTATGATGACCTGCTCACCCGCGATGACGGAGACCTCCGTATTTTCGCCGCCGATATTGATGATCATCGTGCCTTTTGTTCGGGAAAGAGGGATTCCGAGGGCGACAGCGTCACAGATGGCCCTGTCGGCCAGGTAAACGGTCGGATTTCTGAGATAACCCGAGTGGCTGATCTCGTAGTAGGCCATTTTTTCGATCTCCGACATATTGGACGGCGCAGAAAATAAGAGGATCGGTCGGAATCCCGGATTGCGGTCCAGCCTCGTCAGCATGGTCCGGAGGTAGAACTCAACCTCCGCGACGTCCGCGATCCGTCCGTGACGGACCGGCCGGTCGACCGCAATATTTTCCGGAGCTTTCTCGAACATGTCGTACGCATCGTTGCCGACGGCCAGCACCTGCCGCCCGTCCTTCAGCGCGATCATGTTCTTCTCCGTGATCGTCCTCTTCTTCTTATGACTGTAAATCTTTACGGCGCTTGTCCCCAAATCAATGCCGTAGACGTTATGATAAGCCATCTTCCTCCTCTTGGTTCATAAGTCCGCTCTCGCGGAAGCTTACGTAGCAGCGGTCTCCGATAATGATGTGGTCGAGAAGCCTGACCCCCATCATCTCCCCGGCCTCACGGACCCTGCGCGTTATGTTTATGTCAGCCTCGGAAGGCTGCGGATCGCCGCTCGGATGATTGTGCACCAGGATGATCTGAACCGCCCTGTGCCGCATGGCCGCCAGAAACAGGTCTCTCACGGAAATGACCGCAAAATCGACCGTTCCGGTGGAGATCTTCTCCTCCCCGAGCAGCTTGAACTTCGTGTCGAGCATCATGCAGAACAGGTTTTCCTTCTCCTCATGCCGGAGTCTCTCCATATAATAATCGGCGATCGTTCCGGGATCATGAAATGAAAGCCCGCTCTCGGCCTTTCTCGTGGCGATCCTCTTAGAGAGTTCTCCGACACATTTGAGCTGAATCGCCTTCACCTGGCCGATCCCCGGGATCTTCATGAGCTCGGGAATCGTCAGGCTCATGAGCCCTAGAATATCCTCCCGGCCGGTTTTGAGCCTCAGCACCTGTTCCGCCAGCGCGATGCAGGACTTCTCCCGCGTGCCGGTTCTGATGATCACCGCCAGAAGCTGAGCATCCGTCAGCGATTCCGCCCCGTAGAGAAGACATTTCTCATAAGGACGGGTTGTGTCTGCATTTTCCTTCAGTAACAGATTTTTCATTCTCCCTTTCGGGTGCGGCGTCTTTTCTGCCTGATATGCGGTCTTCTATTTTAGCATAAAATGAAGGAAGTGTACATAACATAAATCGGTTTCAGAAAAACTTTATCATTCAAGCGGTGCATACCGCCGGATGATCTCCTCCGCGCACCGCATCCCGTCCATGGCCGCGGACATGATGCCTCCGGCATAACCGGCTCCCTCGCCGGCCGGATAGAGGCCCCGGACGGAGGAGACATGATCCTCATCTCTGAGGATGCGGACCGGCGATGAGGATCTGGCTTCCACCGCCGTGATGATGGCGTCCGGGCGGTCAAAGCCTCTGATTTTCTTTCCGAACGCTTCGATTCCCTCGATGAGACTCTCCTTCATGAAGACCGGCAGGACGGCGCCGACATCTGCAAAGGCGCTCTTCCCCTTTGTACAGGAAATGAAATCCCCGTACCCGCGCGTAAGCCGGCCGTTTTTAAGATCCTCGTAGAGAATCTGGGGCAGCCTGCCGTCCGCAGCCGTGTAGGCGGCTCTCTCAATCTTCCGCTGGAAGGCGATGCCCGCCAGTGCTTCCGGCACGTCTTCCCCTTTTGCGGCCATGTAATCCCGGGGACCGACGGAGACGATGAGCGCGCTGTTTGCATTTGCCGAATCCCGCTTTGAGTAGCTCATTCCATTCACGGTGAGATGACCGGGCTCGGAGGAAGCGTTGACAACATAGCCGCCCGGGCACATGCAGAAGGAGTAGACGCCACGGCCGGCCCGCGTCTGATGGGTCAGCTTGTACGCAGCGGGCGGCAGGCTCTCTCTGGCCCGCCCGTACTGGGACAGGTCGATCATCGTCTGCGGGTGTTCAATGCGGACGCCCGCGGCAAAGGGCTTTGCCTCCATCGCAAGTCCGAGGTCATGGAGCATGAAAAATGTATCTCTGGCCGAATGACCCGGGGCAAGGACCGCCAGATCCGCAGGTATAATCTCTGAATCGTTTACGACGACGGCGCTGAGCGCACCGTCCTTTACATGAAAACCGGTCACCTTTGTGAGAAAGCGATATTCGGCTCCGAGACCGGTCATGTACTCCCGCATCTTCACGAGGATCCCTGTCAGCACATCGGTGCCAACATGCGGTTTGGCGTCATAGAGGATTTCCGGTGATGCACCGAAGCGGACAAACGTCTCCTTCACAAATTTCCCGCGAAAGCCGGGATCCTTGACGGAGGTATTGAGCTTGCCGTCCGAAAATGTGCCGGCACCGCCCTCCCCGAACTGAACGTTCGATACGGGATCAAGAATGCCGTCATTGAAAAGGATCTCCGCCTTCCTTGTGCGGGTGACCGCATCCTCTCCCCTCTCCAGGATAAGAGGCTTCATGCCGGCTTCCGCAAGGAGCAGTGCCGCAAAGAGGCCTGCCGGGCCGGATCCGATCACCACCGGACGGGCTTTCATGTTCATGGTTCCCGGGGACGGCAGAATGTAGCGCTCGTCGGGAGTAGACATAATATATTTATGTGAACTTTTCCTCGAAAGGCTTACTCTGGCGGCAACATCCACCGCATAGACATAGTAAAGATCCGGTTTCCGGCGGGCATCGAGGGAGCGCCGCGCGATGTGAAGCTCCCGAATGTCTTTTTCCTTTATGTGCAGACGTCTTGCGGCCTCGCTAAGAAGGTCTGCTTCACCGTGGGTCACCGGAAGCTTTATCTCTGAAATTCGTATCATGTGCAATCTCCCTGCGCCTTCCCTGCCAGCGCTCCGCCGGCGAAGGCAAACATCAGATTATAGCCGCCGCAGTTGCCGTCAATGTCGAGGATCTCTCCGGCAAGATACAGTCCGCGGACGAGCCTCGACTCCATCGTGGACGGGTCAACCTCCGCCGTATCGACGCCTCCGCTCATCACCTGGGCAGCCGAGGGTCCCTTTGAACCTGTGACCGTCATCGGAAAATGCCTGATTCGCAGCGCGATATCCTCCGGATTCTTCGCTCCCATGAGGATAGCAGGAATCAGCCTCTCCGGAATCAGCCCTTTGAGCTTTTCCGCGTCCGTTCGACGGCTGAGTCGTAAAAAGCGGTCTTTCAGATAGGAAATGAAAACCGCCTCCTCCATATCGGGAAAGAAATCCGCCTCTGCCGTAACAGTCCTTCCGGCTGACAATGCTCCGACTGCCTCGCCGCTTCCATTAAAAACCGGAATCCCTGAGATCCCGTCCTTCGTGAGCTGCAGCTGTCCGGCTTCCTCATGGATGAGCTGCCCGTCCGCATACATCCGGATCACTCCGCGCACTCTCACACCGGCAAAGCCGAAGGATGATGCGTCCTTTACCGTAAGCGGTACCAGCGCAGGATGCGTCGGAACGATCGTATGTCCGAAGGCGGATACAAGGTGCAGGATATCCTGACCCGAATTTCCCTCCAGTGATGCCTGGGAACCCGCGGTTATGATCACGCGGTCACCCGTATAGACATAGCTTCCGACATCGATGAGGAACCTATCTCCGCTTTTTTCTATACGTTTCACGCATGTGTTGGTTCGGATACGGACTTTCAGGGCCTCGGCCGTCATGAGAAGGCAGGCAAGAACCGATTCGGCGCTCTCCGAGGACGGATAGAGCCAGCCATCGTAGCTTCTCACATGGATGCCGGTCTCCTCAAAGAACGCAAGCAGCCTCTCCCGGGGGAAAGCCGCAAGCACAGAAGAGGCAAAATCCGGGTGCAGGCCGTGATACGCATCCTCGACCGGCCCCATATTGGCCAGATTGCAGCGGCCGTTGCCGGTCCTTAAGAGCTTTTTCCCGGGCTTCGTTTCCCTTTCGAGCACGGTGACGGAGGCGCCGGCGCGTGCGGCGTGGATGGCGGCGGCAAGACCCGCAGCGCCTCCGCCGACAACATAGACGGAAAGCTTTTCATTTTTCATGGCAGTTTCACTAATTTATCTCTGTAGATCTCTTCGAGGGAAGTCATGATCCCGAGCTTGGCCGACGGCCAGGTGAGTCCCCCCTGAAAATAGACGTTGTAAGGCGGCTTGAGCGGGCCGTCGGCGGACAGCTCGATCGAGGAGCCGGAGACAAATGCCCCCGCGGCCATGATCACCTTGCTGTCGTAGCCGGGCATATCCCAGGGCTCCGGCGTGACAAAGCTGTCAACCGGGGCTGCCTTCTGGATACCACGACAGAAGGCGGACAAAGCCTCCGGAGAGCCCAGAGTGATCGCCTCGATGATGTCGTGTCTCTCTTCTTTTCCGTCCGGAAGGACCGGGAAACCGAGCCGCTCATAGATATTGGCTGCGAAGATGGCTCCCTTAAGAGCCGAAGCGGTCACAACCGGGGCCATGAAAAAGCCCTGATAGAAGGACTGGTTCATCGTGAGGGACGGACCGACCTCCGCGCCGAGGCCCGGGCAGGTCATGCGGAAGGATGCTCTCTCCACGCACTCCTTCGTGCCGGCGATGTAGCCGCCGACGGGTGCCAGGCCGCCGCCCGGATTTTTGATGAGGGAGCCGACGATCATGTCCGCGCCGACATCGGAGGGCTCAAGAGTTTCGACAAACTCACCGTAGCAGTTGTCCACCATCACGATGACGTCCGGGCGGACCGCCTTGATGCAGGCGATGGCTTCGCCGATCTGCTTCACCGAGAGGGTCCGGCGGACCTCATAGCCCTTGGAACGCTGGATCGTCACAAGACGGGTCTTCGGGCCCAGAGCCGCTCTGATTCCCTCAAGATCAAAGCTGCCGTCCGGCAGAAGGTCCACCTGTCTGTAGGTGATCCCGTATTCCGCCAGCGAACCGGTCGAAGGACGGATACCGATGACCTCCTCCAGGGTGTCATAGGGCTTGCCGGCGACGGATAAGAGCTCATCCCCCGGCCTTAAGTTGCCGAACAGTGCGGTCGCCAGCGCATGGGTCCCGCAGGAAATGAGCGGCCGGACCAGGGCTGCCTCCGTGTGAAATGTCTTCGCATAGACCTCCTCCAGCGTACCACGGCCGATATCGTTGTAGCCGTAGCCGGTCGTGCCGGTAAGGCAGGCCTCAGAGACCCTGCACTCGTGCATGGCGTGGATCACCTTGAGCTGGTTGTACTCCGCAACGGCGTCTATTGCTTCGAAACGCTCTTTGAGCTCCTCTGCGATCCCCTCGCAGTAGTCGTATACTTCGGGGCTGATGCCGCAGGAGGCGTATAAGTCTTTTGTTGTAATCATGAATGTTTGTTTTCCTTCGTTTTATATATAAGTTCGGAGCCGGGCGCGAAAAGGCACCCGGCTCCGTATTATAGCATATAAATTCTTATTTGATAACCTTAATCGACTGACGATCTGCAAAAATTGCAACGAAGACCAGGAAGACAACACCCTGGATCAGCTGCATCGCCTGCGTCGTCATGCCCATCATGCGGAGACCGTTCTGAAGAACGATGTAGAGCATGGAGCCGACGATGATGTTGGAGAAGCGGACCTTGGCGCCGCCGGAGATCGGCATGCCGCCGAGAACCAGAGCGATCAGGATCTGGGTCTCGAGCTGATTACCGACGTTGGCGGTCGCGGAACCGTTCTTGGCGATGTTGAGGAAGGCCGCAAGACCGGTGATCGCGCCGGAGAGCACGTAGATGAGGAACTTCATCCTGTCCGTGCGGATGCCGGCGAACATCGCTGCCTTCTCACCCGCGCCGATCGCCTTTAAGTAGGTCCCGAATTTGGTAAAACGGAAGACCACAAAGCCGGCGATGAGGACGATCAGGGTCACGATGAGCTTGAAGGTCATCGTATCATAATCATACACCTTCATGCTGGCCGCAATCGGGGCATTGGATGTCAGATACTTGATGATGCCGCGGAACAGGAACATCGAGCAGATCGTGACGATGAAGGATTTTATTTTCCTGTTCACATAGAAGAATCCGTTGAACGCGCCGATGGCCGCGCCAGTCACGATACCTCCGAGAACCGCCAGAATTATATTCGTCTTCGAGAGCAGGCACACGACGATGGATGCCATTCCGAGGATGGAGCCCTGAGAAAAATCAAGACCGCCCATCGTCATGATGAAGAATACACCCATGGCGGCGATGACCACCACGTAGACCTGGGACAGAAGAAGCGATCTGCTGTTCCACATGCCGCCGTTCGTCAGGACATTGAACAGGACAAAGATGACGATAAGGCCGGCGATCGGAAGGATGCTCCGGATCATATTGATACGGGAAACTTTTGCGAGCTGCTCCTCTTTGGAGCTTTTATTTACTGATGTTTTATCTGCCATGACTTCCTCCTTATACCATCTTAGAAATGAGCAGATTCTCATCAAGATCTTTACTGCGCATAAGCTCACCGTTTATGGCGCCGTCTTTCATAATAAGAATTCTGTCACACATGCCGATCAGCTCCATGAGCTCTTCGGAAATCATGATGATTGATTTGCCGTTCTTCCGCATCCGGTCCATCAGCTGGTAGATGTCCTGCTTGACCTTGATGTCGATGCCTCGTGTCGGGGAATCCAGAACGACGATATCGGAGTCCTTGCCGATCCAGCGCGCCAGAACGACCTTCTGCTTGTTGCCGCCCGAGAGATCGGAGACAAACTGGTCGGTGTTGACCATCTTGACGGACATTTCCGCCGCGTACTTGTTGGCAAACTCCTTCAGCTTCTTGTCGCTCAGCATATGGGCCTTGTTCGCAAGGTCATCGAGCGACGGAAGGCAGATATTGTCCCCGATGCTCTGGTTCATGACAACGGATTCATTGTCACGGTCCTTGGACGTGTAGGCGATGCTGTGCCTGATCGCGGTCGGAATGTCGTTGATCTGCGTTCCGTCGGCCAGCGTCACGGTGCCGGTCCTGTCATAGGAGGCGCCGAAGATCGCCTTGCCGATCTCGTGCATGCCGGACTCGGAAAGTCCGCCGAAACCCAGGATCTCGCCCTTGTGGAGATCGAATGTGATGTCATGGATGAGACCCGGGACATTTACATTTTTGACGGAGAGCGAGACTTCATTCGAGATCTTCTCGCCGTAGTCCGCACGGTAGTAAGCACCCGTCACCTCACGGCCGACCATGAGCCTCTTAAGGTCATCCTCGTTGACATCCTTGCTCTTCACGGTGTCGATATAGACGCCGTCCCGAAGGATCGTGATCGTGTCGGACTTGTCCAGGATCTCGGAGAGGTCGTGGGAAATGAAAATAACGGTATTTCCCTCCTCGCGGATCCGGTTCATGTGCTTGTAGAGCTCCTCGCGTCCTTCCTGGGAAAGCGCAGTCGTGGTCTCGTCGATGACGACGATCTTCGGTCCGAAATATGTCGCCTTGACGATCTCAACCAGCTTTCTGTCCTCGAAATTGTAATTTTCGATCGGATCGGAAGCCTTGATCTTGTCAAAACCGTATTTCTTCAGGAGCTCGGTTGCCCTGTGGTTCATTGCATTTGTATTTTTGATGCCGAATTTGACGAACATATCCTCATGTCCGAGGAAAATATTTTCCGCGACCGTGAGTCCGTCCAGCGTGCCCAGCTCCTGCACGATGATGGATACGCCCTGCTTGTTCGCATCCACCTGATTCTTCGGATGGATTTCCTTTCCGTCCAGAATAAATGTGCCGCTGTCGATCGAATAGATACCGGTCAGCATGTTCGTCAATGTGGATTTGCCGGAACCGTTCTCGCCGATCAGGGCATGAACTTCACCCTTGTTGATATCGAACGAGACGTTCTGCACTGCCTTGGTGATGCCGAAGGATTTGCATAAGTTCCGGACCTGTAATCTTACTTCACTCATATCTCGCTCCTTACTTAACGATTTCACCCTTCGATACCCTGGTTGTCAGTGTGATAATAATGAGAAGCGCAAGGCCCGTGATGACGTCCTGGATGGCCGTCGGTGCGCCGAGCGCGATGAATCCGTAGAAAATGATATTGATCATGAACTCACCGATGATGATCGCCTGCAGCGGAATGCCGTATTTCTTGAAGGCCGTACCGAAGAAGCAGCCCATGGTCGGGATAAAGTTGCGGCTCATGGAGGCCATGCCGGTGACCGCAACGATGGAGGAACCGTAGCTGATCGTGAGGACAGCCATGACTCCGAGGAAGGCCCCGCTGATAACGAAAGCGAGCACCTTGTATTTGTTGACGTTGATACCCATGTTCTTGGCGACGAATTCGTTGCTGCCGATCGCATAGGTGTATGTGCCGATCTTCGTGTAGTTGAGGATCAGGTAGGCGATGACGAATGCCGCCAGGGCAAGGATCAGGTTGCCGGGCATTTTTCCGAACGCCATAAGATTTGTCGGCAGGGTCTCCTTGCCGGAGATGATGTTGGCCAGAGCCTCATAGATGAGGGCAAGTCCTGTCGTGACGATCATGGACGGAATCCTCAGCTTGACATAGAACGTACCGTTCAGGAAGCCTACGATCGCGCCGGTCGCCACGCAGCCGAGGATCAGGCCGGGATAGCCGAGACCGAACTGGGTGGCCAGTTTCGCTCCGATGATGGAGGAAAGCACGATGTTGGCACCGATCGAGAAATCGAACATGCCCATGACCATAACAAAATAGAAACCGACGGCACCGGTCGCGGCAATAAGGCTCGCTTCAAAATAGCTGACCATGTTGGAGGGTGAGCCGAAATTGCCAGGTGTCGCAATTTTAAATATCAGCCAGGAAACAATGATCAGGGCAGCCAGAATAATATATCCTCTGACGGATCCGGATACCTTCTTTCCCGCGGATGCTTGCTTAGACGATCCCATTTGATTTCTCCTTTGATAAAAAAGGCCGGTACCTGAAGCGATACCGGCCGGAATCACTTATGCTTCTGCACTTGTGATCAGATGGTTATTGACAAGTCCTTTATCAGCCCGCAGCACGAGCAGCCGCATCTTCGATGGAGAGCTTCTGAGCGGTAGCCTTGAGCTCTTCCATGCTCTGGTCTGCCATCGCGACAAGCTCATCGTTGGTGTACGGAAGCTGATCGACGAAGTACTTCTCATAATCTGCATAGTCCTCAGCGGAGGCAACATACAGATACGGGAACTCAACGTTCTCAAACTTGCCTGCGAAATCGGTGTAGTTGCCCTTGACAGCGTTGTAAACCATCATGAAAGCAAACAGCGGATCGCAGTAATGTCCGCCGGACTCACCGGCAACCGGGTCTGCTTCATCGGCAAGTCTCTCGCCGAGGTCCGGAAGGAAGTCTGTGGAAACGATATCGATATCGGAACCCTTGCCGTTCTTGACAACCGCTGCGATGGCACCCTGGAGCGGGTCTCCGCCGCCGCCGGCCGGAATGATCGCGTCAAGGTTAGCGTCAGCAGCCATCAGAGCGTCAGCAGCCTTTGCGCCGCCTTCGGAAGATGTGCCTGCATACTGCGGCTCGGAAAGAGTGACGAGGTCGTTCGGGTTCGCCTTGTTCCACTCTTCAACGCCGGCCTTGTAGCCTTCCCATCTGCCGAGCCATGTGGCATCGCCCTGCTCCCAGCCGATGAGACCGATGTTTCTGTCGCCCTTGTCGATCAGCATCTGGACGAGCTTCTTGCCGTTTTCCGGCTCGTTCTCGTGGACAGCGCCGATGTAGTACTGAGAGTCGACAGCTGCCTGATAGATCTCAGGGCTGTTCTGCTCGCTGATGATGCGGAAGAACTGTGCAAGATAAACGCCGTTATCGTTGCAGGTCTTGATGGCGGAAGCCATCTCAGTGTCGGAAGAGTTGCAGATGATGATGCCCTTGCAGCCCGCAGCAGCGAGGGTCTCAACAGAAGCGGTAACCTGCTCGGAGACGTGAGCCTGGTCGACATACTGGATGTCAACATCGAGAGCCTTTGCGGCAGCGTCGAGGATCAGCTTGCACTGAGAGCCGAGGACGTCCGTGGAGCTCCAGATGGAGACGCCGATCTTGATCTTGCCGTCAGCAGCCGGAGCTGCAGCTTCGCCTGCCGTGGAAGCGGCAGCGTCGCCGCCGGCAGCCGTAGATGCCCCTGAACCTGAACCGCCGCAGCCTGCGAGCGCGGTCACTGCCAGTGCAGCGGCCATGACTAAACTCATTAATTTCTTTTTCATGCTTCCTCCTTAAAATTTGTTTAGATATTAGTGAAATACTTTATTATCTCACCGCCGTTTGTATCATATCTAATATACATACTGTATGGCGATTTGTCAATAATGTGCAAAAAAAAATGAGCACGGTGCGATATTTTGAAATATCTCACTATGCTCATCATTACCGTATTTTTTCAGCGGAGGATCTGCTCTTTCATATACTTCGCGATACGGATCGAATCATTCCCGAAATCAGCCCGATCTATCCACACCGCATCCTTCTCCCGCTTGAACCAGGTGATCTGCCGCTTTGCAAAGTGTCTGGTATCGCGCTTTAAGATGCGCACGGCCTCCTCAAGGGAAATAAGCCCGTCCATGCAGTCCAGCATCTCCTTGTAGCCGAGCCCCTGCATGGAGACGTCCTCGCGGGAAAGCCCCATGGCCTTGAGGTACATGACCTCATCGTACAGCCCCTCTTCCATCATGAAATCGACGCGGCGGTCGATCCTCTCATAGAGCTTTGCCCGGTCCATCGCAATCACGAAATAGTGGAGATCATAAGGGCTCTCCTTAAGCTTCTCCTCCTCATTGTGGGCATAGATGCTCTGCCCGGTCTCCTCGAAGTACTCGATGGCCCGAATCACCCGCTTCACGTTGTTCGGATGGATGGTCCGCGCGGAATCAGGATCGACAGCGGCGAGAAGTTTGTGGAGGGCTTCATTTCCCTCCTTTTCGGCAATCTGAGCCAGTTCCGCCCGCCTTGCCTCTCTCGATCCGGTCTCCGTGAAATCAATATCCCGTGTCACCGCCTGAATATAAAAGCCGGTGCCGCCGCAGAGGATCGGAACGTGTCCGCGGAAGGCAATATCACGGATTGCCTCCTTTGCGAGCGCGGCATACCGCACCACATCGAAGGCGTCCTTCGGGTCCGCCACATCGATCAGATGGTGGGGAACTCCCATCATCTCCTCCTTTGTGATCTTTGCAGACCCGATGTCCATATATTTATAGACCTGCATGGAATCGGCGGAGATAATCTCCCCGCCGATCATTCTGGCCAGTTCGACCGCAGCCTCGCTCTTGCCGGCAGCGGTGGGCCCGGCCACGACAACTAATGTTTGTTTTGTATCAGACAATTCTCTTGAACCTCTTTTCCAGGTCTTTCTCCGTCAGCGTGATGATCGTCGGCCGTCCGTGCGGGCAGTGATACGGGTCATCACAGGTGAAGAGTTCGTCGATGAGGGCTTTGGCCTCGGAAAATGAAAGCCGATCGCCTCCCTTGACCGCTGCCTTGCAGGCCTCCGTGGCGACCTTCAGAACGTAGATGCCCAGCTTCTTTGCGTCCTGAGTCACCTCAAGATTGTCGAGAAGCTCCGTGAAAAGTTCGCGGGAGCCCAGGGCAGAGAGGGAGTACGGTACGGCGGAGATCTTGTATTCATTTCCCCCGAAGGGCTCGATCTCAAAACCGCAGCTGGCAAACGCCTCGCCGTACTCGGCGATGAGCATTCTCTCCTCCGCGCTCAGCGTGACGATCACGGGCGGCGAGATCTGCTGGGACGCGATCGCGCTGTTCTCATAGTCCCGCATGAAGCGGCAGAAAAGCACCTTCTCGTGGGCCGCATGCTGGTCGATCATGAACAGCTGGTCGCCGAATTCAATGATCCAGTAGGTGTTGAACGCACAGCCGATGATCCGCCTCAGCGGGGCGGCTTCCGGGGAGAGAACATTCGGAAGGAAGCTTGCCTGCTCGTAACGGATCTTTTCTTCGGGCTTTGAGGTCTCCTCCGGAGCAGATGCCTTCGGAACAGGTGCATTCTGTGTTTCCGGAGAAGGTGCGGCCTGTGTTTCCGCAGCAGATGCAATCGAGGCTTCCTGAACAGGTGAAGACGGTGCGGTCTGCGTTTCCTTGGCAGATCTCTTCTCTGCTTCCGGAACCGGTACCGCTGTTTCACGTTCCCGGATCACCGGGGAAGCAGTATTTTCTTTTTGCGGTGAAACAACAGAATCCTGCTGTTCCGGCAGCTTTCGGACGATTCCTTCCGGAACGCGCTTCTGAGCATCCGCCTCACTTCTCTCCCGGATCATCTCCCGCTCGAAAGGCGCCGGATTGGCATATCGTTCGGGCTTTTCCGCCCTTGCCGTTCTGACCGGCGGGTTGAGGGACGTCTTTACGATCATCTCCTGGTACTGAAGCACCTTGGAAACTCCGTGCATGACGGCCTCCAGCACTCCCTTCTCATCGGAGAAGCGTACATCCATCTTGGTCGGATGGACATTTACGTCCACTTTGTCCCCGTCGACCCGTATGGACAGGCAGGTGAAAGGATACTGGTGCTGCATCAGCTTGTTTCCGTAGCCGGATTCAATGCCGAGCGCAACGACGCGGCTCTTTACGTAACGGCCGTTCACGAAATAATTTTCATAATTGCGGTTCCCGCGGCTGATCGAAGGCTTCGCGATGAAGCCGGTCATGTGGACAGGCCCCTCAAAATAATCCACCGGCAGAAGCTCATCGGTCACGCTCCGCCCGTAGATATGGTAGAGGGTATCCTTGAGATTCCCGCTGCCCGTCGTGGTGAGGCGGCTGGTTCCGTTCTGGATGAATTCAAAGCCGATATCCGGTCTCGAGAGGGCCAGCTGTTCAACGTAGGCCCCGACATGGGCGCCTTCCGTGGACGCCGTCTTCAGGAATTTAGCTCTGGCCGGCGTGTTGTAGAAAATATCCCTGACGACGATCGTCGTCCCGTCCGGGGCGCCGACTTCCTCAAGAAGCTTTTCTCTGCCGCCTTCGATTACGTACCGGGTCGCAGCCGCGTCCTCCTCCTGTTTGGTGATGAGCTCGACGCGGCTCACGGCTGCGATCGAGGAAAGTGCCTCGCCTCTAAATCCCAGGGATGAGATCGTGCGGAGCTCATCGACTGTCTTTAATTTTGACGTCGCATGCCTTAAAAATGCAAGCCTCACATCGTCCGCGCCGATTCCCTTACCGTCGTCGGTGATGCGGATCATGGAGATACCGCCGTCCTTTATTTCAATCGTGATGCGGGTGGCGCCGGCGTCGATTGCATTTTCGGTCAGCTCCTTTACGATGGAGGCCGGCCGCTCGACGACCTCGCCGGCAGCGATCTTATCGACCGTATTCTGATCTAAAATGTGTATAATGCTCATGCGTTCTTCCAGCGATTTTTCAGCTTGTTCTGCAGCCGGTAGAGCTCGTTCAGCGCATCGACCGGCGTCATGTTGGTGATATCCATATCCCGAAGTTCATTCAGGATATCTTCGTCCTTTACCGTGTCAAAGAGGGACATCTGGGTGAGATCCACCTCGTCGTAATGGGTAGCCTTGCTCTTCGGCTTTGTGCCGACACCGGCGATCGTCTCGACCGCCGCCGTGATATCCGAGGCGGAGAGCTGCTCGACCAGCTGACCCGCCCGGGTCAGGACCGCCTCCGGCACGCCTGCGAGCCTTGCCACCTGCACGCCGTAGCTCTTGTCCGCGCCGCCCTTCACGATCTTCCGGAGGAAAATGATCCCGTCCTCCTTCTCCCGCACCGCAATGCAGTAGTTGTTGACGCCGTCGATCTTCCCCTCCAGCTCGGTAAGCTCGTGATAATGGGTCGCAAACAGCGTCTTGGCGCCGATGATCTTCCGGTCGGCGATGTACTCGATCACGGCCCAGGCAATCGAGAGCCCGTCAAAGGTGGATGTGCCGCGGCCGATCTCATCGAGGATCAGAAGGCTTCTGGGGGTTGCATTTCTTAAGATATTGGCGACCTCGGTCATCTCCACCATGAAGGTCGACTGGCCGGAAGCGAGATCATCCGAAGCGCCTACACGTGTAAAGATGCGGTCCACCAGACCGATATTCGCGCTCTTGGCCGGCACGAAGCTGCCGATCTGGGCCATCAGGACGATCAGCGCACTCTGGCGCATGTAGGTGGATTTACCGGCCATGTTCGGTCCGGTGATGATCGAGATGCGCTTCTTCTTCATGTCGAGGACCGTATCGTTGGGGACGAAGGCGTCATTTTCGATCATGCGCTCGACGACCGGATGGCGGCCGGCCTTGATGTCGATCACGCCGTCCGTATTGATCCTCGGCCGTATAAAACGGTTCCTGCGGGCCGTCTCCGACAGCGATGCCAGGACGTCAATCTCCGCGATCATGCGGGCTGTCTGCTGGATGCGGACCAGATTCTCGCCGATCGTATCGCGCACCCCCGCAAAGAGCTCGTACTCCAGCGAATTCAGTTTGTCCTCCGCCCCGAGGATCTTGTCCTCGAGCTCTTTAAGGCGCGGCGTTGTATAGCGCTCGCCGCCGACCAGCGTCTGCTTTCTTGTATAGGTGTCCGGAACCTTGTCCTTAAAGGAATTGGACACCTCAATGCAGTAGCCGAAGACGCGGTTGAACTTGACCTTGAGCGTGTGGATGCCTGTCTTCTCCCGCTCTTCCGCCTCAAGCTGGGCCAGCCAGCTCTTTCCCTCGGTTCTCGCGGCCCGGTAATCGTCCACATGGCTGTCGTAGCCGTCCTTGATGATGCCGCCCTCCTTCATCGCAAGAGGCGGATCGTCTATGATGGCCTCCTCGATGAGGGTGCAGATGTCCTCCAGGGTATCCATATCCCTGTAAAATGAAGACATCTTAGCGTCCGCAAGTTCACCCAGCAGCATTTTTATGTGCGGGATCATCGAGAGGGAGGTCTTAAGAGCAACAAGGTCCCTCGGATTTGCACTCTTGTAGCTGATCCGGGCCGCGAGCCGCTCGAGGTCATAGACCGGATTCAGGTACTCGCGCAGTTCGGAGCAGGTGATTTCATTTTTATTGAGAGATTCGACCGCATCAAGCCTCTCCTCGATCTTCTTTTTGTCGATCAGGGGCTGCTCGATCCAGCTCCGGAGCATTCGCCCGCCCATGGCGGTGCGGGTCTTATCGAGGACCCAGAAAAGGGAGCCTCTCTTCTCCTTCTCCCTCAGCGTCTCAATGAGCTCAAGGTTGCGGATCGTGGAGGCGTCCAGAACCATGAATTCCTCGGTGTGATAGGGGCGGACCGTGGAGATATGGGAGAGGTCCGTCTTCTGCGTCTCAAAGAGATAGGAAAGAAGGGCGCCGGCCGCATTCACCGCGCAGGTGAATTCACCAAGTCCCAGTCCTTCCAGGGTTCCGACATGGAAATGGTCCAGCAGAGTCTTCCTGCAGGATACATCCCCGAAGTAGGCGGCTTCCATCGGCTCGATCAGCACGCTGAGCCTCCCCTTGAGATCCTCTATGTCGATCCCGGTCATCATGAAGGCTTCGTTGCAGATGATTTCCGACGGGGCGATTTTGAAGATCTCATCCGTGAGTTTCCGGAGATTATCTGCCTCCGTCACCAGGAATTCCCCGGTGGATACGTCCGCAGCCGCGATCCCGTACCGGTCTTCGGTTGCGACGATGCTCATGAGGAAATTGTTGCGGGTCTCGTCGCCGGCCCCGATATCCATGTTGGTGCCCGGGGTGACCACACGGGTGACCTCACGCTTCACAAGGCCTTTGGCCAGCTTCGGATCCTCGACCTGGTCGCAGATCGCAACCTTCTCCCCCTTCTTGATAAGGCGGCTCACATAGGTATCCAGCGCGTGGAAAGGCACGCCGCACATCGGAGCCCTTTCGGGCAGGCCGCACTCCTTGCCGGTCAGGGTGAGCTCGAGAAGCTTTGAGACGCGGACCGCGTCGTCAAAGAACATCTCGTAGAAGTCACCGACCCGGTACATGAGTACGCAGTCTTTGTAGGACTCCTTCATTTTTTTGTATTCCTGCATCATCGGCGATAAAGCCATGTATACACCGTCCTTCTAAAATGTCTTTTTCTTTAAGCCGGTTCCCCGATATAGTAGAAGCCGAGGCATCTGACCAGCTTTACCGGGATAATTTTTCCGATCATCGTCTCATCTCCCGGCAGATGCACGACGATATTGTGAGGGGTACGCCCGGTCACAAGACCCGGCTCGCGGTTGAGCTCTTCGACAAGCACATCCATCGTCTGCCCCGTAAATCTGGCGCAGCGCTCCTCGGCCCGCTCCTTCACCTCGGCGAGCAGCTTTGTCAGCCTCTCATGAGCGACCTTGTCGGGCACCTGGTCCGGATAGCCTGCAGCGGGCGTCCCTGTGCGCTTCGAGTAAATGAAGGTAAACGCACTGTCGTAGCCTACCTCCCGCACCAGAGACAGGGTCTCCTCGAAGTCCTCCTCCGTCTCACCGGGGAAACCGACGATGATATCGGTCGTCAGGGAAATGTCCGGCATGCGCTCCCTGAGCTTTCTCACAAGCTCCATATAGTGCTCGCGGTCGTAATGCCGGTTCATCCGCTTGAGGAGGCGGGAACTGCCGGCCTGAACCGGAAGGTGCAGGTGGGGGCAAATTTTTTCATTTTTCGCCATCGCCTCAATCAGCTCATCCGAGAGATCCTTAGGATGGGAGGTCATGAAGCGGACTCGCTCGATCCCAGGAACCTCACAGACCCTGAGGAGCAGCTCCGCAAAGCTCATCGGATGTTCCAGCGTCTTCCCGTAGGAGTTCACATTCTGGCCGAGCAGCATGACCTCGATCACACCGTCATCCGCCAGGCGTTTTACTTCAGCCAGGATCTCCTCCGGCGTGCGGCTGACCTCACGGCCGCGCACATAGGGGACGATGCAGTAGGTGCAGAAGTTGTTGCACCCGTACATGATATTGACGCCCGATTTGAACGGGTACTTGCGCACGACCGGCAGATGCTCGGGGAATACCTCGGTGCGGTCCCTGACATCGATCACGCGCTTCCGGTCGGTCAGGACCTTGAGCAGGAGCTCGGGAAATGCATAGAGATTATGCGTTCCGAAAATAAGATCGACAAACGGATAGCTCTTCTTCACCTTCTCGACGATGTGAGGCTCCTGCATCATGCAGCCGCAGAGGCCGATGATCATGTCCTTCTTATTCCGCTTGACACCGTTTAAGTGTCCGAGGCGTCCGAAGACATGCTGGTTCGCGTTGTCCCGCACCGTGCAGGTGTTGTAGATGACGATATCCGCGTCATCCTCGTTCTCCGTATCCTGAAAGCCTGCCTTGTTTAAGATTCCGCGGAGCTTTTCGGAGTCGCGGGCGTTCATCTGACAGCCGAAAGTTGTCACGTTGGCGACAATCGGACGTCCCGCCTGCATGCTCCACTCGTCCGCAAGGAGTTTTATTTTATCAATACATTCATACTGAATGTCGTAAGCTTCTTTTGTTTTCTGGTTCATAACACACCTCTCAATCAATGCTTACATTATACATTGTTTTTCGGCATGGGCAAGAAATATTTATAAAAGGCGCGGCTCTTTAGCTGCGCCTTTTTTGCAGATATTTACATTTTTTCCAGATAATCAATCAGCGCAAACTCCTCCTTCGGATTCGCGCGGAAAATCGTCCCGATCTCCTCCCCCTGGGTCAGCCGATGAATGATGTGGAAATCATCCGCGTTCGCGATGATCATCTCGGCGCCCGCGCTGGTCGCGATATCGCCGGCGATCAGCTTGGTCGCCATGCCGCCGGTTCCGAAGCTGGACCCGGTCGAGCCCTTGGCCATGTCCATGAAATGGCTGTCCAGGTTCACGACCTCCGGGATAAACTCCGAGTCCGGGTTGGACCTTGGATCGTCCGTGTAGAGCCCGTCGATGTCAGAGAGGAGAATCAGAAGATCCGCCTTGATGAGAGCCACCACGACGGCAGAGAGGCGGTCGTTATCGCCGAATTCGATGTCGTAGGTGGAGACGGTGTCATTTTCATTGACGATTGGGATCGCGCCGAGTTCAAAGAGCTCGTTGAAGGTGTTGCGGGCATGCCGGCGGCTCTCCGTGTCCGTGACGGTCTTCTTGTCCATGAGGATCTGCGCGACCGTCTGGCCGTACTCCGCAAAAAACTTCTGGTAGATGCCCATCAGCATGACCTGGCCGATGGCCGCGCAGGCCTGCTTCTCCTGCAGAGTCCTGCATTTTTTAATGCCTCTTGAGGCTCTGCCGACCGCGATCGCTCCGGAGGAGACGATGACGACCTCCTTGCCGCGGTTCCGGAGATCCGAGACTTCCCGTGCAAGGATCTCCAGCTTGGGCAGGTTCAGCATCCCTGTCTCGGAGTGGACCAGGGATGAGGAACCGATCTTAATGACAATGCGTTTTTTATCTGATATTTCACTTCTTGAAGCCAAAATCGTATTACCCTTCTACTTTCGTTTGTCCGCCGTGTTTCGCCAGATTCTCCTGCAGGATCTGGTACATCCATGCCAGATATTCCGGCTCGTCGTGCTCATAGGCCGCCTGCCACTCGGAGCTGAAGCGCTCCGCCGCCTGGGCCTCCTCCTCGCTGACCGCCATCTGCGCTGTCTCCTCGGAGGCTCCCATCACGAAGTTCCTTATG
This sequence comes from uncultured Eubacteriales bacterium, assembly GCA_900317515.1. GTDB lineage: Bacteria > Bacillota > Clostridia > Lachnospirales > Lachnospiraceae > Chordicoccus. The sequence continues at coordinate 70,276 of ONHA01000001.1, forward strand.
AACTCATTCTGAATGACAAGCACCCAGGTCTTGCCCGTATTGACCACCAGATCCTTGCCGTCGGCTGTCTTATACTTGACCTCCGCGTAGAAATCCGGCCGCTCCCAGGTGATCGGAACAGCCTTGCCGTTCGTTATATAGAGGCCCTTGCCGCCCAGAGTCGTCTCAAAGTGCAGGTACCCGGTACCCTCGTAGTGGTCGTGATTCATGAACTCGATGATGATGTTTTTCACCTTCAGCTGCTCATTGTTCTCGACGTCCATATGGGGTCCGCCGTACTGGTAGCGGTAATAGAGGCCGTCATCCGGGTTGTAATAGAACTTCGGATTGTTGACAAGGTAGCCAGGAGCGACATAGGCGGCATCCTGTCCGCCCTCGTTGGTGATCGTGTCGCCGACCCAGGCGAACTTCAGCATCGGCTTGTAGGAATCATCGTGCTCCGTCCGGTACCCGAGCTGCCGGGCCGCCGCGATCATGTTGTCGCCGGCCGTGTAGGCATTGTGGGGTGCCGAATGAAGGAAGTTATCCCTGTAGAAGAACGCGTAATTGGAGCCCAGTAGTCCGGAAATATTGTCGACATAGTCCGATTCCAGATACGGGAAGGCGTAGGCAGCCTGGCCGTAATGGACGTAGAGCGGGTCCCACCCATTCACGAGGGAAATGAAATAATCCCGGCAGCTTCTCAAAGGTCCGATTCTGGGAATGCCCCGATAATCCTCGAACACGGCGCAGATTCGCGTAAGACTTCCCTCAACGACCGACTCATAATACATCTTAGCCTGGGAAATGCCGCTCTGCGGCAGTGCTCCCTCGACATTGTCGATCATAAACCCTGCCGGACGCAGTTTTTCGACTTCCGGTGTAATGTATTCGCCCGTCAGCGTGCTCTTCACCATTCCGTCCGGAATCGGCTCGGTGGGTTCAGGCGGCGCGGTGGGCGTCGGTGTCGGCGTCTCGGTCGGTGTGGGCGTAGGTGTCTCGGTGGGTGTCGGTTCCGCCGTCGGCGTCGGTGTTGCGGTCGGAGCAGCCGTGGGAGCATTGTTCCTGTCAATGATATCCCACACGGATATCTGCTGTCCCTCGGAGCTTACTCCTCTTATGGTGCATCCTGCCAGAGATGAAGCAAGTAGAACTGTAATAAGAATTCCGCATAATCTATTCAGCTTCAAATCGATTCCTCCGATTTCTCACGTTTTATTCCAAGCTCGCTCAATACAGTTTCCTGCTTTTCAATCATAACACGCTCTTCGTCCGGTGTCATGTGATCATACCCGACAAGGTGCAGAACGCTGTGGGCGATCAGAAAGGCGTATTCCCGCCGGATGCTGTGACCGTAGGCCTCTGCCTGCTCCCGGATCTTCGGAATGCAGAGGACAATATCGCCCAGCAGCAGTTCTCCGCTGTCCGGATCAAACGCATCCGGCACATCCTCCTCGAGATGATCGAAATTGCCCGGCTCCTCAAAATCGTTCATCGGGAAGGATAAAACATCGGTCACTCTGTCGATCCCCCGGTTTTCACGGTTGATGGCTTGCATCTCCTCACTTCCGGTGAGAAGGATATTCACCTCCGCCTCGTAGGGGCAGTCCTCGAGATCGAGGGCTTTCAAAACGACCGCCTCCGCAGTCTCCTGAAAATCAAATGAGAACATCTCCTCAAAATCAGGTCCGGTGTATTCATTTTCAATGTATACGGTCATCGCATCCTCCTGACACGGTAGCTTCTCTCCGCAGGTTTCTCCTTCGGCTTTTTGGCCTCGTAGACTTCATAGGCCTGCACGATCTTCTGCACCAGCGGATGACGCACAACGTCCTTGCTGGTAAGCTCGCAGAAGCCGATATCTTCTATTTTCTTCAGGACTTTGTAGGCCTCGTCGAGGCCGCTGACGGTCCCGCCCGGCAGGTCCTTCTGCGTGCGGTCACCGGTGATAACCACTTTTGTTCCGAATCCGATACGGGTCAGGAACATTTTCATCTGGGCCGGCGTCGTGTTCTGCGCCTCATCCAGGATAATGAAGGCGTTGTCCAGCGTGCGTCCGCGCATGTAGGCGAGGGGCGCCACCTCGATCAGGCCCTTCTCGGTGTTCTTCGCAAATGCCTCCGCCCCCATGATCTCGTAGAGCGCGTCATAGAGCGGCCGAAGGTAAGGATCGACTTTGCTCTGCATATCACCCGGGAGGAAGCCCAGCTTCTCTCCGGCTTCGATCGCAGGCCTGGTCAGGATGATGCGGGAGACCTCATCCCGCCGGAAGGCCCTGATCGCCATCGCCATGCCGAGATAGGTCTTGCCGGTTCCGGCAGGTCCGATACCGAACGTGATCATCCTCTTGCGGATCGAATCGACATACTCCTTCTGGCCCAGCGTCTTCGGTTTGATCGGACGCCCGGCCATCGTGTGAATGATGATATCGGAGTCCAGATCCTCCATGGCGCCCTCCTTGACGTCCATGAGGAGCGACAGGGCGTAGGTCACGTTCTGGGTGGTGATATCGGTTCCGCGCTCGGACATGATGAGGAGCTGCGCAAGCAGACGCTTCGCCTTTGCGGTGTTCATGGGTGAACCGGTGATGCGGACCGCTCCGTTCCGGTTGTTTACCTCAACATTCAGCGTCTTCTCGACGCTCTTGATGTGCTCATCGTAGGCGCCGAAAATATTTTTCTCATGCTCCGCCGGGATATCGATAGAAAGTTCGACTGTACTCATTTACAAAAATCCTTTTCATTCATAACTTTCCCTATTCTACCATCTTTTCACGGAAAATGAAACCCTGAAGAATCACTTGTGATAGGGCTCATTTTTCATTATTCGGAAAGAACGGTAGATCTGTTCGAGCAGAATGACCCTCATCAGCTGATGCGGGAAGGTCAGGGCCGAGAAGCTGAGACTCTCATTGGCTCTTTTTGACACCTCCGGCGAGGTCCCCAGAGACCCACCAATTACGAATGCGATCGAGCTCCTGCCCCCAAGCATAAGCCCGTCAAGGTGTCCCGAAAGCTGTTCCGAGGTGAAGGTGCGGCCTTTTACGGCAAGCTCGATCACATAGTCGTTCCCGGAGAGAGCGTTCAGGATCCGCTTTCCTTCCCTGACAAGGATCTGCTCTTCCTCTGCCCTGGAGGCTCCGTCCGGCGTCATCTCGTCCTGAAGCTCCACAATACTGATCTTCGCGTAGCGGCCGAGACGCTTCTTATACTCTGCCACCGCGTCCTGACAAAACTTTTCTTTAATTTTTCCGACACAGACGATTTTTATATTTACCATAATCAAAAAAGCGGAGCGCATGGAAAACCATACGCTCCGAAAATGTTTACTCAGGCGTTCTTAGCCTTGATGTAGTTGTCAATACCCTTCGCGCCGGCACGGCCCGCCCCCATCGCAAGGATAACGGTCGCAGCGCCCGTGACGGCATCGCCGCCCGCATAGACGCCTTCCTTGGTGGTCTTGCCTTCATCCTCGGTTGCAACCAGGCACTTGCGGCGGTTCACCTCAAGTCCCGGAGTCGTGGAGGAAATAAGCGGGTTCGGGGAAGTGCCGAGGGACATGATGACCGCGTCGCACTCCATCTCGAACTCGGAGCCCGGAATCTCGACCGGGCGTCTTCTGCCGGAGGCATCCGGCTCGCCGAGCTGCATGCGGATGCAGCGGATGCCGACGACATTCTCGTTTTCATCCGTGAGGACTTCAACCGGATTGGTCAGGAGGTCAAAGATAACGCCCTCCTCCTTCGCATGGTGGACTTCCTCCGCACGGGCCGGAAGCTCGGCTTCGGAACGGCGGTAGACAAGGTGAACCTCAGCCCCGAGACGAAGCGCGGTTCTCGCGGCGTCCATCGCAACGTTGCCGCCGCCGACCACGACGCACTTTTTCGCCTTGTAGATCGGCGTATCGTAGTCATCGCGGAAAGCCTTCATCAGGTTGTTTCTGGTCAGGTACTCGTTGGCGGAGAAAACGCCGTTCGCGTTCTCACCCGGAATGCCCATGAACATCGGGAGGCCTGCGCCGGACCCGACGAAGACAGCCTCAAAGCCTTCCTGCTCGATCAGCTCGTCGATGGAGATCGTGCGGCCGATGATGACGTCGGTGATGATCTTGACGCCGAGACCCTCGACATTCTTGACTTCCTCGGCAACGACCTTATCCTTCGGGAGACGGAACTCCGGGATGCCGTAGGTCAGAACACCGCCGGCCTTGTGGAGTGCCTCATAGATGGTCACATCGTAGCCCATCTTAGCCAGGTCGCCGGCGCAGGTAAGGCCTGCAGGGCCGGAACCGATGACTGCAATCTTGTGGCCGTTCTTCTCCTTCGCGCCCTGCGGCTTGATGCCGTCCTCTTTGGCGCGGTCAGCGACGAATCTCTCAAGCTTGCCGATGGAGACAGGCTCGGAACCGGTCTTTGCATTTCCTCTGACGCACTTGCCCTCGCACTGGGTCTCCTGCGGACATACGCGGCCGCAGACTGCCGGAAGCGAGGAGGACTCGGAGATGACCTGGTAAGCGCCGGCGAAATCTCTCTCCGCCAGTTTGGAAATGAACCCCGGAATATTGATGTTGACCGGGCATCCTTCCACGCAGCGCGGCTTCTTGCAGTTTAAGCATCTGGTGGCCTCTTCAACCGCCTCTTCCTCATTGTAGCCGTAGCAGACTTCATCGAAGTTGGTTGCTCTGACTTTCGGTTCCTGCTCTCTGACCGGAACTCTCGTTTTGGACATGTTCGCCATTATTTGTTACCTCCGTTACCGCAATTGCCGTGGTGGGTATCGCCCTCCTGGTACTTCAGTTTGGCAAGGCCCTCTTCCGTCTTGTACATCTGGGTCCTCTTCATGGCCTCTGCCCAGTTGATCTTGAATCCGTCGAATTCCGGGCCGTCCACGCAGGCGAACTTGATCTCGTCGCCGACGGAGAGACGGCAGGCACCGCACATGCCCGTGCCGTCAACCATGATCGGGTTCATGCTGACGATCGTCGGGATCTCATATTTTTTGGTTGTGAGACATACGAACTTCATCATGATCATCGGACCGATCGCGACGCAGTGATTGTAGGTCTTTCCCTCGGCGACCAGCTCGTCGATGACGGATGTCACGACGCCCTTGTGGACATAGGAGCCGTCGTCGGTCGTGATGTAGAGATTGCCTGCGACAGAGCGCATTTCCTCTTCGAAGAAGAGAAGGTCTTTTGTACGGGCGCCGATGATGACATCCGCTGAATAGCCGTGCTCATGGAGCCACTTGACCTGCGGATAGACCGGAGCCGTGCCGACACCGCCCGCGACAAAGAGGAATTTCTTCTCCTTAAGTTCTTCCTCGCTCATCTCCACGATATCGGAAGGTCTTCCGAGCGGTCCGACGAAATCATCGAATGCATCGCCCTCTTCAAGCTTCATGAATTTGTTCGTCGCGACGCCGAGCGGCTGGAAAACGATCGTGATCGTCCCCTTCTCGCGGTCATAGTCACAGATGGTAAGCGGAATGCGCTCGCCTTCCTCGCCGTTCTTGACGATGACGAACTGGCCGGGCAGGCAGTGACGTGCGACCAGCGGAGCCTCGACCTCCATGAGCCACACGACAGCACTGAGCTGCTTCTTTTTCAGGATTTTGTACATAATAACCTCCTCATCCTTTGCTTTGCTGCGAAATAAAAGACTCAAACTCCTCAGAGGACATGAGCACTTTTCTGGGTTTAGTCCCCTCTTCGGGTCCGATCACACCGGCTTCGGCCAGCGCATCGACGATGCGCGCCGCCCGGTTGAATCCGATGCGGAAAGCTCTCTGAAGCATGCCGATCGTCGCTTTCTCCTTCTCGATCACGAGCCGGCCGGCTTCAACGAAATATTCATCCTGCCCGTCTCCTGTACCGCTTTCCGTTCTGTCAGAAAAATTAATGTTCTCTGTAATCTGATCTTCTACAACGGTATTATACTCTGCCTGATCTTTTTGTGAAGAGACAAATTTCACGACTTTGGTGATTTCATTGTCGGAAATATAAGCTCCCTGCACTCTGGCAGGCTTCGGATAGCCCTGCGGATAGAAAAGCATGTCGCCCTTTCCGAGAAGCTTCTCCGCGCCGTTCATGTCGATGATCGTGCGGCTGTCCACACCCGAGGAGACCGCCAGCGCGATTCTCGAGGGCATGTTGGCCTTGATAAGACCGGTGACGACGTTGACGGAAGGTCTCTGGGTCGCGATGACCAGATGGATGCCGGCCGCACGGGCCAGCTGAGCCAGGCGGCAGATCGCATCCTCGACCTCATGCTGCGCGACCATCATAAGGTCGGCCAGCTCGTCGACGATCACGAGGATCTTGGGCATCGGTTTCTGCTTCTCCTCCTCGGGAAGCGCCTCGTTGATCCTGGCGATACGCTCGTTGTAGGACTTGAGATCCCTGACGCCGTTCATCTCGGCAAATTTCTTGTAGCGCTCGGTCATCTCCTGCACCGCCCAGTTGAGGGCGCCGGCAGCCTTCTTCGGGTCGGTCACGACCGGGATCAGAAGGTGCGGAATGCCGTCATAGATCTTTAACTCAACGACCTTCGGGTCGATCATCAGCATCCGGACTTCCTCAGGCGTCGACTTGTAGAGGACGCTCATGATCAGCGTGTTGATGCAGACCGATTTACCGGAACCGGTTGCGCCGGCAATCAGAAGGTGCGGCATCTTCTCGATGTCCGCGATGACCGGCCGTCCGCCGATATCCTTGCCGACCGCGAAGGTGAGATTTCCTTTGGCGGCCTTGAATTCCCGGCATTCCATGAGGTCGCGGAAATTGACCGCCGAGACCTCCTTGTTCGGGACCTCGATGCCGACGGCAGCCTTGCCCGGGATCGGCGCCTCGATACGTATATCCGCCGTTGCAAGATTCAGCTTGATATCATCCGCGAGCGATATGATGCGCGATACCTTGACACCCTGTTCGGGCTGAAGCTCGTAGCGCGTGACGGTCGGTCCCTGGCTGACATTGACCACATGGACGTTGACGTTGAAATCCGCAAAAAGCTGTTCGAGCTTCTGGGCCGTATCGAGAAGATGCGCTCTGGAATCCGCTGTCTGGGTGCTCCCCGGATTAAGAAGTCCAACATCCGGCAGCCTGTAGGCGGGAAGAGCCTGCTCTCCGCTTATGGTCTTTGCAACCTCGGCTGCGGCCTGCTTCGCCTCCTCGCCGGTTACTTTTTCCTTGCCGCCGCTCTTCTCGGCGGTTTTGGGGACCGGCTTTTCGGCCGGTACCGGCATTTTCTCCGGAACGGCTGTCTTCATTTCCGCCGCTGCCGTCTCCGCCTTTATGGGCATCGCATCGGGCTTCTTCTCCTTCACAGGCTCCTGCACGGTGAAATTCTCGACATATTCGACCTTGAATTCCGGTGAGAGGATCTTCTCTCGGGTGCGCTCCACCTCGGCATGCACTTCCGATTCACTCTCGATCGACCCGGACTTGATGGTGTCCTTCTTCAACGGAGGTTCACCGTCCGCATGCTTTTTCAGGAAGGAAGGCATGGCCGAGTAGGCGGAACGGTCTGCATTTTTCTTCTCTTTGGAATCCACTTTTTTGACTGAGGCGGGAATCTCCACATCCGTAAGCCCGAGCTCGCGATAGTCTGTCGTAACCTTGATTTCCTGCTCGGAGAGGGCTGCCCTCTTCTTTTCATTTTCGGCAGCGGCCCTGCGCTCCTCCCGGCGGATCATCTCACGGTGCTCTTCCTCCCGGCGGATCTCCTCCTCCTTCTTCTCGCGCCTGATCTGGCGGCGTTCGCGAAGGCGGATCGCCTCGTCCCTGCCTTTACGGCCGAGTACGGTAAAGAGCGGCTTCTGCGTCATGATAATGAGAGAAATGATAAACCCGAAGGAAGTCAGCACCAGCGTACCGATATAGCCGAACACCGATGAGAAAAGGAATGTCACGGTGCCTCCGAGCAGTCCGCCGCCCTTGTGGCCTGCCGCGGAATTCTCATAGACGGTCATCGGATTGACGGCGACAATGCTCTCACGGGAGAACAGGATCTCCGCAAATGCGCAGACAAATATAAATGTAAGAAGTAATCCCAGCATCTTTCTGCCCGCAAAACGGGTGCGGCGGATCAGTCCGTAGAACATAAATCCTGCCAGCAGAAGAAGCGGGAAAACATACGCGACGACACCCATCGTGCCGAATGAGAAGCGGGAAATCAGGGCTCCCGCAGCGCCTCCGTAGCCGAGATTGCTGATAAAAATTAAAACCGCGGCGACCAGAAGGACGACGAATGCGACGTCAAGCCCGATACCGGAAAGAGAATCCTTCGGAGCCGGCGCTGCCTTCTTCGAGGAGGCCGTGCTGCGACTCTTCCCGGCCGAGGAAGCTCTCAAGGTTTTCTTTTTCCCTGCAGAGGAAGCAGATGTCTTCGAAGCCGACGTACTCTTTCCTGCGGTTCCTTTCTTTTTTGCGGTTGAATTAGTATTTTTCGTAGCTGCCATTTTTCTCCCCATTTAGTAAGAAAGCGATACAGACTGTTCTGCACCGCTTTTCATATCAAATATGATAACAAAATTACGGCAAATCCGATTACAAAGCAGTACAAAGAAAATGCCCCGATGCCTCTTCTGCCGACCATGTGCATCATCGCATGGATCACCATAAGCCCGACGATCATCGCGGTAAAGGCACCGGCCGCACAGCAGCCGATAAAGGCGATCGTGACGGTCCCCTCGGTGCTGATCCTTGAAAGCTCCAGAATAAGAGCGCCGATCACTGCCGGAATGGAAAGCAGGTAGGAAAAACGTATCGAAAGCCTGGTCGAAAAGCCAAGCAGGATCCCGCAGGTGATCACCGCGCCCGAGCGCGAGATGCCCGGCAGGACGGCCATTCCCTGAGCAACTCCGGTGAGCAGAGTCCCGGAGAGACCGATGTCTCTCGGGAGCTTGCCGCGCGGTTTAACGCGGCTCACCACCATCATGAGGACGCCCGAGATCAGCATGCCGATGCCGACCATGATCATCGAGTAGCTGCCGCCTCCGACGAAGCTGTTCAGGACATGCCCGATAATTGCCGTCGGGATCGTCGCGATGATAATGATCAGAACAAGCTTCCGATAATTGTTGGAGATGATCCGCCGGTAGTGAGGCTCTTTTTCACTGCTTCCGATCTTCATAAAGAGCCTGATATTGTAGAAGCAGTCTTTTGCCATGGCGACAAACGCCTTGAAAAGCTTTACAATATCTCTCTGCATGCCGATCATAATGGCAAATAAAGTCCCGACATGCAGAAAGACGTTAAAAAACTCGATATCCCCTTCAAAATGCATGAGCTGTTCAAAGATCATCAGATGGCCGGATGAGCTCACCGGCAGAAATTCCGTGATTCCCTGTACGAGCCCCAGAAAAACAGACTGCAGAAAATTCATCTCCCCAAACTCCTTTTGAGCAGCGCTGTCTATGTGTTACTCCTCGTTCCAGTTGTGATAGACGTTCTGGACATCATCGCTGGCGTCGAGCATATCAAGGATGCGGTTCAGCTGACCGATCACGCCTTCGTCCGTAAGTGTGACGTAATTCTGCGGGATCATGGTCACTTCCGCTTCAGCCATCGGGATGCCCTTGGCCTTCAGCGCCTCCTCAACTTCCTGGAAGGCAGCCGGATCGGTGATGACCTCGTAGCTGTCCTCTTCCTCTTTGAAGTCTTCCGCGCCGGCGTCCAGCACTTCCATCATGAGGTCGTCCGGATCCATATCGCATTCTTCCTTGTCGATGATGATCTGGCCCTTCTCGTCAAACATGAAGGAGACGCAGCCCGGTGTTCCGATGTTGCCGCCGCCCTTTGTAAATGCAGCCCTGACATCGGCCGCCGTGCGGTTCTTATTGTCCGTAAGCGTGCGGACGATGATGGCCGTGCCGCCCGGGCCGTAGCCTTCATAGGTGATCGACTCGTAATTTGCGCCGCTGCCGTCGCCGGCTGCCTTCTTGATGCCGCGCTCGATCGTATCGTTCGGCATGTTGTTGGCCTTTGCCTTGGCAATGACGGTTGCCAGCTTGAAGTTGTTGGACGGGTCCGGGCCGCCTTCCTTGACGGCGACGGCGATTTCACGTCCGATGATGGTGAAGATCTTGCCCTTGGCGGCGTCGTTCTTCTCTTTCTTATGCTTGATGTTGGCGAATTTTGAATGTCCTGACATACATACTCCTTTACACGGCCCTGCCGTTATTATCTTAATTCAAAGTCAAACTTTATCATACCATTTTTTTAATGGTGAAGCAAGAAAAGATTTTAATTGCTTTGCGGCAGCGTCTCACACCAGTTCGCGCATCGACACGGTGCGTCCGTCCCGCATAAAATGCCGCGGCACGCGCTTTGTGATGTCGCAGACGAGCTCGTAATTGAATCTGCCCGAGAGAGCTCCGATTTCCTCCGCCGTGATCGTCTCGCTGCCCTGGCTGCCGAGCAGGACGACCTCGTCGCAGCGGGCAGCTCCCGGAATATCCGTCACATCCACCATAAACTGGTCCATGCAGACGCGGCCCAGGATCGGAGCCTTCCTGCCCCGGATCAGTACATACCCTTTGTTGGACAGCTGTCTCGGATATCCGTCCGCATATCCGACCGGGATCGTTGCTACCCGCATGGGTTTCCTGACCGTAAATGTTCCTCCGTAGCTGATCTCGGCGCCCGGAAGCAGGTCCTTTACATAGCTTATATGGCTCACGAGCCTCATGACCGGCATGAGAGGCTGCACTTCCTCACGCACATCGTCCGACGGCAGGAGCCCGTAGAGGGTGATGCCGGCGCGGACCATGGAGAGGTTTGCATTTTTCAGGCGGAAAATGCCTGCGCTGTTGCTTGCATGGTGGATCGGCACGACAACGCCGGCCTCATCAAGCTTTCTTGAAAATGCGTTGTAGCGCTCAAGCTGCCTCTCTGCCGGCGCGATCGACGGCTCATCGGCTCTCGCAAAATGCGTAAAGAGTCCCTCGATCCTGATGCCGGGCAGACCGGCGATCTTTTTTATCGTCTCAACGGACTCATCCGTGTCCGCAAATCCGATCCGGCTCATGCCGGTGTCGACCGCAAGATGGACCAGCGCCTTCCTTCCGAGGCTCACCGCCTGCCGCGAGATTCCCTCGGCCGCTTCGTAATCGAACACCGCAAAACGGATATCGTAGTCGATCATGTCCGCCCACGATTCGGAAAATGCATACGAAAGCAGCAGGATCGGCTTCCGTATACCGTTCCGGCGAAGCTCCATGCCCTCCTCGGCCGCCGCGACGGCAAAACCCCAGAGACAGGGATCATTTTCAAGGAGATGCGCAATCTGGACCGCCCCGTGGCCGTAGGCATCCGCCTTGATCACCGCCGTGATCTGCGTTTCCGGATCGATTCTGCTCTCCATTTGTTTCATATTGAATGTCACGGCGTCGAGATTGATCTCGGCGCGCACACGCATATGCTTTTCACTCATTGAACTACCCCTTCATTAAATGATCTTTGTAAGCGAGCGGATGATGTCCGAGGCGGTCATGCCGCGCTCTCCGTTTATTTCCCGGGCCCTGTCGCCGGCCTGACCGTGAACGAAGGCGGCAAGCGCACCCGCATAAGCCGGATCGGTCCCCTGCGCCAGGAATCCGGCGAGAATGCCTGAAAGCACATCGCCGCTGCCGGCCGTCGCCATGCCGGCGTTGCCGGATGTGTTGATAAAGACAGTACCGTTCTTATCCGCAATGACGGTTCTTGCATCTTTAAGCAGTACCTGCGCTCCGGAAGCTCCTGCGTATTCCAGAGCCGAACTGACCGGATCGGCCTTCAGATCAATGATCGGTTTGCCGGAAAGCCGTGCCATCTCCCCCATATGCGGTGTGATGTAAAGCGGTCCCTCGTGCCGGCTTAAAAGGTCTGTGTCACCGCCGATGACATTCAGCCCGTCCGCGTCGATGACCAGGGGCTTGCCGCACTCGCAAAGAAGCGTTTCGACGATGAGACGCGTCTTCTTCGAGTTTCCGAGTCCGGGTCCGACGGCGACCGCATCTGCCCAGGCAAGATTCTCCCTGATAAGCTCCGGAATCTCCTCCTTCTTCCTGAAAACGGAAAGCAGAGCTTCCGGAAAAGCCGTCTGGACAATGGTCCGGTTGGCTTCATCCGTCATGATTTTCACCATGCCTGCCCCGGATCTTAAAGCAGCCTCCCCGGCAAGGAGCGCCGCCCCGCACATGCCCTTCGAACCGGCGATGACAAGGACCTTGCCGAATGTTCCCTTGTTTCCGGCCGGGTCTCTTGCCGGAAGGAGCTTACCGATATCATGATCCTCCAGAGAAAATGCTGTAAACGGCAATGTGCCGCGCAGCTTCTCATCATCGAAGATGCCGATCTCAGCGATATTCAACCGCCCTGTATACAGGGCTCCCGGGTAGAGCAGCTGCCCGGTTTTCGCGCACTCCATCGTGACGGTGACGTCCGCTTTCACGGCGCACCCGCACACGGCTCCCGTATCCCCGCTGATGCCGGAGGGAATATCCGCCGCGATCACAAACGCACCGGCGTCACCCATCTTCTCGATCAGGACACGGGCACTTCCGGTCACTTCCCGGGTGAGCCCGGTCCCGAAAATTGCGTCCACGATAATCGAATAGACTCTCATATCCGGGTCCTGCACTTCACGGACGCCGAGTGCCCGGCAGGACTCCATCTGAGCCTTCATATCCGCCGAGAAGCGCTCTTCATTTCCCGCGATGAGAAGATCCGCTTTGATTCCCTTTATAAAAAGGATCCTTGCAAGCGCCGCGCCGTCGCCCCCGTTGTTGCCGGTCCCGCACACGATGAGGATCCGGCCCGGATGAGTTTTCAGGGCTGCGGTCACTTCCTCCGCGATGGAGAGGGCCGCCCTCTCCATGAGCACGGCCGAGGGAACCTTCAGGTTCTTTATGGTATGGGCGTCCATCGCCCTCATTTCCTCACAAGAAACCACATGCAGCATATGGCCACCTCCTTAACGCTCCTATTATAAACGTGCGGGGCGCCATGTTCAAGCCGGGGAATTTCATTTTTTAGTGGAAAAAAGCCCCAAACTCATGTATCATTAAGGTTCGGAGGTAAACCATGATACTTGACGTTCAGAAAATCAGCAAGACATTTCCCGGAAATGAAGTCCTGAAGGAAGTCTCCTTCCACATCGAGGAGAAGGAAAAGGCCGCCCTTGTCGGCATCAACGGAGCCGGCAAATCGACGCTCCTTAAGATCATCATGGGCGAGCTGGCCGCGGACGACGGCCAGACTGTGATCGCCCGCGACATGAAGGTCGGCTATCTTGCCCAGCATCAGGACCTCACCGGCGACAATACCATATTTGAGCAGCTCATGATGGTAAAGAAGGATGTTCTCACCCTCTACGAGAACATGCGCGCGTCCGAAAAACGCATGAATGATCTTTCGGGTGATGCTCTTGAAAATGAAATGCTCTCCTACGCCCGCATGCAGGAAGCCTACGACCGGGCCAACGGCTACGCCTACCGCTCGGAGGTCATCGGGGTTTTGAAGGGCCTTGGTTTTCCGGAGGAGGATTTCAGCAAGAAAGTCGGGACTCTCTCCGGCGGTCAGAAGACCCGCGTCGCTTTAGGACGTCTCCTTCTCGAGTCCCCGGATCTTATCATCCTGGACGAGCCGACCAACCATCTTGACATGGGCTCCATCATCTGGCTTGAGACCTATCTTCTCAATTATAAAGGGGCGGTCCTCATCGTCTCCCATGACCGCTATTTCCTGAACCGGATCGTCACGAAAGTCGTCGAGCTGGATCACGGCCGGGCCCGCACCTACAGCGGCAACTACGACGCCTACAGCGAAAAGAAGGAGCAGATCCGCCATGCGGAGTACCTGGCCTACGTGAAGGCTCAGGAGGAACGGAAGCATCAGGAGGAGGTCATCGCGAAGCTGAAATCCTTCAACCGCGAGAAATCGATCAAGCGCGCAGAGAGCCGTGAGAAAATGCTCGCGAGGATGGACATGCCCGACAAGCCGCTCGGAGACAACGCGGTCATGGAGCTCACTTTCACACCGAAGATCGACAGCGGCAAGGATGTCCTTACCGTCGAGGGTCTCGCAAAGGGATTTGACGGGCAGCAGCTCTTCTCCGATCTTCATTTTGAGATCAAAAAAGGCGAGCATGTAGCCCTGATCGGCTCGAACGGTACCGGAAAATCCACGATCTTAAAGATCCTGAACGGACTTCTTCCGCCGGACGCCGGTGCCTTCACGCTCGGTTCCAATGTCCACATCGGCTACTATGACCAGGAGATGCATGTGCTCTCCCCGGAGAAGACGATTTTCGAGGAGATCTCGGACGCCTATCCGACATTGAACAACACGAAGATCCGGTCCAGTCTGGCTGCCTTCCTCTTCACCGGGGAGGATGTATTAAAGCGGATCGCGGATCTCTCCGGCGGCGAGATGGCCCGCGTCTCCCTCTGCAAGCTCATGCTCGGGGACTGCAATTTCATCATTCTCGACGAGCCGACCAACCATCTCGACATCGACTCGCGTGAGATCCTCGAATCGGCCCTGAATGCCTACACGGGAACGCTTCTCTACGTCTCCCACGACCGTTACTTCATCAACAGGACGGCTCACCGCATTCTGGATCTCACCGGAAAGACGCTAATCAACTATATCGGCAACTACGACTATTATCTCGAGAAAAAAGAGATTCTGGAAAATGCAATCCTCGGCACCGGATGTGCCGACGGCGAGGAGAAGGCCGAGACCGAGGCCAAGCTGGACTGGAAGGCTCAGAAGGAGGAGCAGGCCAGAAAACGCAAGCTCGCAAATGATATAAAGAAGACGGAGGCTGAGATCGCCTCCCTTGAGGAGGAGAACGCATCCATTGAGGCTCAGTTCCTCGATCCGGCGGTGGCGGCGGATCACATTCAGCTGACCCAGCTGGGGAGGCGCCAGTCCGAGATTGAGACGAGGCTCGCGGAGCTCTACGATCTGTGGGAGGAGCTCTCACTAAAAGAATAAAGACGGAGTTCCTTGGACGGCTCCATAAAGAAAAGCAGCTCGAATGAGCTGCTTTTCTCTATATAGCCGCCCCGGAAAAGGGAGTCTCAATTACTCTCACATCATCGTATCCAGCGTCGCACGGATCGCCTTGATGAACCCTTCCGTCGTCATCACCTCGACGTTCGGCAGCTCCGTGATGCGGGCCAGGTCGCCCGTCATCTTCCCGGACTCGACCGTCGCGATAACGGCCTGCTCGAGTTTGCCGGCGAAGTCGACAAGGGCTGTATTTCCGTCAAGCTCACCGCGCTTTCTCAGTGCGCCGGTCCATGCAAAGATCGTCGCAACCGAGTTTGTGGAGGTCTGCTCGCCTTTCAGGTGCTTGTAATAGTGGCGCTGCACGGTTCCGTGAGCCGCCTCATACTCGAAATACCCGTGCGGGGAGACCAGAACGGAGGTCATCATCGCAAGAGAACCGAAGGCGGAGGACAGCATGTCGGACTGAACGTCGCCGTCATAGTTCTTGAGCGCCAGGACAAAGCCGCCGTCCGTCTTCATGAGGCGGGCAACGATGTCGTCGATCAGCGTGTAGAAGTAGGTGATGCCGGCCTCCTTGAAGAGGTCCTTGAACTCCTCCTCATAGATCCGGGCGAAAATGTTCTTGAACTCGCCGTCGTAAGTCTTGGAAATCGTATCTTTCGCGCCGAACCAGAGGTCCTGTTTCACCGACAGCGCATAGGAGAAGCAGGCGCGTGCAAAGCTCTCGATGGAGGCATCCAGGTTGTACATGCCCATAAAGACACCCGGTCCCTTGAAATCAAAGACCGTCTGGCGGGTCTCCGTGCCGTCGGCGGCCGTGAAGATGATCTCCGCCTTGCCCGGGCCTTCAATCCGCATCTCGGTGTTCTTGTAGACATCGCCGTAGGCGTGACGCGCGATCGTGATCGGCTTCATCCAGTTGCGGACGACCGGACGGATCCCTTTTACCAGGATCGGAGCACGGAAAACAGTGCCGTCCAGCATGGAGCGGATCGTGCCGTTCGGGCTCTTGGTCAAGTGCTTTAAGTTGTACTCCTTCATGCGGTCTTTGTTGGACGTGATCGTCGCACATTTGACCGAGACACCGTACTTCATGTTCGCCTTTGCGGCCTCAATTGTGATCTGATCGTCGGAATCGTCACGATTCTTAAGGCTGAGGTCATAGTACTCGGTGCTCAAGTCAATGTAAGGCGTAAGGAGCTCATCCTTGACCATCTGCCAGATGATTCTGGTCATCTCGTCGCCGTCCATCTCAACAAGGGGGGTTGTCATCTTAATCTTTTCCATAATAATCTCCTCCTATTATGTATCACCTGACCGGCCTGACCGGTGTTTCAAGTGCAAGTTCCTTCTTTGCCTTCTCGGTCTGCTCAAAAAGTTCATCGTTTGTGATGACCGTCACGCGTCCGCCGTCATACTGGGCATCGACCCATTCCTTGATTCTGAGGACGAGCGGGGACTTCTTGTCCACCTCATCGCCTCCGGTAAGCTTGTAATGACGGTTGACCCAGTGGGCAATGCCGGCAAGACCCGAGGTATTGGAGATCGACACTTCGACCGGACGATTCAGGAACTTTTCCGTATCGAAGATGTTGTAGATCTCTTCATTTTTCAGAAGCCCGTCCGCATGGATGCCGGCTCTCGTGATGTTGAAGTTCTCACCCACAAACGGTGTTCTCGGCGGGATGTGGTAGCCGATCTCCTTCTCATAATACTCGGCGAGCTCGGTGATGACCGTCGTATCCATGCCGTCCAGCGTGCCGCGCAGCTGCGCATACTCGAAGACCATCGCTTCGAGCGGCGTATTGCCGGTGCGCTCACCGATGCCGAAGAGCGAGCAGTTGACGCCGGAAGCGCCGTACAGCCAGGCAGTCGTGGAGTTGGAAACGGCCTTGTAGAAGTCGTTGTGGCCGTGCCACTCGATGAGAGACGAGGGGACGCCGGAGTGCGTCATGATACCGTAAATGATGCCCGGCACCGAGCGCGGGATAACCGCACCGGGATAGTTGACGCCGTAGCCCATCGTATCGCAGCAGCGGACCTTGACCGGGATGCCGTACTGGTTCCTGAGCTTCATGAGCTCGAGACAGAACGGGATGACGTAGCCGTAGATATCGGCGCGGGTGATGTCCTCCAGGTGGCAGCGGGGGCTGATGCCCATTTCCAGGCAGTCGCGGACGATGCCGAGGTAATGGTTCATGGCCTCACGGCGGGTCATATGCATTTTATAGAAGATGTGGTAATCGGAGCAGGAAACCAGGATGCCGGTCTCTCTCATGCCCATGGACTTGACCAGCTCAAAATCCTTCTTGCTCGCGCGGATCCAGCTGGTGACCTGCGGGAAACGGTAGTCGCGCTCAAGGCACTTCTCCACCGCTCTGCGGTCCTTCTCGTCATAGAGGAAAAATTCGCATGCGCGGATTTTGCCCAGGGGGCCGCCGAGCCTGTGCAGGTAATCATAGATGGTTACAATCTGGTCGGTCGTGTAGGGCGCTCTCGACTGCTGTCCGTCGCGGAATGTGGTGTCGGTGATCCAGATCTCGTCCGGCATGTGGTGCGGAACGATTCGGTCGTTGAACGCGATCTTCGGAACTTCATCGTAGGGATAAAGGTTCCGGAACGTGTTCGGCTGGTCAACGTCGACGAGCGGATACATGTACTCCTCGAGTTCCAGAAGATGTGAGCTGTGATTCATTCTCACCTTACGGCTTAAATCTTCCATAATAATATCCTCCTTTATGATCATCCGCATGATGGGAAATGAGAACCTTACCTCCGATCTCCCGCGGAATCTTCATTTTTTACTCCTCCGAAAGCATTTCGCAAAGCAGCGTCAGCACCTCATCGGCGGCTTTCGACCTGATTTCCTTCCGTGAACCGGAAAGATTCAATTTTTTCACGCGCACACTGGTTTTGATGCAGCAGGCGATATAGACGAGGCCCACCGGCTTTTCCGGTGTTCCGCCTCCCGGGCCCGCGATGCCGGTCGTGGCGATGCCGACATCCGCTCCGGCGACCCAGACGGCGCCGAGCGCCATCTCCTCGGCCGTCTCGGAGCTCACGGCCCCGAATTCCTTCAGCGTCTCATGCTTGACGCCGAGATATTTTTCCTTGGCCTCGTTGCTGTAGGTGACAATCCCCTGCATGAGAGTCCCGGAAGCCCCCGGGACATCCACGATGCGGGAGGCGACCATGCCTCCGGTGCAGGATTCGGCCGTCGTGAGCGTCAGCTTCCGCTCAAGCAGAAGCTCGACGCATTTTTCTTCGATCGTTTTTGTACCCATGTGAAGCCTCACTTCTGCGCCGAGATGACCTGCTTGTTCTTGGCGATATAGTCGACAAGCGAGATCACCGTGAGCGCGCAGGCGACATACATGATCACCGTCGTGAGGACGCCAAGCTGCGGAATATTCGCGATCATCAGGATGACCATGGCCATCTGGCTGACGGTCTTCACCTTGCCCCACATGGAGGCGGCGATCACGATCCCGTTGTCGGAGGCGACCAGGCGGAAACCGCTGATTACGAACTCGCGGGCGATGATGATGATGCAGATCCAGGTCGGCAGACGCTTGAGGTCCACAAGGCAGATCAGCGCGGAGCAGACCAGCAGCTTGTCCGCCAGCGGATCCATAAATTTCCCGAAATCGGTGATGAGGTTCTGTCTTCTTGCGATCTGTCCGTCCAGCATATCCGTCAAGGATGCGATGATGAAGATTGCAAGAGCGACCCATTTTGAAGCGCCTTCGCCTCTTCCCATAAGCATGGCGACGACAAACGGCACGATAAGGATCATGCGGAGTACAGTGAGCTTATTCGGCAGATTCATAAACTTCCTCCCCTGTAAGATCATAGTGGGAAGCCCCTGTGATGCGGACATTGATGAAATCTCCGCTCATGAGCTCCCGGTCGCAGCCTACAAATACATATCCGTCGACGCCGGGCGCATCGCCGTATGTTCTTGCGGTATAGATATCCTCCTCCGGCAGGTAGCCCTCCACAACGGCCTCCATCACGGAACCGATGCGGGCTTTCCCTTTTGCGAGGGATATCTTCTGCTGCTCGGCCATAACGGCATTCCGGCGCTTGACCTTGACATTCTTTCTGATCTGGCCGGGCATCTTCGCCGCCGCAGTCCCCTCCTCCTTCGAGTAGGTGAAGCATCCCAGGCGATCGAATTTCATTTCCCGGACAAAGGCAAGGGTCTTCTCGAAATCCTCGTCCGTCTCACCCGGGAACCCGGTGATGATGGTCGTCCTGAGGAAAATGTCCGGAATCCGTTTCCGGAGCGTCCCGACCAGATCCCGAAGCTCTGCCTCGGTCGTTCTGCGGTTCATCCGCTTGAGGATCGCATCGGAGGCCGACTGGATCGGAAGATCCAGATAATGGCAGATCTTCTTCTCGGACGCCATCACATCGATGAGCTCCGGATAGATCTCCTCCGGATAGCAGTAGAGCACGCGGATCCAGTGAAGCGACTCGATCTTCGCGAGTTCCTGAAGGAGAACATGCAGCTTTTTCTCCCCGTAGAGGTCCTTGCCGTAGATCGTCGTCTCCTGGGCGACCACGATGAGTTCCGTGACCCCCTGGTCCGCCAGCTCCCGGGCCTCTTTTAGCAGCTTTTCCATCGGGAAGCTTCTGTAACGGCCGCGGATCTTCGGAATCACGCAGTAGGTGCAGCACTTGTTGCAGCCCTCCGCGATCTTTAAGAATGCGTAGTGACCGCCTGTCGAGAGCAGCCGCTTTGCGGGTATCTCCTCATCCCGGCTTGCATCCGCGACCGCGATCGTCTTCTTGCCTTTGACCGCGTCGTCCAGTATGTCTGCAATGCCGGCCCGCTTTGTCACGCCGACGACCGCGTCCACCTCGGGCATCTCCGCAAGGATCTGCTCCTTGTAGCGCTGCGCCATACAGCCGGTTACGATCAGTATTTTTAATTTTCCTTCGGTCTTCAGTTTCCCGGCTGCAATGATCTCATCGATACTCTCCTTGAGCGCATCCTGAATAAAGCAGCAGGTATTGATGACGCAGGCTTCCGCCTCCGCCTCATCGTCCGTGAGCTCATAGCCGCGGGATGAAAGAAGACCCAGCATCTCCTCGGAGTCGACACGGTTTTTGTCGCAGCCGAGGGAAATCATGAGCAGTTTCATAGCCCTCCCGGGTGAATTATCACCTTTTTATAAGAGAAAGGGGCCGGTTACCCGTGCCCCTCCCAAAGAAATCGATTCAGTTTGTTTCCTCAGGCAGGATTTTGACGGCCCCTTCAAATACTTCATCCACCGCGATTGAGAGCGGTTTCTCGCCTTCGTGATACTCCTCTGCGAGCGGCTCGTCGCCGTCGATGATCTGTCTCGCACGTTTTGCGGTAGCCATCACGATTGAGTAGCGGCTGGATACGACCGGAACCGTATCGTCTTCGCGTTCCTGGTTGACAGCGTCTATCATTTCCTTGTAGGACGGATGAATCATCATAACAGTTTATTCCTCCTCGTTTAATTCTGCCAGTTCTTTTTTGATCCTGGAAATAAACGGCAGCTGCCGTTTCACCTTCATGCGCTCCGCCTCGATGATGCTGTGAAGATCCTTCACGCACTGCTCGATGGAGTCATTGATGAGCAGATAATCGTAATCATCGATGTCTTCCGCCTCATCGACCGCACGGTTCAGTCTCTTTTCGATGTCCTCAGCGGAGTCTCTTCCGCGGCTGACAAGACGGTTCTTAAGCTCCTTTGCCGACGGCGGCGTGACGAAGATACGGACGGTCTTCGGAAGAGAGGCCTTGATCTTGGCGGCTCCGAGCACTTCGATCTCAAGAAGCACATCCTTGCCCTCTTCGAGCATCTTTTTAACATAATCACGGGGTGTTCCGTAATAATTGTCCCCGTATTTCGCATATTCGAGCAGCTCGCGGTTCTTGATCTTCTGCTCGAACTCTTCCTTGGTAATATAGAAATAATCGACGCCTTCCGCCTCACCTTTGCGCATGTCGCGGGTCGTCGCGGAGATGGAAAGCTTTATATTCTCATCCTCTTTTACAACCTGTTTCGTGACTGTGCCCTTTCCGGCACCGGCAAAACCCGAGACAATAAACAATACTCCCTTGTCAGCCATATTTCCTCCGATATTTATTCGATATTTTGAATCTGTTCGCGGATTTTCTCAATATCCGTCTTCAAACTGATTCCGACATTGGATGTCGCAAGATCACCGGCCTTGGAGAGGATCGTGTTGGCTTCCCGGTTCATTTCCTGCGTCAGGAAATCAAGTTTGCGGCCGATGCTGCCGCCGTTCCTGAACTCATCAAGCATCTGCTCGATGTGGCTGCCCAGCCGGACGGTCTCCTCGTCCGTGCAGACCTTGTCCGCGTAGACGACGATCGCCGTGGCGAATGTAGACTCATCCACCTCCCGGTCTGCGGTCAGCTCTTTCACCTTCTCAAGAAGCCTTGAGCGGTAATTCTCATAGATCTCCGTCTCATGCGCCTTGATAAAAGCGACATTTTCCTTCATCCCGAGAAGCTTTTCCGTAAGGTCACCAATAAGCCGCTCACCTTCCGCCTCGCGGGCTGCGTTGAACGAATCCACCGCCTCCTTAAGGACACCGGCAAGCTCGTTCCAGAGTGCCTCTTCGTCCTCCTCGGCCTCCCGGGTGATAAGGACTTCCGGAAATCTCATGATATCCTGCACCGTAAGAGAATTTCCGACCCCGAGACCCTCGCTGATCTCTTTGGCGGCCCGCATGTATTCCCTTGCGAGCTCCATATTCACGGCAAGCTCTCCGCTCCCGCTGTTATAGATCTCCTCGGAAATGAAAACATCCACCTTCCCGCGCCCGATCTCCTCCTTAAGAAGTGCACGGATCGCAGCTTCAAAGCGGTTGAACTTCTTCGGCATCCTGATGTTGAAGTCGAGGTAGCGGTTGTTGACCGATTTCATCTCGACGGTGAGCTTGCGGTTTTCATTTACGGCTTCAGCCCGGCCGAAACCGGTCATGCTTCTCGTCATAGTGCGGCTCCTTATCTGATGATTCATAGTATTTTACATCATTTCATTTTGCCCGTCAAGCAAATCATATCACAGCTTCCGAAGCCCCTCCAGAGACGGCACCGCCATCAGGGAATAATTTGTGTGGTAGATCACAAACCCGGGCTTTCCGCCGTTCGTCTTTCGAAGGTTCCTTCTCTCCGTGTAGTCCACCTCGACCTTTCCCGCCTTTCTGCCCGACGAGTACCAGGCCGCAAGTGCCCCGGCCTCCTCGTAGGCCCGGTCGGTGAGCTCCCGGCCGCCGGATTTCACGATCACATGGCTGCCCGGCATGCCCTTTGCGTGGAACCACATGTCGCCGCCGCTCCCGATCTTGAAGGTGACTTCCTCGTTCTGGTAGTTGTTGCGCCCGACATACATTGTAAAGCCGTCCGAGGAAATGAACATCAGCGGCTTCTGTCTCGCCTCTCTGGCTTTGCCCTTTGTGACCGCAGCCTTTTTCTGCACGAACCCGAAATCGGTGAGCTCACGGCGGATCTCCGCAAGATCGGCCTCGGACTCCGCCATGTCGATCGCCGCCAGGCAGGATTCCAGCTGCTCGCGGTCCGCCCTCGTCTCCTCGATCTGGTCCTTCAGGGCGTCCGCGGTTCTCTTCAGCTTGTTGTAGCGCTCAAAATATTTCTGCGCATTCGCTGAAGCCGAGAGCGTGGGGTCAAGCGGAACCGTAAGGGGTTCATTTGTGTAATAGTTGATCACCTCGAGGGATTTCGCCCCCTCCTCAGCCCCGTAGCCGTAGGTGTTCAGCATTTCTCCGTAGATGCGGTATTTCTCCCGCTTCTCCGTGTCCTTCATCTGCCGCTCCTGCAGAACCGCCTTGCGGTTTACGCGGTCAAGCGCGTTCGATACGACGTGCCGGAGATCCGCGGACTTCTGCCGCATCCGGGTCTTCTCTTCTTTCTCCCCGTAAAACGCCGTGATCATCCCGCTCACGGAATCGAATGTCCGGCTCTTCATCCCCTTGAAAATGAAAAGCTCAAACATCGCGTATTCCTTCGGCTCTTCATTTTCATAGACGATATTCGGCGAAAACTCGCCTGCTTTGATCATCCGCATGAAATTTTCAAAGACAGCCCGGACTGCGTCCAGCTCCACCACGGAGAGGTCGGCCGCCTTTTTTCTCGGCTCCACATCCGCCTCGGCACAGATTGCCTCCGCCATAAGCGGCGAGAGACCCGTGTAGG
The DNA here is from genome assembly GCA_900317515.1 of uncultured Eubacteriales bacterium. GTDB lineage: Bacteria > Bacillota > Clostridia > Lachnospirales > Lachnospiraceae > Chordicoccus. Next base: position 93,479 of record ONHA01000001.1, read on the forward strand.
ACATGTAGAGAGCCTTCGAGATCTCATATGGGGATGCAAGAACCGTCTCGCCGAAACCGACGGGATCGACCGTGAGCGGATCCTGCTTCGTGTCGGCGCCCGGAATGAACCATTTCTTGCCCGGCAGAACCTCCCGCACCGAGCTCACCGAGAACGGAACCCGCTTGATGCTGTCGAGGATCGTATCGTCATCATCGGTCAGGATGATGTTGCTGTATTTGCCCATGAGTTCGATGATGAGATGCCTCACAACCAGGTCTCCGAGCTCGTCTCTGTGGGAGACATCAAAGATGATCACCCTCTCAAGGGACGGCTGATGAACTCTCAGGATCTGCCCGCCCTGCAGGTGCTTCCGAAGAAGCATGCAGAAATTCGGCGCGGTCATCGGCGCCTGCTTGTTGACCGGGGTCAGATACACGAGCGGCAGCGAGGCCGAGGCCGACAGAGCCACCCTGTACTGCACCTTATTGGATTTCACCGTGAGAAGAAGCTCATCCTTCTCCGGCTGTATGATTTTGCTGATACCGCCGCCCGCAAGAGCTTCGTTGAGTTCTCTTGTGAGAGCCGCGGTCGTGATTCCGTCAAATGCCATTATTTACCTCCGGACTGCGCTCTTTTGCGCATCACATACCATTTCAGGACTGCCGCTCCGATGATGAGCGTGTAGCCGACAAAGCTAAAGACGTCCGGCAGCTCCCCGAACACGAAGAAGCCCAGGAGAGCCGCAAAAACCACCTGAGAGTAATCAAAAACGGAGATGTCGCTCGCCGGCGCATAGGAGTAGGCCGCGGTCACATTGAGCTGCCCGATCATGGCGGACGTTCCCGCGAGGATCAGCCACAGCAGCTGCAGCCATGTCATCGGCTGATACCCGATGATGAAGAAGGGCAGACTGACCAGGCAGGAAAATCCTGAAAATGCAAACACGATGATCTCCCTGCGCTCTCCCAGCTTTCCGAGCTTCCGCACATAGGTGTAGGCCGTCCCGGCGCAGAAGCCTCCCAGAGCACCCACCAGGGCAGGGAGCGATGCGATCCCCGCGGTCGGCTTCACGACGAAAGCCGCTCCGATAAAGGCCGCGGCGACCGTCATCCACTCGAAGGCATTCGGAACTTCACGCAGGATAAAGATCGACATGATCATGGCGGCAAACGGCGCGAGCTTATTTAAGATGTTCGCGTCCGCAAGGCCGATGTTGCTGACGGCCCAGAAGTTGCAGATGACGCCGCCCATACCGATTGCGCAGCGGAGAAACAGGGGAATTCTCCCCTCCTTTTTGAAATGAATCCCTTCCGGCGATTTAAGCACCATGTATCCGGTGAAAAAGAATGCCACCAGATTTCGGAAGAAAACCTTCTGCATGGTCGGCAGATCTCCGGAAAGCCTCACGAAAAAAGACATGAGCGCAAACCCCAAGGCCGCAAGGATTATATGAAAGATGCCCCGCATCTGATTGTTCGCTTTATTGTCGTTCATTTCCTTTCCTAACTTTGCCGCTTCAAAACCCCCCGGAAGGTATGCGGCACTTAACAAATGCCCCGGCTTTCGCCGGGGCTGTATCTTTTTATTTCACTACGAAGTTCAGGATCTTGCCCGGACGATAGATCGTCTTGACGATCCTCTTGCCTTCCGTCAGCTTCGCGATCTTCGGCAGCGCAAGGCCAGCCTCGGAGGCTGCCGCCTCATCCGCGTCGACGGCGATCATAAGAACGTCTCTCGGCTTGCCGTTGACCTGAACGCTGATCTCGACGGTATTCTCAACCGTCTTGGACTCATCGTAGACCGGCCAGGACGATGTGGAGAGGAATCCTTCTCCGCCGAGTGCCTCCCAGATCTCCTCGGTGAGGTGCGGGGCAAACGGGCAGAGCAGCTTGATGAAGTCGACAAACTGGTCTCTGCCGACCTTCGGAGCTGCCTCGAAATCATTCATCAGGGCCATCATGGCTGCGATGGCGGTGTTGAACTTCATCTCCTCGAGGTCGGAGCTGACTTTCTTGATCGTCTTGTGAAGCTTCGCTTCCAGCGACGGCTCATTTTCCGGTGCCAGGTCGTCCGCCATGCGGGCCACACGGTCCAGGAAGCGCTTGCAGCCGCGGACCGAGGTCTCGCTCCACGGCGAGGATGCGCCGTAGTCACCCATGAAGAGGACGTATGTGCGGAGCGTGTCGGCGCCGTAGGCATTGACGACATCCATCGGATCGACGACATTGCCGCGGGACTTGGACATCTTGGATCCGTCGGAGCCGAGGATCAGGCCCTGGGTCGTGCGCTTTGCGTACGGCTCGAAGGTGTTGACAGCCCCGATATCATAGAGGAAATGATGCCAGAATCTGGAGTAGATCATATGGCGGGTGACATGCTCCATGCCGCCGTTGTACCAGTCGACCGGCATCCAGTATTTCAGCTTGTCCATATCCGCGAGAGCCTTATCGTTCTTCGGATCGATGTAGCGCAGGAAGTACCAGGAGGAACCGGCCCACTGCGGCATGGTGTCGGTCTCGCGCTTTGCGGGGCCGCCGCACTTCGGGCAGGTGCAGTTCACGAAGCTCTCGATCCTCGCGAGCGGGGACTCTCCGTCCTCACCCGGCTTGAAATTTTCAACCTCCGGCAGGCGGAGCGGCAGCTCTTCGTAGGGAACGCCGACCATGCCGCATTTCGGGCAGTGGACGATCGGGATCGGCTCGCCCCAGTATCTCTGGCGGTTGAAGGCCCAGTCTTTCATTTTGTACTGGACGCCTGCCTCGCCGATACCCTTCTCCTCGAGGAACTTCAGCATGCACTCGATGGAGTCCTTCTTGTTTGTAAGTCCGTTCAGGAACCCGGAGTTGACCATCTCGCCGTCGCCGGTGTAAGCCTCGACGGCCATGTCGCCGCCCTTGATGACCTCAATGATATCGATGCCGAACGCTTTTGCGAAATCATAGTCGCGCTGGTCGTGGCCCGGAACCGCCATGATCGCGCCCGTGCCGTAGCCCATCATGACATAATCCGCGATGAAGATCGGAATCTTCTTGCCGTTGACCGGGTTGACGGCCGCAATGCCTTCAAGCTTGACGCCGGTCTTGTCCTTGACCAGGTTCACACGCTCGAACTCGCTCTTCTTTGCGCACTCGTCGCGGTAGGCTTTCACGGCGTCAAAGTTCGCGATCTTATCGGCGTATTTGTCGATGAGCGGATGCTCCGGAGCCATGACCATGAAGGTCACGCCGAACAGGGTGTCCGGACGGGTCGTGTAGATGCGCAGCGTCTCATCGATGCCGTCCAGCGTGAAGTTGACGAAGGCACCCCTGGACTTGCCGATCCAGTTCTCTTCCTGAGCGCGGACATTCTCCGGGAAATCGACCTGATCGAGACCCTCGAGCAGCTTGTCGGCGTACTCGGTGATCCGGAGATACCAGACCTCCTTCTCCTTCAGGATGACATCGGATCCGCAGAGATCGCACTTGCCTCCCTGGCTGTCCTCGTTGGAAAGGACGACCTTGCAGGACGGGCAGTAGTTGACAAAGGTCTTGTCGCGATAGGCGAGACCCTTCTCGAACAGCTTAAGGAAGATCCACTGTGTCCATTTGTAGTAATCTTCATCCGTCGTGTCGATCACGCGGTCCCAGTCAAAGGAAAATCCAACGCTCTTCAGCTGCTCTGAGAAGTGATGGATATTGTGGTCCGTCGTGACGCGCGGATGCTGGTTGGTCTTGATCGCATAGTTCTCCGCCGGAAGGCCGAACGCATCGAAACCGATCGGGAAGAGAACATTGTAGCCCTGCATTCTTCTCGCGCGGGAAATGATCTCAAGACCGGAATACGCCTTGATATGGCCGACATGCATGCCTGCTCCGCTCGGATACGGGAACTCGACAAGCGCGTAGAATTTCGGTTTGTCGGAGTTGTCCTGCGCATTAAAGATCCTGGCCTTCTCCCAGCGGGTCTGCCATTTCGGCTCGATTTCCTTAAAGTTGTATTTCATAACTTGCCACCTTATCCTTAAAATTAAATCATTATCGCTTATTATAGTCCCGGTCCGTATATTTCGCAACAGGGAAATGAAAGACTAATACCGATAGTCAAATGCATTTCTTATAAGCGTGATCCCGTCCGGTTCGATTCCGATCACATCAAACCGGCAGGCGGTATCCTCCGGAAGCTTGTGCCTGAGGAGCCAGTAGGCTGCGGTCCGGGATATCTTTTTCATTTTGACCGCATTCACAGCTTCGAGGGCGGATCCCTGACCCCTGCGGGTCCTGTATTTCACCTCGACGAAGCAGATACAGCCTTTCTCCTCCGCGATGATGTCAATTTCACCGGTCCGGCAGGAGAAATTCCGCTCAATGATCCGAAACCCCTGCTTTTTGAGATATTCAGCCGCCATGTCCTCGTATTCGGCTCCGACAGTTCTCTTGTTTATCGCCATGTAAGCCTCGTCAGATGAAGTTTTTGATAAATGATCTCCTGTGGATCGGGCAGGGGCCCATCTCCTTTATGGCCGCGATGTGCTCCGCCGTACCGTACCCTTTGTTCTTTGCAAACCCGTATCCCGGGTAAATTTTTTCATACTCCGCCATCAGCCGGTCCCTCGTCACCTTGGCGACGATACTCGCGGCCGCGATCGAGGCACTCTTTGCATCTCCCTTGATGATCGGAACCTGGCGAATCGAAACGCCGGGGATCTTCACCGCGTCGTTTAAGAGGATATTTGGCTGGGGCGCAAGCTTTCCGATTGCCTCCCGCATGGCCTCGTAGGTCGCATTCAGGATATTGATCTCATCGATCCGCTGCTCGGACGCCATGCCGATGCCGACCGCGACCGCCTCCTTCATGATGACCTCATAGAGTTCCTCCCGCTTTTTCTCGGTAAGCTTCTTAGAGTCGTTTAAATAGAGGATCGGATGATCCTTCGGCAGGATGACCGCCCCGGCCATGACCGGACCCGCGAGAGGCCCTCTGCCGACTTCGTCGATCCCGGCGATAAGTCCGTACCCTTCATACTCATGTTCAAAGACCATGAGGCTCTCGATGCGCAAAAGCTCCTTTTCAAGCTTCGCCGCCGCTTTCGCCTCTTTTTCCTTCTGTTTTGCCAGCTGCTTCTCCGTCATGTGAAGTCCTCCGGGGTCTCGAGAGAGATCCTTCCCAGCCGGCCGCTTCTGAACTCGTCCAGCATGATCGCGGCCGTCCGCGCGTAATCGATCTCGCCTCCCTTTTGAAGGCAGCCCCGCTTTCTGCCGACCTCCTCCATGAAGGCAGGCTCCTCCAGCGTCTCCGAAACACCGTAGCGGGCTTCCAGCGTACCCGGGCAGAGCGTCTTCAGGCGCCTAATAAGCATGATTGCCAGCTCCTCCTCATTCAGGATCTGGTCATTGATCGTCCCGACCAGGGCGAGCTTTTCACCCACCTCCTGATCCTCGAACTTAGGCCAGAGAAGTCCGGGCGTATCTAAAAGCTCCACTTTGCCGGAGAGCCGGATCCACTGGCGTCCCCGCGTGACGCCCGGCTTGTTGCCGGTCTTCGCGGTCGCTTTTCCGGAAAATGAATTGATAAACGTCGATTTGCCCACATTCGGGATCCCGGCCACCATCGCCCGCACCGGGCGCGGCTTCATGCCCCGCTGCTTATCTCTCTCCTGCTTTTTGCGCGAGGCGTTTTCGATCGCCTGCGTCACGGCCTTCATGCTCCCCTTTGCTCTCGCATCGGTCAGCACACATTCATAGCCTCTCCTGCTGAAAAATGAAACCCACCTCGAATTGACCGCCTCATCGGCCAGATCCGCCTTGTTTAAAATGAGAAGCCTTGCCTTGTTCCCGGCAAGCCGGTCGATATCCGGGTTACGCCCGGCCATGGGCACACGCGCATCCGTGATCTCGATCACCATATCGACAAGCTTTATGTCCTCCTGCATCTGCCGGATCGTTTTGGTCATGTGACCGGGATACCACTGTATGTCCATATTCTACCTCACGATTTAAATCCGAAGCTTTTAAGCGGCGAGACGACGAACCAGACCTTGCCGATGATCATTTTCTTCTCGATACTGCCGATATCCTGATAGCGGCTGTCCTCAGATTCACCGCTGTTGTCGCCCAGGACAAAGTACTCGCCTTTTTCCAGCGTGATTATCTCGCGGACGAGTCCCTCCGCGTTCATGTCGATCATACCTTCCTCGCCGTACAGTTTCCCGTTTACATAGACGGATCCGTCCCTGATCTCCACGGTGTCGCCCGGAACGGCGGCCACCCGTTTGACATGGACGGCGGCATTTTCGCGCTCGGAGAGCCTGAACGCGATCAGGTTTCCCTCCCGGATCCCGAAGATTTTTCCGGTCAGCCGGTCCACAAGCGCGGTATCGCCGGCGATAAGACGCGGAGACATGGAATCCTCCTCAATATGAATCTGTTTGCAGAAACCGAACGTAAATATGGCCGCAAGAAAAAGAACAGTGACGACCTCTATAAAATAAACATAGAGCGCCCTTTTTTTCTTCCTGCGCCAGCCCCCGTATTTCTCTGCCATGCCGTTTTCTCCCCGTTTTCAAGCACTCAGACAATCGAAAAAGGGACAGATACGAAACGTATTTGTCCCTCTTATTACCGCTTTTCTTATTTGATGATTTCCTTGACTCTTGCGCTCTTGCCGGTACGCTCTCTCAGGTAGTTCAGCTTTGCGCGTCTGACTTTGCCGTGGCGGACAACTTCGATCTTAGCAACATTCGGGCTGTGCAGCGGCCATGTCTTCTCGACGCCGATGCCGTTCGAAATCTTGCGGACCGTGAAGGTTGCGCGGTTGGAACCGCCCTGACGTTTCATGACGATGCCTTCGAAGATCTGGATTCTCTCACGGTTTCCTTCTTTGATCTTGCCGTGTACGCGGACGGTATCGCCGACGCGGAATTCCTCGATCTCAGCTTTGATCTGCTCGTTCTCAATTTCTCTGATGATGTCTGTCATGTTTCTTTATCTCCTTTTTTACCTGGATGTTCATAACGGGCACGGCGCAGATCAATCGCCGTCTTTTATAATTTTTCCCGGAAGAGGACCATCGTTTTTAACAGCTTGTCAATTATACTACATTCATATTTAAAATGCAAGAACAATTAATTCTTTTTCTTCACCGCAAAGCACTGGTATTCGCCGCCGTAGAGCCCCAGCATAAAGAGCTTGTTCGCCTCGAAATCAAACGTATCAAGCCCGACGACGTCCTTCTCCGGTGTACGGATCATGACATCGTGATGCAGGTAGGTGTTGGCACCCTCTTTCTCGATCTCGCGTCCGGCCCTCGACGCGACCTGACTGTAGTAGGTCTCGCTTCTTTCCGGCCTTTTCGTGGAGAGCTTCTTAGGGCTCCCGAACCGCACAAGCAGTTCATCCGGGTTCTCGGGCTTTGCCGCAAAGCGCACGAGCATTCCGTGCTTTAATTTGTCCCTCTGCCCGTTCTGGGGGAAACAGAAGAACTCGGTCTCCACGGTATCCTCCTTAAGTTCGTCCCTCGAGCGGCGGAAGGCGACTCTTTCTCCCTCGATCTCCCTGTCAAATGCAAACCCCGCATGAAGAAGGTCAAGCACCAGATTCTCCTCGGCCTCCTTAAATACTTTTTCTATTTTTTCCTCGAATGTCATAACAAAACCTCCGAAAGACAGATCCATCCGTCTTTTATATGCAACAGCAGGGGCGGAAAGATTCCTCTTTCCGCCCTGCTCCTTAACCTGCTGGTGGTGGGACTCGAACCCACACGTGGTCGCCCACAAAAGATTTTGAGTCTTCCTCGTCTGCCATTCCGACACACCAGCTTATTCACGCAGATTACTATAGCAGAATCCGTGTGAAAAGTCCAGCCTTATTTGCTCGCTTCGGCCATGAGCTTCTCGTAAACCGGCAGGTTGCTGAAGGTCGCAAAATAGTCCGCCGGCGTCTCGGCACGCCGTATCATATCGAAGCTTCCGTCCTCATGGAGGAGCACCTCGGCGGATTTCAGCTTGCCGTTGTAATTGTAGCCCATCGCGAAGCCGTGGGCTCCCGTATCGTGGATGTAGAGCAGGTCGCCCATATCGATCTTCGGGAGCATCCGGTCGATCGCAAACTTGTCATTGTTCTCGCACAGGGAACCCGTAATGTCATAGAGATTCGTGAGCGGAGCATCCTCCTTGCCCATCACGGTGATGTGATGGTAGGCCCCGTACATCGCCGGGCGCATCAGGTTGACCGCGCAGGCGTCAACACCGATGTACTCCTTCATGATGTGCTTTTCGTTGATCGCGCGGGTGACGAGGGCCCCGAACGGTCCGGTCACATAGCGGCCCATCTCGGTGTAGAGCGCGACGTCGCCCATGCCGGCCGGCACAAGCACATCCTCATAGGCCTTGCGGACGCCCTCTCCGATCGCGAAGATGTCATTTGGCTCCTGGCCCGGACGATAGGGGATACCGATACCGCCGGAGAGATTGATAAACGAGATGTGGACGCCGACTTCCTTCTTCAGGGCAACCGCCAGCTCAAAGAGGAGCTTGGCCAGCATCGGGTAATAGTTGTTGGTCACGGCGTTGGAGACCAGAAAGCTGTGGATACCGAAATTCTCGACCCCTTTCTCCTTCAGGATCCAGAAGGCCCGGAACAGCTGGTCGGTGGTCATGCCGTATTTCGCGTCTCCCGGGTTGTCCATGATGTCGTTGGACACCTTGAAGATGCCGCCCGGATTGTAGCGGCAGCACATGGTTTTGGGGAACTTTCCTACCGCCTTTTCAAATTTATCTACCATCGTGAAGTCATCGAGGTTGATGATCGCGCCCATGTCATTTGCATAGACATACTCCTGGGGCGGCGTATCGTTCGACGAGAACATAGTCAGCTCGCCCGTGCAGCCGATCGCCTTCGCCATCATAAGCTCGGTCAGGGAGGAGCAGTCACAGCCGCAGCCCTCCTCCTTGAGGATGGAGAGGATCACGGGGTTCGGCTCGGCCTTGACCGCAAAATACTCACGGAAGCCTTTGTTCCATGCGAAAGCCTTCTTTACATCGCGGATATTCCGGCGAAGACCGGCTTCATCGTAAATATGGAACGGAGTCGGGATCACGCTTGCGATCTCTTCAAGTTTCTCGCGGGATACAAAAGGTTTCTTTTCCATAATAATACTCCTTACTGCCTTTTAAATCATAAAGTTCCCGGTCCGTTTTTGCTCATGATCACATGCTTGTGTGTATATAAATGCTCCATGCAGTACTCATGACTGCCTTCACATTTGGAGCAGTAACGGAACTCAAGATCAGGATCCGTGATTTCTGTCCGCCCGCAGATCTCGCAGCGGTGGCGGGCAAATGTGCGCTTCGCAGGCTGCCCTTCGGCTGCCTTCCTCGCATCCGACTTATCGATGCCGGTGTCGTAGGAGTCATAGGAGCGGGCGCGGTTTGCATTTTCCGCAAATCTGCGCCGGCCGGCTTCCATCTGCTGATTGAACTCGCGCTTTCTCTGCCTCTCCTTGTAGGAATACCGGGAAAAGTCCCTGGTTGAGAAGAAAAATACCGCAAAGTTCACGAGAGAGGCCGCGATTGCTATGACGGGAACCAGATAATAAACGCCTCCGGTCATGATCTGCTGCACGTAACCGATGCACTCATAGACGATCATTGCAAAATACAGGATCCCCAGATACTTTACCTTCACCGGGATGATAAACATGAGCAGGACGACCGCGTCCGGGAATGTCGCCGCGAAGGCAAGGAACATGGAAGTCGTGACATAGTAGGTGCTGAAATACATGCCGACCGAGACCGAGCCTCCGTAGATCGCCGAGAACACAAAATAGCAGATGAAGGCCGCGATCACCGTCACCAGCATTCCGCCCAGGATGTACACGTTGTAGCGGAACATTCCCCAGGCCCGCTCCAGCGACCGGCCGATCGAGTAGTAGAAAAACAGCATGATGACAATGAACAGTGAGCCGAACCCGGCAAATGTCCCTCCCGACGGCGGGATCACGATCCAGGTGATCAGTCTCCAGACCTGGCCCCTTAAGATAAGGCCCGGTTCAAGCGTCATATATGAGATAATACCGGCATTGACCGTCAGGAGGACATAGCCGATCACATAACACATGATCATGACGGTCGTGAGATTCGGTATTGCCCACTTTCCGTACTTTTGTTCAAGTTTGCGCAATAAACGGTTCATATGTTTCCCCTTTCTTCTTAATGCTTTATTTTAACTTCAAATGTATTTATCAATCAATGGTCAATTTTACCAAAAAAGTTGTAGAAATGCATCTGCTTTTGTTTTATAATATGAATGTGATCCGCTTATTTTAAGGATAAGGAGAAAATGATTATGAGCAGTGAAAACTATGTAGCTTACGTAGGTACTTATACAAACGGTAAAAGCAAAGGGATCCATATCTACGATGTCAACGTGGAGGAAGGCCTCCTTCTGCTCCGCAAGATAGTCCCCGTCAGCAACTCTTCATATCTCTGTGTTTCCAGAAACGAGAAATATCTCTACTCCATCGCCGACGAAGGCGTGGCCGTCTTTGAGATCGAGCCGGACGGCAATCTCCTTCTGATCAACGCGATCGGGATCGACGGAATGCGCGGCTGCCATCTTTCCACCGACCTGACCGGTACATATCTCTTCGTGTCCGGCTATCACGACGGCAAGGTTTCCGTGGTACACACACACGGCGACGGCCATCTCGGACGTCTCGTGGACGGCGTCTTCCACCGCGGCACGGGCGCGCTTGTCGAGCGCTCCTTCCGCCCGCATGTCACCTGCACGCGCGTCACGCCGGACAACAAGTATATCTGTGCCGTCGATGAGGCTCTGGACCAGATCGTCATCTACCGGCTGAACCCGGTCTCCAAGAAGCTTAACCAGGTTGATATCCTCCGCATGGGCGGTCAGACCGGTCCGAAGAGCATTCATTTCTCCAAGGACGGACGGTTTGCATACGTTCTCTGCCAGATCACCAGCAAGATCCGTCTCTACTCGTATCATCTCAACGAGGCGGGCCTGCCGCGCTTCGAGCTTCTTGAGGAGTATTCGACACTCTCTAACTCCCGCGATCCGCACGATGCGGCCTCCTCGATGCGCTTAAGCTACGACGGGAAGTACATCTTCTCCTCCACCGCCGGAGACGATTCGGTCGCCTGCTTCTCCATCGATCAGGAAACCGGCCGCCTCACCAAGCTCTTCGCGCTTCCGACCGCAGGCGATTATCCCAAGGATCTTGCCCTCTTCCCGGATCAGAAGCACATGGCGGTTGCCAACAACGCAACCGGCACGATCACGACGTTTGCCATCAACTATGAAGAGAAGTACATCTCCATGAAGGGCAAGCCGAAGACGGTCGATGCCCCGAACTGCATCATCTTCCATAAGATCGACAGGGCTCCGGAAGTCATCCGCGATGTCCCCGAGCAGGAAGCCCTCGACGCCTGCCTGGAGCTGGACGACAGCATCATGGCATAAAAAACGGTTCTTAAAAAGCAGGTTCTCCAGACGGAGAACCTGCTTTTTTCGGGGATGATCCCCGCAGCTTTATTTTTCCCGGTAAAAATCCATGATCCGGTCCATCTTCGCCCCCATATTGATGAGCAGTGCATCGACCAGCACAAGGGCCGCCATACACTCGCATACTACCGCTGCCCTATAGCCGATGACCGGGTCATGCCGTCCCTTTACGGAAACCTGCGTCTCCTCATGGGTGTTTGTCACGGTCTCCTGCATGACCGAGACGGACGGCGTCGGCTTGAAATAGATCTTCATCTCGATGTCCGCCCCGTCGCTGATGCCGCCGAGGATCCCGCCGGCATGATTTGTCTTTTTCCTGACCCTGGTCCTGTCCATGCAGAACGCATCGTTGTTTTCGCTGCCGAAAAGCTCCGCGGCGCGGGAGCCCTCCCCGATATCAAGACCCTTCACGGCCCCGATGGAGAACATGGCTTTGGCCAGGTTTGCATCCAGCTTCTCAAATACCGGGTCTCCGAGCCCTGCCGGCAGGCCTTTTACGGTGAGCGCCACCGTGCTTCCAATGGAATCGCCCTTCGCCCGGCACTCATCGAGCAGCTGCCTTACCGCCGTCTCGTCTCCGGCATCCACATCTCCGACGCGGATCACGCGCGCCTCACACTCGATTCCCAGCTCTTTCAGCACTTTAAGGGCAACCGCACCGCCGGCCACGCGGCCGCTCGTCTCACGGCCGGATGAACGCCCGCCGCCCCGATAGTCCCGGAAGCCGTATTTTTCATCAAATCCGAAGTCCGCGTGACCCGGACGGTAGATATCCTTGATCGCGCTGTAATCACGGGAGCGCTGGTCTTTATTTTCCAGCATCATCATAATCGGCGTCCCGGTCGTCCTGCCCTCGAACACACCCGAGAGGATCCGAACCGCATCCGCCTCCTGCCGTCCGGTGGAAAATGCACCCCCGTTCGGCCTCCTCCGCTCCATATACGGAGCTATATCTTCCTCCGAAAGAGAAAGTCCCGCAGGACAGCCGTCGACGATCACGCCGAGAGCCATGCCGTGGGACTCCCCGAAGGTTGTTATTGTAAAGATTTTTCCAAATGTATTGCCTGCCATATATAAACCTGTTTAAAACCGAATGTTCTCACCCGGGTGCATGACCTTGATGTTCTTTTTGTCAAATGAAAGAACCTCTCCGCAATGATACGGTATGATCGTCCTGAAATTGTTCTTCTCCCGGAGGTTCATCAGCTCATCCGCGTTCTGGTGAACGGAGAGCCTGCGGAAAACCGCGAAATTCGAATCCAGCAGCGTCTTAGCATAGCTGGTCGGGAGCTGCTTGCCTGTCAGGATCGTGATGCCGCCCTCGCCGTACACCTCGAGCGCCGAGGCCCTGTTCCAGGCCTTGGAGAGCTGGGAGTCACGGATCAGGATGCCGACCGCCCCTTTACCGGGCTTGCGGCCCGCTTCCGCGCTGCGGATCAGCCTTCCGGCCTCGAGAACCTCCGGTGAGAAGCGGTCGCTTTTGTGCATGTTGGGTCCGTATTTTTCATAGAGAACGAACGAGAGCGGTTCCGGGAACTCGTCCAGCCTGTGCAGATCATATTCGCGAAGCTTTCTGATAAACCGTTTCTTGAGCCAGCTGCCGCGGTCCTTGGTGTTCACGAGCTCGTCGATCAGCACCTGGTCCGCATAGACCGGAATATCCTGGTTCATGAGCTCCCGCATCACATCGAAGCCGCGCCCGTGAGCCGGCACCGGAAAGAGCATTGGCCTCTTCTCCGCCTTCATCTCGGCGATTTCATTTCTGAAAGAATCGAGATTGTAATCTCCCCGGCTTGCAAAACGCCCGTAAGCGCAGTCGATCACAGCCAGATCCGCCGTAAGGTCCCTTATTTTATCAACTTTATATACCTGAGAATGTTCCGTATAATCGCCGGAGAACAGCAGCTTCTTCCCCTGAAATTGAATCAGAAACCAGACACTGCCCTGGCAGTGCCCTGTTCTCCCCCACATCATCGACATGCCGCGCTCAAGCGGAATCATCCGTCCGCTCTCACCCAGATGCTCGACCGTCACCGCATTCGGATTGCGGAAACGAAGCATGTCATAGGTGAAGCGGCTGGCAACGATCCTTCCGGAAAAGCCGTGTTTCAGAAGAAACGGCAGCGCTCCCGTATGATCGGCATGACAGTGGGTCAAAAAGAGATATTGCGCATCCCGTATCTGTTCACCGGTCAGCCTCGGATACGGGCTGCACGGCGTCTCCTTCATGAGACCTGCATCGACAATAAAAGACGATTTCCCGCCTTTTACAAGAAAACAGTTTCTCCCATGTTCTGAACATCCCCCTGCAACATAAAGTTCCATCTGCCCATCCTTATATTAAGAAAGTTCGTGAATAAAGAGTCCGCTCCTAAGCTTTGGCTCAAACCAGGTTGATTTCGGAGGCATGATAAGTCCTGTGTCCGCTATCGTCATAAGATCGTCAAGGGTTGTGGGATACATGGCAAATGCAGCCCCGCCGCCCTCATTTACAAGTCTCTCGAGCTCCCCGAGTCCTCGTATTCCGCCGATAAAGCGGATCCGCTCATCGGTGCGGGGATCGTCGATCCCGAGGACCGGCCCGAGGAGATTGTCCTGCAGGATGGAGACATCAAGCTGGGCTACCGGGTCATTTTCGTCAAATGAACCCTTCTTCGCGGTGAGCGCATACCATTTTCCTTCAACAAAGCAGTTGACCGTATGCTTGCCGGCCGGATGATGGTCTGCATTTTCCGGAAGCTCCTTCACCGTGAATTTCCCTGACACCTTCTCAAGGAATTCCCCTGCCGTAAGTCCCTTAAGATCCTTCACGACACGGTTGTAGTCCATGATCTTAAGTTCATTTGCCGGGAAGAGAACAGAGAGGAAGAAATTGAACTCCTCGGTCCCGTCGTAATCCGGCTTTGCGGCGCGCCGCATCTTGCCGACCCGGTAAGCCGATGCGCAGCGATGGTGGCCGTCCGCAATGTAAAATGAAGGAACCGCGCCGAAGTATCTCTCAATGCTGCCGATCACTTCCGCGTCATCGATCGTCCAGACCGCATGGCGGATCCCGTCATCGGCGGTGAAATCAAAGAGCGCATCATGGTTCCCCATCCAGGAATTGATAAACTCCGTCACACGTCCGTCATCGCGGAACGTCAGGAAGATGGGCCCCGTGTTTGCATTGCAGGCATCCACGTGCCGCACACGGTCCTCCTCCTTGTCCTCGCGGGTCAGCTCGTGCTTTTTGATGATGTTATTTTCATAATCATCGATCGATGCGCATCCGACGATGCCGGCCTGCGCTCTCCCGTCCATGATCTGCCGGTAGATGTAGTAGACCGGCTTTTCCTCCCGGACATTGATCCCGGCTGTAAGGAGCCCCTTAAGGTTCTCTCCTGCCTTTTTGTAGACCGCCGGATCGTAAATGTTCACCGAAGGATCGAGATCGACTTCAGGTCTGTCAATATGGAGAAACGAGTAGGGATCGTCTTTCACCATCTCTCTCGCCTCCCCGGAACTCATGACATCATACGGGAGTGCGGCGACGCGCGCCGCATACTCCCTTTTAGGTCTCACCGCTTTAAATGGTCTGAAAACCGCCATTCTTTCTCCTTACTTCTAATTACTTATGTGCCTCGGCAAACTCCTTCATGTACTCAACGAGTGCCTCGACGCCTTCCTTCGGCATCGCATTGTAGATGGAAGCACGCATGCCGCCGACCAGTCTGTGGCCCTTGAGGTTGGAGAATCCATGGGCCGCCTGTCCCTTGACGAACTCCGCATCGAGCGCCTCGTCGCCGGTTCTGAAGGTGACATTCATGATGGAACGGTCTTCCTTGCGGGCAGCCGCCTTGTAGAAGTCCTGGGAATCCAGATAATCATAGAGGATCTTTGCCTTCTCCTCGTTGCGGGCCTTCATGGCCTCGAGGCCGCCCTGCTCCATGATGTAATCGGTAACGAGCTTGACAAAATAGATGACGAAGCACGGCGGTGTGTTGAGCATGGAGTTCTTGTCCGCCATGATCTTGTAGTCCCAGACCTTCGGGGTGATCGGCATTGCATTTCCGATGAGATCCTCACGGACGATGACGATCGCCATGCCGGCCGGCGCAAGGTTCTTCTGAACGCCTGCATAGATCATGCCGAACTTGGAGACATCCACCGGCTCGGAGAGGATGCTGGAGGACATATCCGCAACCAGCGGGACATTGCCGGTCTCCGGGATATACTGGTACTTGGTGCCGAAGATTGTGTTGTTCCAGCAGACATGGACGTAATCCGCATCCGGATTCAGAACAAGCTGATCCTGGGAAGGAATATATGTGAAATTGTCAGCCTCGGAGGTTGCCGCGACTCTGGCATCCTTCAGGTACTTTTTGCCCTCCTTGTAGGCGCCGCCGGAGAAATTGCCGCTGATGATGTAATCAGCCGCGCCGGTCTTGTTGCCGAGGTTCATGGCCAGGGACGCAAATACGCCCGTCGCGCCGCCCTGCAGGAAGAGGACCTTGTAGTTGTCCGGAATGTTCATGACCTTGCGAAGGTTTGCCTCGGCAGCATTGATAATATTGTCGAACACCTTGGAGCGATGGCTCATCTCGAGCACGGACATGCCGGAGCCTTCACAGTTTAAAAGCTCCTTCTGCGCTTTCAGGAGCACTTCCTCGGGAAGAATGCTCGGGCCTGCCGAAAAGTTGTAAATTCTGCCTTCAATCATAATAATCTCCTCCATTCAGATACCGGACCATCCGGTAAATTCGATATCATTATATCGTTTCATCGGGACCTTGTCACGCTATAAAAACTACTAATATTGTTCTTAATACGATTCAATAAACTGCCTTAATGCACACAGACAATCAGAAAATTCCTCATTATTGGAAAATCTCCGCTCAATTCCGGCCTTTTCGAGGTTTTCTTCCGAGAAATCCTGCGAGTCGGAGAGGAACCTCCTGCAGAGCTCCTGATATTTCGGCTCTGCCTCCTTCCTCTCCCGCCGGACGGCCCGTTCAAGCCTCAGCCCGTCCTCGACCTCCACATAGAGATCGACAACGCGCTCTCTCCCGAAATATCCTGCAAGTTTCGTGAAGGATTCCAGCGTTCCGATCCCGAGATAGCTGTGCCTTTCGAGATCGATTCCGGCGGACGATGTAAAATACGTCCAGGGTCCGTGGATCGTGTCGTAGGTGCGCTCCTCGATCACGCTTCCGGCTTCTTT
This sequence comes from uncultured Eubacteriales bacterium, assembly GCA_900317515.1. Classification (GTDB taxonomy): domain Bacteria; phylum Bacillota; class Clostridia; order Lachnospirales; family Lachnospiraceae; genus Chordicoccus. Next base: position 110,159 of record ONHA01000001.1, read on the forward strand.
CATTTTAAGAAATGAAGCCCTGTCCACAAACCAGTAATCCTTCCCGTTCTCCTCGCCGGTCCGCATCGGCCGGGTCGTGTAGAGGACAAGCGGTTTTAAAATAGGTTCATTTTCGGAAAAATACGCCAGCAGATTCCGGTACAGCTTGTCTTTCCCGGTCGCGCTTTTTCCCATGATATAAAAGATGCGATGCATTAAGGAAGCTCCTTCCGGCACATCTCAAGTGCCGCTGCGATAACCTGATCCATATCGTAATACTTGTACTCGCCGAGACGGCCGCCGAAGATCACATGCTCCTCCCTGTCGGCCATCTCCCGGTAGGCCCTGTAGAGCGCCCCGTTCTTCTCGTCGTTCACCGGGTAGTAGGGCTCATCGCCCGGCTTCCACTCGGAGCTGTACTCTCTTGAAATGACGGTCTTCGGGATATCCCTGCCCTCGTCATCCCTGCCGAACTCAAACCACTTGTGCTCGATGATGCGGGTCCACGGAGTCTCACGGTCCGTGTAGTTGACGGCCGCATTGCCCTGGAAGTTGGGGATATCGAGGATTTCATTTTCAAAGCGGACCGAACGGTACTCAAGATTCCCCAGCGAGAATCCGAAGTAGGCGTCGATCGGACCCGTGTAGATCACCTTGTCCGCGATCTTGTCAAGTTCCTCTTTATTCTCCAGATAATCAACGCCCAGTTTCACCTCGATCCCGTCCAGCATATTGGCCACCATCTCGGTGTAGCCGCCCATCGGGATGCCCTGGTAGAGCGCGTTGAAGTAGTTATTGTCAAATGTCAGTCTCACCGGCAGACGCTTGATGATGAAGGCCGGCAGATCTTTGCAGTCGCGGCCCCACTGCTTTTCGGTGTAGCCCTTGATCAGCTTCTCATAGATATCGCGACCGACGAGGGAGATCGCCTGCTCCTCGAGATTCTTCGGCTCTCCGGTAATCTCCTTCCGCTGCTCTTCGATCTTTGCGGCGGCCTCCTCGGGCGTCACAACTCCCCACATCTTGTTGAAGGTGTACATGTTGAACGGCAGGGAGTAGAGCTCTCCCTTGTAGTTCGCGACCGGCGAATTGGTGAAGCGGTTGAAAACCGCGAACTGCTGCACGTACTCCCAGACATAGGGGAGATTCGTGTGGAAAATATGCGCCCCGTACTTATGCACATGGATATTCTCGATCTTCTCCGTATAGACGTTTCCGGCGATATTGGGTCTCTTGTCGATCACCAGAACGCTTCTGCCGTGCGCTTTGGCTTCACGGGCAAAGACAGATCCGTAAAGGCCGCTTCCGACGACCAGATAATCGTATTTTTTCATGTATGTCAAACCTCCGTACTCGTTTTGTGTTTCCCGCTATTATAACACACTGCCGGGGTGATTGAAACCACAAAAAAGCCCCGCTCCATAAAAGAGCGGGGACTTTTGAAGTGCTTTAAGAATCAGCGCCGGCTCTTGTCGTACGGAATTCCTTCCGCCTTCGGAGCTCCCGAATTCTTCGAGAAGATCGCCAGAATTACGAGCGAGATAATGTAGGGAAGCATGTTGTAGAATGTTCCCGGGAGATTCAGGCCGACCAGGAAATCAAAACCGACGTAGACGTTGGACAGCGCGCGGAACAGTCCGAAGAGCAGTGCCGCCGCGCCGATAAGGGTCGGCTTCCACTGGCCGAAGATCATGACCGCGAGGGCCAGGAAGCCGAAGCCGGCGACGCCGTTCTCGAACTTCCACTCACTGACGCCTGCCGTGATGTAGACGATACCGCCGAGGCCGCCCAGCGCGCCCGAGATCAGGACGCCCGCGTAGCGCATCTTGTAGACGTTGATGCCGACCGAGTCCGCCGCCTGGGGATGCTCGCCGCAGGCCATGAGCCGGAGACCGAACTTCGTCTTGTAGAGGACGACATGGGCCGCGATGAGGATCAGGACGGCCAGCACCATGAACCAGCTGACTTCAAAGGTGCCGATCTTAAACAGGGCAAAGGCCTTCTTCTGCTCGATGTACTGAATGGAGGAGGATACGTTGTTGCTGTTGCCGGACATGTTGAGCGCCTTGACAAAGACGGTTGCTCCGGCCGTGCCGAGAAGGTTCATGGCCGTGCCGACAAGCGTCTGGTCAGCCCCGAAGTTGATTGCCGCGACCGCAAGAAGGAGCGAGTAGATCACACCGAACAATACGGCGCCGATGACAACCGCCAGAAGCATTGCGATACCGGGCAGATTCGGAAAGCTCCGCATGACGAGGGCTCCGCCCAGAGCCCCCATTACCATGGTTCCCTCAAGTCCGAGATTGATCACGCCGCCGTGCTCGGAATAGCATCCGCCCAGCGCGACCAGCATAAGAACCGATGCGTAGATCAGGGTATACTGTAAAAGAAGAGCCATTACTTCGTTCCTCCTTTCTTAGTTTTGATGATACCGCTGCTGATGCAGTGCTTGAAGAACATCACGAAGCCGCAGGAGTAAATGATAATGGCCGCGATCAGATCAGAGATCTGCGACGAGTAGATCATCTTGTCGACGTAGGAGCCGCCGCTCGTGATGTGCTGGATGAAAAATGCAGAGAAAATGCACCCGATCGGGTTCAGCCCTCCGAGGAAAGCGGCCGCAATACCGTTGAAGCCCATCGCGGGAACCGATGTCTGGGCGCAGGACCACTGCTCGATACCGCTTAAGTACAGGAATGCGGCGCCCAGCCCTGCGATGCAGCCGGAGACGACCATTGTCAGGATAATGTTCTGCTTCTCTTTCATGCCGGCGTACTTGGCTGCATTCTTGTTGAGGCCGGTGGCCTTCAGCTCAAATCCAAGCTTTGTCTTCTCCATCACGACCCATACAAGGATTGCAAAGAGAACCGCCAGCGGGATTGCGATCGTGACGTATTTGTTGTTCGAAAACAGAGCTTTAAGGCCCATGCCCGGGATAAGCCCCTGAGGCGCATTTGTCCGAAGCGCCAGCGTGTAAGTGGTGCTGGACTCCTTGACATTGGTAAGGAGCATGTTGACCGAATAGAGGCTGATCCAGTTGAGCATGATGCCGGCGATGACTTCATTGACATTGAGGTAGGCTTTCAGGAAGCCTGCGATTCCGCCGAGGAGACCGCCACCGATCATGGCTGCAAGAAGGCACACGTACCAGGGCATCTTGAGCCCGATCGCACAGTAAAGAGCGCAGCCGGCGCCGATCGCATACTGTCCTGCCGCTCCGATGTTGAAGAGACCGACCTTGTAGGCAAACAGGATTGCCAGGGTACACATAAGAAGCGGAGCCGTCTTGACCAGCGTACTTCCAAAATATTCCAGCGCAACCGCCGGTCTCGGGAAATACAGGAAATTCTTCAGGATCGAGATGATCGCCTTCGTTGCCCCCGCGGGATTGATGCATAAAAGCACGATGTAGCCGATCAGGAGGCCGATCAGGATGCAGATCAGTGATGCCAGAACCGACTGAACGCCGGGTTTCATCAGAATGCTTTTCTTTTCTTCTTTCATGATTTAAACGCCTCCTGTCTTCTGGCGCCGGTCATATAGAGTCCGAGCTCTTCCATCGTCACTTCACCGGGCCTGAATTCTCCGACAAGCTGCCCTTCGTAGATGACCAGGATCCTGTCCGGGACATCCATAACTTCGTCGAGCTCCAGGCTCACAAGGAGGACTCCCTTGCCGGCATCCCGCTCGGCGATCAGCTGCTTGTGGATCTGCTCGATCGCGCCGATATCGACGCCTCGCGTCGGCTGCACCGCGATCAGAAGATCCGGATCCTTGTCAATTTCGCGGGCGATAATTGCCTTCTGCTGGTTGCCGCCGGACATCGCTCGCGTGATCGTCTGGGCTCCCTGGCCGGAGCGGACGTCATACGTTTCGATCAGTCCTTCGGCATACTCGCGGATCTCCTTCCGCTTCAGCATACCGAATTTGTCCGTAAACTGCGGCTCGAAATAGCGCTGCAGAACCAGATTATCCTCAAGCGAATAGTCGAGAACCAGCCCGTGTTTATGCCGGTCTTCCGGAATGTGGCTCATCCCGAGGATCGATTTGCGCCGCACGGATTCGTTTGACACGTCCCTGCCCTTGAGCATGATGGACCCGCTCTTTAACGGCTCGAGTCCCGACAGCCCGTAGATGAGCTCCGTCTGACCGTTGCCGTCGATGCCGGCGATGCAGACGATCTCCCCGCGGCGGACCTTAAAGCTGACATTCTTAACCGCGTCCTTCTTGTTGTGTCCTGCCACGGTCATCCCCTTCACTTCGAGGACGACCTCGCCCGGCTTCGCGGGCTTCTTGTCCACCCTGAAGCTGACGTTGCGGCCGACCATCATGGCCGACAGCTTCTCCTGGGTCGTGTCCTTGATATCGACCGTCCCGACATATTTGCCCTTGCGGAGAACGGTGCAGCGGTCCGCGACCTCCATGATCTCATTCAGCTTGTGGGTGATGAAGAGAATGCTCTTCCCCTCTGCCGCAAGCCCCTTCATGATCTGGATCAGCTCCTCAATCTCCTGCACGGTGAGGACCGCCGTCGGCTCATCGAAAATGAGAATATCGTTGTCCCGGTACAGCATCTTCAGGATTTCCGTCCTCTGCTGCATGCCGACCGTGATATTTTCCACGATCGCATCCGGGTCGACCGCCAGGTGGTATTTCTCGGAAAGAGCCATGACTTTCGCTCTGGCCTCGTCCTTCTTCAGGAAGAGCCCGCTCGTCGGCTCGACACCCAGGATGATATTGTCGAGGACCGAGAAGCACTCGACCAGCTTGAAGTGTTGGTGAACCATGCCGATCCCGAGCGCGTTCGCGTCATTGGGGTTCTTTATGGCCGTCTTTTTGCCGTCGATCAGGATCTCACCCTCTTCCGGCTGGTAAAGACCGAACAGAACACTCATGAGTGTGCTCTTGCCGGCTCCGTTCTCGCCGAGCAGCGCGTGGATCTCGCCCTTTTTCAGCCGGAGCGTGATGTTGTCATTTGCAATGATGCCCGGAAAGCGTTTTGTTATATTCAGCATTTCTACTGCGTATTCACTCATATCATCATCTCCTTTTCGGGCACTTATACAATGGAGCCCTGGCGCACATTGACGGATACGGAGGTCTCGGGCACTGCGTCGATGCTGTTATCGACAATCAGTTCGCCGTCATAGATCCTCCGGACGAGCTCATGATAGTCATCGACCGTAAAATCATCATTCCACTGGGTCGTCTCTTCCGGCAGCGCGATATAGTTCTCGGACATATCGGTTCCGGAGACCAGGCCCAGGTTTTCAAATTTGCCGACATGCTCTTCCCATGTGCCGTCAAATACGATCGCGCTGATCATATTCTTGACCGTGACGCCGAGTCCCTTCATGGCCGACGTCACCGTAATGCCCTTCCCGTAAGCGTCGATGATCGGTGACTGGTCAGAGTCAACGCCGATGACCTTGCCGCCGACCTTGGCCGCCGCTTCCGCAGCGGATGTGAAGATTCCGCCGCCGCAGGCAAACACGACTTCGGTTCCCTTTGTGTACCAGGTGTCCATGGCCGCCGTGATTTCCGTGGAGCCGAAGAACTGCCCGCCGTAGGCGTATTCGACATTGACTTCATCGGCGGCACCGAGTTCTACAGCCGCCTCATCGATTCCCTGGAGATACCCGTAGCCGAAACGCATGACCGCGGGAACCGCCTGACCGCCGAGATAGCCAAGCTTTCTGTAGCCGAGCTTCACTGCCGCATAACCGGCCAGATAGCCTGCGATCTCTTCCTTGTAGACCGCACAGTAGGTGTTGGCGGGATTGTAGTAATCCGTCACATTGTAGGCATCCGGGTTCGCGTAGTACGCATTGCCGACCGCAGCCGCAATGATGTCGCCCGGCGTCATGTCAATGCAGATGAACTTGACATCCGGATACTTGTAGGTTGTCTCCACCAGCGTCGCGGCGAACGTATAGCCGGGCAGGATGATAATATTGTAGCCTTCCGCGACCGCGACGTCGACCATCGCGACGCGGGCGTAATCCGTATCGCCGTCCGGCTTCTTGTATGTGTAGGCAATGTTGTTCTCCCCACAGAATTCCGACATGGCCTCGTATGTGATCTGGTTGAACGACTGGTCCGTGATGTCGCCCGCATCCGTGACCATGGCAACCTTGTAATCCGGGTTCTTCCCCTCCTCGGCCGCACTGCTGCCGGCCCCACAGCCCGCAAGTCCTGCGATCAGTACCATGATCAGCAGGGCCGACAATACTCTCTTCATGTTCATCCAAGCACCTCCCTCAAAGCTACTGCATGTGGCGGAACAGTATCGTCCGCGGCCAACAAGATAAAAATAAAAAAGGAGCAAGAACGTTTCTTCACAGAACGTACTCGCCCCTTATGGACCTGGCGGGAATCGAACCCGCGTCCGAAAGCCTATCCCTCAAAGCATCTCCCATCACAGTCTCCCCTTTTGCATTCCCTCACATGCGCGGCAGGAGACTTCCTCACATGTTTGGTAGCTTCATTTTACGCCTCAGCGCTCAAAGCTTTGCGCTGATCGTTTCCCGTAATTTTGACGCCGGTTACCGGGAGTACGGGTACAACCGGGCCGACGGACGCAGCACTCAGGCTGCGACTGCTAATGTATTATCGTTAGCGTTTAATTTTAAGTTCCGGTTTTAACGCGGTCCGGCCCGCGGATGGCTTCCTTGACTTCAAAACCCCCGTCGAAACCAGTACAAGCCCTGGTAATGCGCGGTTTTGCCGCTATTTATATTAAAACACTAACTTACATTTCTGTCAAGCATTTATACAAATTGCATAAATAAATGCATTTTTTCAGAATCTCAGCTGACTTGTCTTGAAATCTCTCTCCGCCTCCCGGCGCGCATCCTTCTTTGCGATGTCGTCGCGCTTGTCGTAGAGCTTCTTGCCCTTCGCAAGGCCGATCTCCACCTTTACAAGGCTTCCCTTGAGGTAGACCTGCAGCGGCATCAGCGTGAAGCCCTTCTCGCGGATCCTGCCGCCGAGCTTCCGGATCTCCGACTTGTGCAGAAGAAGCCGCCGCACGCGGAGCGGATCCTTGTTGAAGATATTTCCCTTCTCATATGGAGAAATATGCATCCCGACGATGAGCATCTCCCCGTCCTTGATCTCCACATAGGCCTCCTTCACGGAGCATTTTCCCATGCGGATGGACTTGACCTCCGTGCCGAAGAGCTCAATACCCGCTTCATATTTCTCCAGTATGAAAAAATCATGATACGCCTTTTTATTGTTTGCAATCAGCTTGATGCTGTCTTTCTTCTCTCCCATAGTCCCTCCTTACGGGGCAGGTGTAAAATCAATGAGCCGCCTCTCAAGATCGACCCCGGAGACGACGACCTCCATCGCATCCCCGACCCGGATCTCCTTGCCGCCGAGGCGCCCGACCATCGTGCCGCTCTCCTCATTAAAATGAAAATAATCCTCGTTCAGCTTCGAGACATGGACCAGTCCCTCCGCCATGTTGGGGAGTTCCACGTAGACGCCCCAGCGGACGACCGAGCTCACGACCCCGAAGAATTTCTGTCCGATCTTCGCCTTCATGAGCCTGCAGAAAAGAAGCTTGTTGCCCTCCCGCTCTGCCTCCACGGCTCTCCTCTCGGTGACGGACGAGAGCAGCGCAACATCCGGCAGGATGTCTCGGTAGTGGCGCATCTTGCGGTCTTCATTTTCCGGCTGCTCGAGCACATCGTGGATGATGCGGTGGATCTGCAGGTCCGGATAGCGCCTGATCGGCGATGTAAAATGACAGTAATACTTCGCTGCCAGCCCGAAATGGCCCTCGCACTTCGTCGAGTACCTTGCCTGCTGCATAGAGCGCAGGATCACCTGGGAAGCCATGGCCTCCTCCGGTTTGCCGGAGAGCGACCTGATCGCCTGCTGCACCTCCCGCGGAGTCAGGCTCTTCCCTTTCTTCGTGATGGTGCCGCCGCAGCGCCTTATAAAGGCGATCATGTTCTCCGCCTTCTCCTCGTCCGGCTCCTCGTGGACGCGGTACACAAAGGGGATGCTCTTCCCGAAGAACTCCTCCGCCACCGTCTCGTTGGCCGCCAGCATGAAGTCCTCGATCAGCTTCGTCGCGCAGTCCGCGTATTCCGGGTGGGCGTCGACCGGATCATCCTCCTCATTGAAGTCAAACTTCACTTCCGGAAAATCAAAATCGATCCCGCCGCGCATCTCCCTCCGTTTCCTGAGCTTGTCCGCCAGCTCCTTCATATCGGTGAGCATCGGGACAAGATCCGCGTATTTTTGAGCGATGGCGGGGTCTTCATTTTCCAAAATGGCCTTCACATCCGGGTAGGTCATGCGCTCATTGACATTGATGAGGCCCTTGACGATCCGGTGGCAGCGGATCTTGCCGGCCAGGTCGAACTCCATGACGACGGACAAAGTCAGGCGGTCCTCCCCGGCATTCAGGGAGCAGATCCCGTTCGAGAGGCGCTTCGGCAGCATCGGAACAACCTTGTTCCCGATGTAGACCGAGGTTCCGCGCTTCTTAGCCTCGCGGTCGAGCGCGGAGCTCTCCGGCACGTAGGCGGACACGTCCGCAATGTGAACCTTGAGGCAGTACCCGTCGGAAAGTCTTGTGAGGCTCACCGCATCGTCGAGGTCCTTCGCGTCCGGACCGTCGATCGTGATGGTGAGCTCCTCCCTGAAATCCTCCCGGCCGTCCATATCAGACTCCGACACACAGTCCGGCATCGCGTCTGCTTGTGCAAGGACATTCTTCGGGAATTTGACCGGGATGTCCATCTCCTCGGCGAGTTCGAGCACATCCGTTATCAGTTTTGGTTTTTCTTCATAATTTCTCTTCATATCTTTTCACACGAAAAGCCCCTGCAGGATCTGCAGAGGCCTAATTTACCGAAGTGTTTGTATATTCCGATCAGTTCAGGAAATTCATAACCAGAACAACGGAGAGAACGAAGAAGATAACTGCCATAATCCTGGTCGCCTTTACAAGCGCACCTTCCATGGAACGTCCCTTGTTCTGTCCCCAGTATGTATCTGCCGCGCCGGCGATTGCTCCGAGTCCGGCACTCTTTCCTTCCTGCATAATAACAACAACGGTAAGGCCGATGCAGTCGATTACATAGATAATAGAAAGCACGATTCTTAAGATATCCATAAGACACTCCTGATACTTATTTGCAGATGCATTTTAAACATTTGCGAAAACACTCATAGTATAGTAACACTCTTTTTGCAATTGTGCAAGTGTTTTTTAGGAGAAGATACACTCTATGTTGTTATTCTCATCCATCACATCACACAGCATGTGGCGAAGCGCGTTCGCATAGGCCCCGAGCACCCTCTCCGCATCTTTAAAATGAAGGAACCTGATCCTCATCGGCTCCATCGGCTCCGTCAGCACATCATAGAGCGCGTCGAGGTTGTAACCGTACCATTCCGGCAGCGGCAGCGCATGAAAGATGCGCTCATGCAGGTCCGCCCTGTCCCTTAAACCCTTAAGATCGACCGTATATTCTCTAACCATCTCTTATTCCTCCCCGTACAGCAGCGTAAATGATTCATAGTGGTCGTCCGTATAGTAGATCCGCCCGTCGTCCGAGTAGACGATCCGCTTCGCTCCTCTCTTTTTCTTGTGGAGGGTGTCGATGTCGCACTCGTGGTAGTTACCGTCCGGCAGGTTGCCTTCATAGTTGCCGTACTTATCGCCCCCGATGCAGTATCCGTAGGCGTAGTCGTCGAGCCCTCCGCCTGACCAGCCGAGCCTTTTCGCCTCTTTTTTCGTCATGAAGTTCTGCGGGAGCTCACCGTACTGGTAAAGATAGAGGGCCACATCCTCCATTGAGGTGTATGTGCCGTCCGGGTCGAGGAGATCTTCTTCTTCCTCCGGCGCTTCGGTGGGCTCGGTGGTCGGCTCCGGTGTCTCGGTCGGCTTTTCGGTCGGCTTCACCGTCTCCGTCGGTTTGGCCGTCTCGGTCGGTTTCGCCGTCTCGGTTGGCTTGGCGGTTGGGGTTTCAGTCGGCCTTGCGGCCTCTGTCGGATCCGCAGCCGGGGTCTCGGTGACAACCGCAAGCGAGATGCTCTCCTGCACCTCCGGCTTCTTGTGCCCGCACCCGAAGAGCGAAAGGGCCATCAGGACGGCGAAAAGGAGCGCGGCCAGGCGGAAGTTCGTTCTTTTCTTTTTCATGGTTTGTTTCCTCTCATTTAAGTTCCTTAACGAATCAATACCAGTATAGCAGATTTCCCCAAAATGTAGTACACTATATTATCATTAACGAAGGGAAATACATATGATTAAAATAGATCTCATCACCGGCTTTTTAGGCTCCGGCAAGACCACGTTCCTCAAAAAATACGCATCCTACCACCTCCGTCAGGGCCTCAAGGTCGGCATTCTCGAAAATGACTTCGGCGCCGTCAACGTCGACATGATGCTCCTGAAGGACCTCCTCGGCGACAACTGCGACCTCGAGATGATCGCCGGCGGGTGCGATTACGACTGCCACATCCGCCGCTTCCGCACCAAGCTCATCTCCTTCGCGATGCAGGGCATGGACCGGGTCCTCGTGGAGCCCTCCGGTGTCTTCGACGTGGATGAGTTCTTTGACATCCTCCGCGAGGAGCCCATCGACGGCTGGTACGAGATCGGCTCGGTCATCGCAATCGTGGACGCCCGCCTCGAGGAGGACCTCACCGAGGAGTCAGAGTATCTCCTGACTTCCCAGGTCGCGGAGGCCGGCTCGGTCATCTTAAGCCGTACCCAGGAGGCCTCCCCGGAGGAGATCACTCGCACGATTTCTCACATGAATCGGGCAATGAAGCGCTTCATGTGCTCCCGCCGCTTTGAAAATGAAATCCTCACCAAAGACTGGGCCGATCTCACAGACGAGGACTTCGCCGCGATCGCAGCTTCCGGCTATCGTCCCGAGTCCCACGTGAAGCTCCCTGTTGCGAACGATAACAGCTTCAGCTCGGTCTACTGCTTCAACGTGAAGCTCTCCCCCGCCGAATTAAAAGAGAGAGTCAACACTCTCATGAGCAACAGCTCTCTCGGGAAGGTCTTCCGGGTCAAGGGCTTCGTCAAAGACGGCGAGACCTGGGCGGAGCTCAACGCAACCAAGCAGGATATCTCCCTGAAACCGGTCGAGGCCGGCCAGGAGATCGTGATTGTGATCGGCGAGGGGCTTGATACAGCGGGGATTTATCATCATTTCGGGATTGAGGCGGAGTCAATAGCCGACATAAAGCTATAAAAGACGGGCAGCGAAAGCTGCCCGTCTTACTGTCTTACTGTGTGTTTTTAAGAGCCTCACGCCTCAATCAGCAGCGACTCTCCCGTCATCTCCGCCGGCTTCTCCTTGCCCATGAGCTCGATCAGCGTCGGAACGATGTCGCAGAGCTTGCCGCCCTCGCGCAGCTTGTACTTCGGATCCGCGTTCACAAGGATGAACGGAACCGGATTCGTGGTGTGAGCCGTGAACGGAACACCCTTCTCCTCGTCCCACATCTTGTCGCAGTTGCCGTGGTCAGCGCAGATGAAGAGCTGGCCGTTGACCTCCTTGATCGCCTCGACCGCCCTGCCGATGCAGACATCAACGTCCTCGACCGCCTTGATGGCTGCCGACTCGACGCCTGTGTGGCCGACCATGTCGCCGTTCGCGAAGTTGATGATGATCACATCATACTTGCCGCCGCGGATCGCCTCGCAGAGCTTGTCGCAGACAAGGTAAGCGCTCATCTCCGGCTGCAGGTCGTAAGTCGCGACCTTCGGGGACGGAACCAGGATGCGGTCCTCGCCCGGGTTCGGAGCCTCGATGCCGCCGTTGAAGAAGAATGTGACATGCGCATACTTCTCGGTCTCAGCGGTGCGGAGCTGGGTCATGTTATTGGCAGCCAGCCACTCGCCGAAGGTATTTGTGATGAGCTGCTTCTTGAACGCGACCAGCTTGTTCGGGATGGTCTTGTCATAGTCCGTGAAGCAGACATAGGTGGTCTTGATGCGCGGTCCGCGGTCGAATCCCTGGAAATCGTCGATGCAGAAGCATCTGGAGATCTCACGGGCGCGGTCCGGACGGAAGTTGAAGAAAATGACGGAATCGCCGTCCTTGATCGTCGCGGTCGGCTTGCCGTCCTTCATGATAACGATCGGCTCGACGAACTCATCCGGCTTCTCGTTGTCGTAGGAAGCCTGCATGCCGTCCAGCGGGTTGTCGGCCGGAACACCGATGCCCTTGGTGAGGGCGATGTAAGCCTTCTCGACGCGCTCCCAGCGGTTGTCGCGGTCCATGACCCAGTAGCGGCCCTCGATGGTCGCGATCTCACCGACACCGATCTCCTTCATCTTGTCCATGAGCTCTGCGATGTAGCCCTTGCCGGCTTCCGGCGGGGTGTCGCGGCCGTCCATGAAGCAGTGGACGTAGACATTTTTAAGACCGTTATCCTTCGCAAGCTTCAGCAGCGCATAGAGATGGGTTGTGTGGCTGTGGACGCCGCCCGGGGAGATAAGTCCCATGAGGTGAAGGTCCGTGCCGTTCTCCTTGGCGTTGTTCACGGCGGCGAGGAGTTCTTCATTTGTGAAGAAATCACCGTCGTCGATCGCCTTGGAAATGCGCGTGAAATCCTGGTAAATGATCCTGCCGGCGCCCATGTTCATGTGGCCGACCTCGGAGTTGCCCATCTGGCCGTCGGGAAGACCGACTGCAAGACCGGAGGCATAGCCCTTCACGAACGGATAGTTCGCCTTGAGGTAGTCCATGACCGGCGTTTTGGCAAGCCAGACAGCGTTGTGCTCATGTACATCCGACTCGCCGTAGCCGTCGAGGATCATGAGTACTGTTGGTCTCTTATCACTCATATTTGATACGCTCCTTTATTGATAGTGGATACCGTTCAGACAAATACAAACCGGTTCTGGTCCGCGTCGTATTCGTAATCGATGATCGCGAGGCGCCCTTCGAGAACGCCCCTGTCGATATCTTCGTACTCGCAGAGATCGTCCAGAGAACTGTATTCATCCCTTAATTTTGTATTTATATAGCTCAGCAGTATAAAAGGGTCCTGCGGCATAAACGGCTCCTTGTCTTCGTTCCTTAAAATATCCCCGGTCCAAATTGTGAACCGGGGATACACACTTAGGTTCTATTATTTATAGTTGATGATCTTGCAGAAATCCGGCTTCAGGGAAGCACCGCCGACGAGACCGCCGTCGATGTCCGGCTTGGCGAACAGCTCGGCAGCGTTGCCTGCGTTCACGGAGCCGCCGTAAAGGATACGGACTTCCTCGGCAACCTCTGCGCCGTAAAGCTCGCAGATAAGATCGCGGATGCCCTTGCAGACTTCTTCAGCCTGGTCGGAGGTAGCGGTCTTGCCGGTGCCGATCGCCCAGATCGGCTCGTAGGCGATGACGACCTTCTTGACAGCCTCATCGTCGACGCCGAGGAGGCCGATCTTGACCTGCTGGCGGATGAAATCCATCGTGACGCCCTGCTCTCTCTGGGTCAGGGTCTCGCCGCAGCACATAAGCGGGGTGATGCCGTGCTCAAGAGCCTTGAGGACCTTCTTATTGACGATCTCATCGGTCTCGGCGAAATACTCGCGTCTCTCGGAGTGGCCGATGATGACGTACTTGACGCCGAGATCATCGAGCATGCACGGAGCGATCTCGCCCGTGAAAGCACCCTTCTCCTCGAAGTACATGTTCTCGGCACCGATCTTGATGTTCGTGCCTTCAGCAGCCGCAAGAGCTGCCGGAAGGTCGATTGCCGGTACGCAGAAGAGAACGTCGACTTCGTCACTTGCAAAAGCTTCTTTGTTGTCATTGATGAAGGCAGCAGCCTGGGTCGGTGTCATGTTCATCTTCCAGTTGCCTGCCGCAAGGATTCTTCTTGCCATTGGAATCATTCCTCCTTAATTACAAAAATGAAAACCTCTTATCTGTCGTTCGCCGCCGCAACACCCGGAAGCTCCTTGCCCTCAAGGAATTCAAGGGAAGCGCCGCCGCCGGTGGAGATGTGGCTCATCTTGTCGCCGAAGCCCATCTGGTTGACAGCCGCTGCGGAATCGCCGCCGCCGATGACCGTGATCGCGTCGGTCTCTGCAAGAGCAGCCGCGACAGCCTTCGTGCCGGCCGCAAGGATCGGGTTCTCGAAAACGCCCATCGGGCCGTTCCATACGACCGTCTTGGCAGCCTTGACAGCGTTGCTGTAAAGCTCGATGGTCTTCGGGCCGATATCCATGCCCATCTTGTCAGCCGGGATAGCGTCAGCCGGAACGACTTCCGTGGCGATCTCAGCATCGATCGGGTTCGGGAACTCGGAGGTGACGACCGTGTCGATCGGGAGAAGGAGCTGCTTGCCGTTGGCCTCTGCCTTCTTGATCATCTCTGCGCAGTAGTCGATCTTGGTCTCGTCAAGGAGAGACTTGCCGATCTCATAGCCCTTTGCCTTCAGGAAGGTGTAAGCCATGCCGCCGCCGATGATGAGGGTGTCGCACTTCTCAAGAAGGTTGGAGATAACATTCAGCTTATCAGCAACCTTGGCGCCGCCGAGGATTGCAACGAACGGACGAGCCGGATCGTTGACAGCGTTGCCGAGGAAGTCGATCTCTTTCTGCATCAGATAGCCGACCACGCAGGTATCGATGTACTGTGTGACGCCGACGTTGGAGCAGTGAGCGCGATGAGCGGTACCGAACGCATCGTTTACGAAGACATCAGCGAGGGAAGCAAGCTCCTTGGAGAAAGCTTCGCCGTTCTTGGTCTCTTCTGCGCGATAACGGGTGTTCTCAAGGAGAACAACGTCGCCGTCCTTCATGGCTGCGACAGCTGCCTTTGCGTTCTCGCCGACGACACAGTCATCAGCTGCAAACTTGACTTCCTGGCCGAGAAGCTCGGAAAGGCGGACAGCAACCGGAGCGAGGGAAAGTTCCGGCTTCGGAACGCCCTTCGGCTTGCCGAGGTGGCTGCAAAGGATGACCTTGCCGCCGTCGGCGATCAGCTTCTTGATGGTCGGGAGCGCAGCAACCAGACGGTTCTCGTCAGTGATCTTGCCATCCTTCAGCGGAACGTTGAAGTCGCAGCGGCAAAGGACGCGCAGGCCCTTGACATTGATATCATCAACAGATTTCTTGTTAAGCATTGGAATCAATCCTCCTTAATAACAGATTGTTTTGACTAAGAAAGGGCCCGGTCCTTTTGACCGGACCCTTTCGAAGGTCTTAAAAGGGATTCAATTATTCGGAAAGAAGCTTGCCGAAGTACTTGATCGTGCGGACCATCTGAGAAGTGTAGGAGTTCTCGTTGTCATACCAGGAAACAACCTGGACTTCCGTTGTGCCGTTGTCGAGCGGCATAGCCATGGTCTGTGTGGAATCGAAGAGCGAGCCGTACTTCATGCCGACGATATCGGAGGAAACGATCTCATCAACGTTGTAGCCATAGGACTCGTTGGAAGCAGCCTTCATAGCAGCGTTGATCTCTTCCTTCGTTACGGTGCCTTCAACAACAGCCGTAAGGATCGTGGTGGAGCCGGTCGGGGTCGGAACACGCTGAGCAGCGCCGATGAGCTTGCCGTTCAGTTCCGGAATGACAAGGCCGATAGCCTTTGCAGCGCCGGTGCTGTTCGGAACGATGTTGACAGCTGCAGCACGGGATCTTCTGAGGTCACCCTTTCTCTGCGGGCCGTCCAGAGTCATCTGGTCGCCGGTGTAAGCGTGGATCGTGCACATGATGCCGCTCTTGATCGGAGCAAGGTCGTTAAGAGCCTTAGCCATCGGAGCGAGGCAGTTTGTTGTGCAGGAAGCTGCGGAGATGATGTGATCATCCTTGGTCAGCTTGTCATGGTTGACGTTGTAAACGATGGTCGGAAGGTCGTTGCCGGCCGGAGCGGAAATGACAACATACTTAGCGCCTGCATCGATATGAGCCTGAGCCTTTGCCTTGGAGGTGTAGAAGCCAGTGCACTCAAGAACGACGTCGATATCAAGATCCTTCCACGGAAGGTCAGCAGCGTTCTTCTCAGCATAGATGGTGATCTCTTTGCCGTCAACGATGATGGAATTGTCGGTGTAGGAAACCTTATCATAGAGCTCGAACTTGCCCTGTGTGGAGTCATACTTAAGAAGGTGTGCAAGCATCTTCGGGGAGGTAAGGTCGTTGATAGCAACGATCTCAAAACCCTCTGCTGTGTACATCTGACGGAAAGCCAGACGGCCGATACGACCAAAACCGTTAATTGCAACTCTTACTGCCATAATTGTAAATCCTCCTGTGATTTAATTGAAACACAATTGTTTCAGGGATGTACCCTTTCTCTATTGTACTCAAAAGTGACCAAAAATACAAGGATATTTTAAATATTTTTATATCAAAAACTCAACGGATCAAAACAAATTTAGGCTGGTGCTTCACAAAGTACACATAATGGGTAAAACCGCAGCTTTTCAGGATGTCGCAGGCCTCTTCAAACCCATATCCGAGATACGCCGGCTTGTGAGCATCCGACCCGATCGTCACCATGGTTCCGCCGAGTTCCCTGTAACGTTTAAGTACGGCCGGGTGAGGATTCGGGAATCCGAGATGCTTCCGAAGGCCGCACGTGTTGCACTCAAGCGCAATGTTGTAGCGGACCAGCAGCTTTAAGATCTCGTCGATGATGTCCGCAAAGTTCCGGTAGCTGTACTCTTTCGCTCTTCTCTTCCCGTAGCGGACAACGTAGTCCAGATGCCCGAGACTGTCGAAACCGTGGAACGCCTTCACATCCTCGTACAGATTTTCAAAATACTCACGGAACACTTCCGTATCGCTTCTGCCGTCAAAGGTCTCGGGGTAATAGGGGTCTTTATTTCCGACAAGATGCTGGGAACCGATTGCAAAATCAAACGGATAATCCGCAAGAAGCTTCTCATAGCGCGAGCCCAGATGCGGCTGCATGCCGAGCTCGACTCCCATCAGGATGTCCAGCTTTCCCCGGTATTTCTGACGTAGTCTTCTGATATCCGCCTCGTAGGCCTTCGGATCAAAGTCAAACGTAAGGCCGTCCACAGGATAGTCCCAGTCGATATGGTCGGTGAAGCACAGGACGCGGATTCCCTCTTTCAGAGCCGCCTGAGCCACATCGTCCATTTTTGCCTCGGAGTCGGTCGAATAGCTGCTGTGTACATGGATGTCGATCTTCATAGTCTGATTCCTCCTCCTTCTCGTGTTTCTTTTCTATTTTACCAAAATAAGGACAGCTGCGCTTCACCAAGCACCGCTGTCCTGCATTTTTACCCTCTTGGATGCGCTTTGGCATACACATCGCGCATTTTTCCCAGATTAAGGTTCAGATACATCTGCGTCGTCGAAATATCCGAGTGCCCAAGCATCTCGGATACGCTGCGAAGATCCGCTCCGTTTTCAATCATATGAGCGGCAAAGCTGTGGCGGAGCATATGAGGTGTGATCTCATGCTCGATGCCCGCTTCCGCGGCATATCCTTTCAGGATCTTCCAGAATCCCTGACGGCTCATCGGCTTTCCTGAAACATTCATGAACAGAAAGCGGCATTCCTCGGCTCCCGGGAATGCGCTCCGGCCGTCCTTCATGTAATCCAACAGCGCGTTTCTCGCGGCATTTCCGAACGGGATGGCTCTCTCACGCATTCTGTCCCGGCAGGTGATGTACCCCACCGTCATATTGACGTCCGACAGCGAGAGCCCGATAAGCTCGGAAACACGGATGCCGGTAGCATACAGAAGTTCCAGCATGGCGCGGTCTCTCTTGCCCTTGGGGGTTGTTCCTTCCGGCATGGCAAGCAGTGCGGCGACCTCCTCCACAGACAGAATATCCGGGAGCTTTTTCTCGACTTTCGGCGCCTTGATATCGTCCGCCGGATTGCCCGAGACAAGTCCCTGCTTCAGCAGATAATAGAAAAATGTTCTGGTGGAAGCGATCGTTCTCGACACTGTGGTCGGAGCATAGTTCTGCTGCTCCAGGTAAAGAACATACGCATTTAAGTCGGTGACCGTCACATCACGCCATTCCACTATGCCTGCCGTCTCATTCATATAGCGGCAGAGCTTCTCAAGGTCTCTTCTGTATGACATCTCCGTGTTCGGAGAAGATTTTTTTGTTTTGCGCAGATAACTTATAAATTTTTGAATTGCTTCTTCCATATCACGATCCTCTTAAAGATGAGTAACCGCAAAAAGCAATCCACCCTCCAAAGATGCAAAAACCTGTCGCCGCGGTACCGCTCAATTTCTCACTCCCATTTAAGAAAAACAGCGTCCGTTTTGGCGGACAAGCTCTATTATAATTGAGAATTTACATAAATTCAAATACAAAAATCGCCGGATTGTTCCCTGTTTTGAATGCAAAAATCGGATTGCGCAAGATATTGGTTACCATAAAAATCCATCTACCAAATCTTGATGCAATCCGATATTTTGTACTGAAATAAATACAATCCGTCTTTTAAAGCACGCCCCGTGCTTCATTCAGAAGAACATGCGGTTCCACGTAGTCTTCTCGGTCGTCAGCGCCGAGTAATGCACAAGGTCCTCGATCGTCGTCGTAAGGCCCGCGAAAACCACGATGTCCGGGTGCATTCTGTCCACGAGTCTCTGGATGTTGTCCTCGTCGAACTGATGCACAAAGACGGATTTATTGAAGCTCTCCGCGATCCAGGGGAACATCTGCATCCAGATGTAGCTGTCGCCCACGATCAGAATGTTCGGCTTCGTGGCATCGCCCGTCTCATAGCATCTTGCAGACCGCCAGGGATCATTGGCTGTATAGTTGATCTGCGTGAACCACTCCTGGTTGTTGTAGGCCGTCGGCGCCTTGAGGGAATAGGATACGTCTTCCTCCTGGAACTTCTGGTCCAGGACCGTGTTGGTCCTCTCGATTACTTCCACGTTAAAGTCCAAATCATCCAGGATCCGGATCGAATACTCCGGCATGACCGCCTGGATCTGGTTCATAAGGGCTTTGTAGCCGATCAGGATGCCCTGGGCATTCCAGTGGCTTCCGTCATAGGAGCGGTAGCAGACCAGCTTTCCGGCAGCGGCCGCATCCTTAAGCTCGGAGTCGACGACCGTGAAGTTAAGCTCCGGATGAAGCTCCGCGAGCGTCCCCATCAGGCTGATTTCGGAATTCGGGACAACCTGGGTCAGATAGCCCTCAAGATTCTCGGAGTAGATATCGACCTTATAGGGGAATGTGATCGCGCAGAACCGGATGCCGTTATCGTTGAAGAAGTTGTTGATATCTTCCAGCCGGCTGACAAACACTTTGGATTCCTCATCCGTCATGACGTCTCTGTGCGTGATGTTGTTGAGGATCAGGTCTTCCGAATCCAGTGCATAATACCAGTCGTTCATGACGATGGCCGATTCACTTCTGAATTCATTTAAGATGCCGTATGTCAGAAAATTGTTGAACTGCTTTGCGATCGAGCGGCCGCCGGCGTTATCGTTGATCCAGTTCTCGATCTCCGTCGTAAGCCCTTCATGAAGAGCAAACGATGACGGCGCCATCGCCAGTATGCGGTTCTCATCGGATGCGACTTTTCCGCCCTCCTTGTCGGAGAAGACAAGGGGCAGCAGGATCATCATGAAAAAAGCCAGTCCGAACAGAATATCTATGATCTTGTTTTTCATTTTTCTCCCACCTTAATACTTAAAATACAGGAACGTCTGGAACGTACTGCTCATGACGATCAGGATGCTGACAGCCAGGATCCCGAGGTAGCAGATATCCCAGATGCGCTTTTCGCGCATTTTCTCCCCGAGAAAATCAAACAGGGAGGTGCAGGCAAGAGCAGAGATAAACAGAACGACGACATTTCTCTCGGAGAGGAACCAGCGGAGCGTAAACCCGGAAACACCGGTCGTTCCCATTCCGAACAAGGTCGGGAGGAACGCCATGCCGGCATTCAGGTCCTCAAAGTAGAAGAACACCCAGCCGATCACGATCACAAAGAGCGTGATGAGGTGCTTAAGGAACTCCGGAAGACGGATCTTTGAGTGCTTCATAAAGAATCGCTCAATGCATAAAATAAGTCCGTTCCATGCGCCCCACACGATATAGTTCCATGTTGCGCCGTGCCAGAAGCCGGCGATCAGGAAAGTCACCATAAGGTTTACGTAGGTGATGCCCGTCCTGCTGCCTCCGATCGGGATATAGATGTAATCGCGCAGCCAGTGGGACAGAGTCATGTGCCACCGTCTCCAGAACTCCGTGAGGGAAGTGGACGTATACGGGTTGTTGAAGTTTTCCTTGAAATCAAACCCGAACATTTTTCCGAGTCCGATCGCCATATCCGTGTAGCCCGAGAAATCAAGGTAAAGCTGCATCGTAAAGGAAATGATGCCCAGCCAGGAAAGCGCCGGCGTGGTGTTCGTCAGCGAAAGAATGTCATGGGCAATGACACCGATCTGGTCGGCCAGCAGCACCTTCTTCCCGAGACCGACAGAAAAACGCCGGACACCTTCCGCAAAACGCTCCGTGGAAAGAGCCGGGAGCTTCAGCTGTGCCTCCATATCGGTATACCGCGCGATCGGTCCCTCGACGATCTTCACGAAGAACGCCAGATAAAGGGCAAACGTCAGCGGATTTTTCTGTGCGTTAACCTTGCTTCGGAAGATATCCACCTGATACGAGATCGCAGAGAGGGACATGAAGGAGATGCCGAGAATGAATTTTGCGTACTTGAAATAGATAAGAAGCGCAACATTAAAGATGATGATTGCGGCCAGCGTGATGCCTGCTGCGACTTTTTTCTCCTTGCGTAGAATGCCGATCAGAATTCCGGCCAGATAATTCATGAGAATAATGACACCGAGTACCGGAAGCGCCGTGACATCCATCCACGAGTAAAAAATAAGCGAGGCGGCGAGCAGTACTACCGTCCCGAGCTTCGGCCAGACAATCCTTACCGGAATATAGAGTCCCAGTGTACCGACAAGAAAAATAAATAAAAACGTATTTGTGGAAAAACCCATTGAAACCTATTTCCCTTCAAGTATTAAAATCTAACTTTATAAATGTATCACAGAACGAAAAAAAAGGGAAGAGTTTTTACACTCTTCCCTTCCTTTTTACTTTGCATAGTCCACTGCGCGGCTTTCACGAATGACACTGACTTTGATCTGACCGGGGTATTCCAGCTGCGATTCGATCTGCTTGGCGATATCTCTCGCGAGCAGAACCATCTCGGAATCATTGACCTGTTCCGGGATGACCATGATCCGAACCTCACGTCCCGCCTGGATGGCAAAGGACTTCTCTACACCCTTGAAGCCGTTTGTGATATCTTCAAGCTGCTTCAGACGGTTTGTATAGGTATCCAGCGTTTCACGTCTGGCACCCGGGCGGGCTGCGGAGATTGCATCAGCCGCCTGTACCAGGCACGCAATAAGCGAAGTGGGCTCCACATCACCGTGATGGCTTTCAACAGCATTGATAACCGTCTCGCCTTCCTTGTACTTGCGGCAAAGGTCCGCACCGATCTGTACATGGGATCCTTCCACCTCATGGTCGATCGACTTGCCGATGTCATGAAGCAGGCCGGCTCTCTTTGCAAGGCGCACATCGCATCCGCACTCTCCCGCCATAAGGCCGGCGAGCTGTGCGACCTCAACCGAATGTTTGAGAGCATTCTGGCCGTAGGATGTGCGGTACCGCATTCTGCCGAGCAGCTTGATGAGTTCCGGATGAAGGTTGTGGACGCCGACTTCGAACGCGGCGTTCTCGCCATCCTCTCGCATCTTGGCTTCGACCTCTTTTCTGGCCTTTTCGACCATCTCCTCGATCCTGGCTGGATGAATACGGCCGTCGACGATGAGTTTTTCGAGGGCGATCCGTGCGATCTCTCTTCTGACCGGGTCGAAACCTGAAAGAACGACGGCTTCCGGTGTGTCATCAATAATCAGATCGATGCCGGTAGCGGTCTCCAGCGTGCGGATGTTGCGGCCTTCTCGTCCGATGATGCGGCCTTTCATCTCATCGCTGGGCAGCTGAACGACCGAGATCGTGCTCTCGGCGACATGGTCGACAGCGCATCTCTGGATCGAATTGACCACGACTTCCTGGGCCTTCTTCTCTGCCTCGTCCTTGGCTTTCTCGACAAGTTCGCGGTAGAGCTTGGCTACATCGACCTTGACATCGTCCTGAATCCTCTTCAGGAGGAAGTCCTTGGCCTCCTCGGTGGTCATACCGGAGATTCGCTGCAGCTCGGCCATCGCCTCGTCATGAAGCTGGTCAATCTTCTGCTGCTTCTTCTTCAGCTCAGTTTCCTTTGCAGCGTACTCTGCCTCTCGCTTCTCCATCGCGTCGGTCTTGCGGTCCAGCGTGTCTTCCTTGGACTGGATTCGCCGTTCCTGCTTGGAGATTTCCGCCCTTCTCTCCTTGATCTCACGGTCAACCTCGTTTTTGGCTGCGAGGGACTGTTCCTTCACCTCAAGAAGGGACTCACGTTTTTTGGTCTCGGCTGTCTTGATAGCATCATCAATTATACCGCGTGCCTTGTCCTCGGCGGTACCGATCGTATCGGCATCCTCTTTTGTCTTTCGGGCGATGGCGGCCTTCCACGTGATCGGAAGTGCGATTATGGCAAAAATGATTATTGCGGCTATTGCTGTGACAATAATCTTAAGCATATCAGGAGCACCTCCATTATTTAATTTTCATTGTACGGATATACAACTATTTAATAATACTGTCTTTTTTTTGTTATGTCAAGCGCTCATTCTCTTCTATTGCCCGAATAATGTCGCCTGTCTTATACCCCCGCCGCGAAAGAAAGGCCGAGAGCTTTTCCTTCCGCCGCGGATCCTCCGGTTTGAGAGTCCTCGCCTTTTTCTCAAGAAGCCGTCTGATCTCGGGCATCTCGTCAAAATCGCCGGCCTCGAGAAAAGCCTGCTCGATGATATCCCCCGCGATTCCCTTGTTTGCAAGATCGAATTTCATCCTGCGCTCACTCTTCCGGCCCCGGTTGACCTCGATAAAATGCTTCGCATAGCGCTCGTCGTTGATATACCCGTAGGACTTCACATAGGCGACCGCCAGTTCCCGGTTTTCCTCGGAAAATCCCGCGCGCTTCAGTTTATCCCTGAGATCCTTCTCCGTCCGGTCCATGTCAAGGAGGAGCGTCATCGCCTTCTTCTTTGCGTTAATCAGCGTATCTTCCATGCTTCACCGTGCGTTTTAAAAAGTCACCGGACGCATAAAAGCGTCCGGCTTCCATATCACTCTTCCGTTTCGACTTCCGCCTCGTCCGGCATGATCATGTCAAGCGCATCCTCATCGGCCGGGAGACCGAATGCGAGACGCACCTTCTGTTCCACTTCATACATGATATCCGGATTGTTCTCCAGATACACCTTGGCGTTCTCGCGGCCCTGGCCGATCTTTTCGCCGTTGTAGGAGAACCATGCACCGCTCTTCTCGACGATGTCCGTAGAGACTGCCAGATCCAGGATGTCGCCGGATTTGGAAATGCCCTTGCCGAACATGATATCAAACTGTGCCTCCTTGAACGGCGGCGCCACCTTGTTCTTCACAACCTTGATCCGGGTGCGGTTTCCGATAACCTCGCCGCCGGCCTTCAGCGTCTCGATGCGGCGCACATCCATGCGGATGGAGGAATAGAACTTCAGCGCACGGCCGCCCGTGGTTGTCTCCGGGTTGCCGAACATAACGCCGATCTTCTCACGAAGCTGGTTGATGAAGACCACGATGCACTTGGTCTTGCTGACCGCAGACGTGAGTTTCCGGAGCGCCTGGCTCATGAGGCGGGCCTGAAGACCCACATGGGAGTCGCCCATCTCGCCGTCGATCTCGGCCTGCGGCGTCAGCGCGGCGACAGAGTCGACAACGATGATATCAACGGCGCCCGAGCGGACCATGGTCTCGGTGATCTCCAGCGCCTGCTCACCGGAATCCGGCTGGGAAATATACAGATTGTCGATATCAACGCCGATGTTGCGGGCATAAACCGGATCGAGCGCGTGCTCCGCGTCCACAAATCCGGCGATGCCGCCCCGCTTCTGCACCTCGGCGACCATGTGAAGGGCGACGGTCGTCTTACCGCTCGATTCCGGTCCGTAGATTTCGATGATACGGCCCTTCGGAATACCTCCGAGACCGAGCGCAATATCGAGAGAGAGGGAACCCGTCGGGACGGTCTCCACGTTCATGTTTGCCTCGGACTCGCCGAGCTTCATGACGGTGCCCTTGCCGAATTCCTTCTCGAGATGGCCGATGGCTGCTTCCAGCGCTTTCTCCTTGTCGGCGCGCTGCTTTTCTGCATTTAAAGTATTTTTCTGATTCTTCAAAATAATCTCTCCTTTACTGGGTGCGCGAACGTCTGTTCGCTCTAGTAGTTACAATACACCATACAGGGATAATTGTCAAGAAGAGATATCGCTCTGCATTCGAAAAAAGGGAAAAGAAACGAGGCGGGCGGCCGCAGCCGTCCGCCCCGCAAAAAACAGTTGAAAGTGACTTAATCTCTCATCAGCCGATGAGCCAGTCATAGAGCTCCTGATACTTGAGCGCCGAGCTCTCCCAGGAGAAGTCCTTGTTCATGGCGCGCTCGACCATCTTGTTCCACTCGCGCTTGTTGTCATAGAAGACCTTCTCCGCGTAGCGGACAGTGCCCATCATCTCATGAGCATTGTAGTTGACGAACGAGAAGCCCGTGCCGGTGCTCTCATACTCGTTGTACGGCTGAACCGTATCCTTTAAGCCGCCGGTCTCGCGGACGATCGGAAGCGAGCCGTAGCGCAGGGAGATGAGCTGGGACAGTCCGCACGGCTCAAACTGGGACGGCATAAGGAAGGCATCCGAAGCCGCATAGATCTTGTGGGAGAGCGCCTCGTTGTAATAGATCTGCGCGGATACTCTTCCGCCGTACTTCCATGCGAAGTGGCGGAACATATTCTCGTATCTCTCCTCGCCGGTGCCAAGGATGACGAACTGAACGGCGTCCTGGCACATCTCGTCCATCACGTACGCGATCAGGTCGAAGCCCTTCTGATCCGTAAGACGGGAGACGATACCGATCAGCATGGCCTTCGGATCGACATCAAGGCCGATATCCGCCTGCAGAGCGGTCTTGTTCTTGACTTTCTCCTTACGGAAATTCTCAACCGAGTAGTTCTTGTAGATGAGCTTGTCGGTCTCCGGATTCCACATATGGTAATCGATGCCGTTGACGATACCGCGCAGGTCGTGCTGACGGGCTCTCATCAGGCCGTCAAGACCTTCGCCGTAGTACGGGATCTTGATTTCCTCGGCGTACGTGTCGGAAACGGTCGTGATGGCGTCGCAGTAGACGAGACCGCCCTTCAGCATGTTCGCGTCGCGGTTGAACTCAAGCTTGTCCGGTGTGAAGTAGTAATCCGGGAGGCCGACGATATCCTTCATGGTGCGGATATCCCAGACGCCCTGGAACTTCAGGTTGTGGATGGTCATGACGGTCTTGATGCCGCGGTAGAACTCATTGGCCTGGAAGGAGTCATTGAGATAAACCGGGATCAGGCCGGTCTGCCAGTCGTGGCAGTGGATGAGGTCCGGACGGAAATCGATCGACGGCAGGATCGAAAGGGCCGCCTTGCTGAAAAATGCAAACCGTCCGATATCATACGGCATGCCCGCATACGGCTTGTCGCAGGTGAAATAGTCCTGGTTGTCGATGAAGTAATACTTGATGCCCTCGTACTCGCACTCCATGATTCCGACATAGTAGCTGTTCCAGTTGAAATCCATATAGAAATGCGTCTTGTACTCCAGCATATCTTTCCACTTCTGGGCCATGAAGGAGTACAGCGGCATGATGACTCTGCAGTCATAGTTTTCCTTGTCGAGGCACTGCGGCAGAGAACCGACAACGTCGGCAAGACCGCCGGTCTTGACAAACGGCAGGCACTCGGAAGCTACAAACAGAATTTTTTTCATTTCTCAAACCTCCCTGTAAGATTATAAAGCATCTACTATAGGTGTTCGGCAAATTCTACATAATTCAATTCCGAAAGCACTATATATTTGTTACTATTATAATACATTCTTTTTCATTTGTCGACACATCTCTTTCATTTCTCTGGAAGATTTTAAAGTATTTTCGGTAATTTTCTCCCCGCCGATGAGCCTTGCCAGCTCAAGGACGGATTCCTCCTCCGAAAGCGCCTCGATTTTCGTGATCGCGGAGCTGTCGGAGAGTTCCTTGGTGATCGCGTAGTGGGTATCCGCCATCGCCGCGATCTGGGGAAGATGCGTGATGGCAAGAACCTGGCGGTCTCGTGCGATCGCCGACATCTTCTCCGCCACCATCTGGGCCGTTCGTCCCGATATGCCGGTATCCACCTCGTCGAAGATCAGCGTCTCCGTCTTATCATCCGCGGCAAATATGGTCTTGATGCCGAGCATGATGCGGGAGAGCTCGCCGCCGGAGACCACCTTCGAGAGTTCGCGCCTCGGCTCGCCCGGGTTGGTCGCGATCATGAAGGAAACCGCATCGCAGCCGTTTGCGGTATAGCCGGCCGTCTCCTCAAAATGAACGGCGAAGTCCGCCTTCGCAAAGTTTAGCTCACGAAGCTGATCCACGACCTTGCGGGAGAACTCCTCCGCATACCGCTTTCGAAGGACCGACAGTCCCCGGGATGCTTCCCCGAGCGCCTCTTCCGCCCTCGCGAATTTCTTCTTCAGGCGGATGCGCTCCTCCTCGTAATCGCGAAGAGCCGAGAGCTCCTCCTCTTTTTCCTCCTTTGCCATGAGGATATCGGAGATGGTTCGGCCGTATTTTGCCTTGAGACGGTTGATGAGGTCCAGCCGCTCCTCCGTCTCAGCAAAGGCGCTCTCCTCAAACTCAAGGCTGTCCGCGTAGGCGGCTACTTCCCGGTTGAAATCATTCAAGAGATCATCGATCTCCGAGAGCGTGTTTAAAAGCCCGGCGATCTCCTCGTCGTATTCCGAAACCGAATCGAGCTCTTTTACGGCCCTTCCGATCTCATCTCCGGCGCCTTCCTCGTAGCCGGTCAGCGTGTGCGCTTCATTCACGGCCGTCACGATGCGGCGGGCGTTTTTCATTTTCCGATAGAGAGCTTCCAGCTCCTCGTCCTCACCCTCCTTGAGTCCGGCCGACTCGATATCCTCGATCTCAAACTCCAGGAAGGACATGCGGCGGTTCCGCTCCTCCTCGGACATCTCTCCGCTGCCGAGCTTCTTCTTAAGCTCCGCGTATACCTTGTATGACTCCCTTACCTTTAAAAGCGCCTCTCTGATCTCCTCCCGCCCATAGCTGTCGATAAGGTCCAGC
This sequence comes from uncultured Eubacteriales bacterium, assembly GCA_900317515.1. Taxonomy (GTDB): domain Bacteria; phylum Bacillota; class Clostridia; order Lachnospirales; family Lachnospiraceae; genus Chordicoccus. The sequence continues at coordinate 137,413 of ONHA01000001.1, forward strand.
TGGTGGTCCGGCCGAAGGAGCTTCTGATGCTCGCTCTGGCCGTGGATATCAAGAAGAAGGGAGCCGACCGCGCGGGCATCGGCGGCCGTTCTGGTCTCCCCGTTGATGCGGATCGTGCTCCGGTTTCCCTGCATTTTCCGGGAAATTAAGATCACGCCGTCCTCCGCGGCAATGTCCATCGCCGCGAGAGCCGCCTCCGTCTCCGGATTTGAGACCTCAAAGACCAGCTCCACGAGCCCCGAGGGCGCGTCATCCCGGATCAGCCGCCGGACCGGCTTGCCGCCCAGGGCCATGCCGATAGAGTCGATGATGATGGATTTGCCGGCTCCGGTCTCACCCGTCAGGATATTGAGGCCCGGATTGAAATCCACATCGACTTCCCTTATGAGAGCCAGGTTTTTAATGTGAAGATTTCTAAGCATTGTTCACTCCTTTAAGCCGGCGATCTTCTCGAGGCGGTCGATAATGACCGGTACATCCTCGACAGTCCTGATGCACAGCATGATCGTATCATCGCCCGCGATACAGCCGAGAACTTCCCGCCAGTCGAGACTGTCGATCGCGGCGCCGGCCGCCATCGCCATGCCGGAGACCGTCTTTACGACAATGATGTTGAGAGCGCCCTCCGCGGAGACAAACGCGTCCTTCAGGATCCGTTTGTAGCGTTCCGCCGTGTACAGGATCCCTTTCGGCCTTGCCGCATAGCGGAGCCTTCCGCTCTTTGACGGGATCTTGTGAAGCTCCAGCTGGCGTATGTCCCGGGAGACGGTCGCCTGCGTCACATTGAAGCCGGCCTTGAAGAGAAGATCCAGAAGTTCCTCCTGAGTCTCAATATCGTATTTTTCGACCAGCTCCAGAATCATCTCATGTCTTGCATTTTTCATCTTGCGCCTCCGTTACGAAACCGCCATCTTCTGGCGCAGAACCTCAAGGAAGCTTCTGTCGGACAGCTTGATCAGGTTCGTCCGCTTTGATGAGCGGCGCACGATCACGCGGTCGCCGTCCGTGACCTGGATTTCATTTCCCCCGTCGAAGGAGACGGCTGCCTCTGTCGGATCCGGTACATGGCTGTGGCTGATCTCCACGCAGATCTCATCCTCGCCGCCGAAGATAACGCTGCGCGCGTTCAGCGTATGCGCCGCGACCGGGGTCAGAAGGATGGCCTCCGCCTTGGGGGAGACGATCGGCCCGCCCGCGGAGAGACTGTAGCCGGTCGATCCGGTCGCCGTGGCGATGATGATGCCGTCCGCCGAGTAGGAATTAAGATAGCTCCCGTTGACATAGTTCATAAAATCTATGACGCGGAGCGGCCCGTGCCGGATGACCACGACATCGTTGAGCGCCAGATCCTCCGCGATCACCCTGCCGTCCCGCATGATGACAGCATCCAGCATCATCCTGGGCTCAATGATAAAATCATCCGCAAGCAGCCTGTCCATCGCGGAAAACATGGAACTTTTATCCACCTCCGCAAGGTAGCCGAGCGTGCCGAGATTGATGCCGAGAAGCGGCAGCTGCCGCTCAACAACCATCTTGGACGCCCGAAGAAGGGTTCCGTCACCGCCGAGAACGATCACCGCCTCCGTGTCATCCTCCATATCGGACGCATCGGTGACAAGAGCGCAGCGCGCTCCCCTGTCGGCCATGTAGTCGATGACTCTGGCTGTCATTTTATTGCTGCGATCCTTCAGAGGGTTCCGCACAACAGCAAAGTTTTTCATATCAGGCCCTCCTTACCGGTCGAGCGCATCATGCGCACAAAGAACCGTGTCCCGGATGATCGCATCGGTGACTTCTCCGCCGCATTTCTCCTTTTCAAGAAGCATCAGATACTCAATATTTCCCTCGGGACCTTTAATCGGAGAAAATGAAAGCCTCTCCGGCGAAAATCCGATCGTCTCCGCATAATCGCGGACCTTTCGGATCACCTCCTCATGGACCTCCCTGTCACGGACGACGCCGTGCTTGCCGACCTTTTCGCGTCCCGCCTCAAACTGGGGTTTGATGAGGCAGACCACCTCTCCTGCTTCCGTGAGAAGGTTTTTCACGGGTAGAAGCACCTTTACAAGGGAAATGAAACTCACGTCTATGCTCGCAAAATCAGCCGCCTGCCCGATATCCTCCGGGAGGACATATCGGATGTTTGTCTTTTCCATGCAGGTGACGCGCGGGTCGTTTCTGAGCTTCCAGTCGAGCTGGCCCCGGCCTACATCGATCGACCAGACGTGCTCTGCCCCATTCTGCAGCATGCAGTCCGTGAAGCCGCCGGTCGAGCTGCCGACATCCAGGCATTTTCTGCCGGCCAGGTCAAGGCCGAACTCATCGACGGCCTTCTCAAGCTTCAGCCCTCCGCGGCTCACATAGCGGAGCGTCTGGCCGCGCACTTCGATGACCGCGGTCTCCTCAAAAGTCGTCCCGGCCTTGTCCTCCTTCACACCGTCCACATAGACGATGCCCGACATGATGACGGCCTTGGCCTTCTCCCGCGAGGCGCAGAGTCCTTTTTCGGTCAGCAGGATGTCCAGTCTCTTCTTCATCGGCATTCCTCTCATTCAAAATCTTCGGTCTCGCCGTTCCCGGCGATGATCTGCATTTTCTTCTCCACAAGCTCGATCCGGCCTGACACGTCCTTCACCAGCTTCATGCCTTCCTCGTACAGGCGGAAGGACTCCTCCAGGGAGATCTTGTCGCTCTCCAGCTTCTTCACCATATCATCGAGTGCCGCAAAGCTCTCCTCGATGGTCATTTCCTTCTTTTCATCCATGATCGATCACCTCCCTGATCTCGGCCCTGACTTTGCCGTCGCTCACAAAGATTGTCAGGACATCACCCTCATGCGCCGATTTCACGCTCGTAAATGCATTTCCGTCCTCGTCCGTGACAAATGAAAACCCCTGTGAGAGCCTGTCCATCGGATTCAGCCCTTTAAGGCGCCCGATCAGGCCGTGCAGTCTCAGCTTGTCCCGGTAGAGAGCCTTCGTCATGCCGTCCGCAAGGCGGCGCCCGGTGTTGTCGGTCCGGGCCTTCAGAAGAAGGATCTTCCCGGCCAGCGCCTCGCAGAGCGCATCCTCCGCATCGAGAAGCATCCTGCGCTTCTCCCGGACGGCCGATTCCGGACTCCGCATGGCAAGCTTCGTCTGCCGAAGACGCAGCTGCATCTTAAGATGGTTCAGTTTTGTCTCGGGTCCCCTGCGAAGGGCCGTCCTGTAACGATCCAGCGCATCCTTAAATGCCCGGAAATCAAAAACAGCCAGCTCCGCTGCCGCCGAGGGCGTCGGCGCGCGAAGGTCCGCCACGTAGTCGGCAATCGTTATGTCCGTCTCGTGGCCGACGGCCGAAATTATCGGGGTCTCGCAGTCGAAGATCGCCTGCGCGACGACCTCCTCATTGAAGGCCCACAGGTCTTCGATGGAACCGCCGCCGCGGCCGACGATGATCACTTCGACGCCGGCTCTGTCCAGGATTTCAATACCGCGGACAATGGATTCCTTTGCCCCTTCCCCCTGCACAAGCGCGGGGTACAGGATCAGCTCCACGTAGGGGTTTCTTCTCCCGGCGATATTCTGGATATCCCTGATTGCGGCGCCCGTCGGAGCCGTCACGATGCCGATCCTTTTCGCATATTTCGGAACCGGCTTCTTGTAGCGGGGATCGAACATTCCCATCTCGGCCAGTTCCTTCTTGAGGCGCACGAAGCGCTCGTAGAGTTCGCCGGCGCCTTCCCGGCTGATTTTCTTTGCGTAGAGCTGATACCGTCCGTCCCTCTCATAGACCTCGATACTGCCGTCCGCGATCACCTTGTCGCCGTCCGCCATCCTGAAATCCATCCCTCTGCGGTTTCCGGCGAACATGATGCAGTTGATCGTTCCGGTCGCGTCCTTCAGGGAGAAAAAGATGTGGCCGGAGGTGTGATACTTGCAGTTGGATACCTCACCCCGCACCCGAACAGACGAAAGAAGGATGTCCTGGCTGAACATCCCTCTTATATAACGATTGATCTGCCCTACCGTGTAAACACTTGCGCTCATGCTTTCTTAGCGATCTCTCCCAGTATTCCGTTGATAAAGGAAGGAGATTCGTCGCCGCCGAACTGCTTGGCAAGCTCGACCGCCTCGTTGATGGCGACCCCCTCCGGTATTGCCTCATCAAAAATAAGTTCATAGCACGCCACCCGAAGGATCGCAAGGTCGCAGCTGGCGAAACGGTCTGTCTTCCAGCCGCGGGCCGTATCGTTCAGCATGCGGTCGATTTCCGGGATCCTGTCATGGACTTCCTCGTAACGTTCAAGAAGATAGGCCCGGTCCTCCTCGGAAAGGCCTTCAATGCTGTCCAGATAAAGCGAGAGCTGCTCAGGCATGTCCCGCTCCAGCGTAAACGCAAAGATAAAAATCATCTTGAAGAGATGTACTCTCAGTTTTCTCCTGCTCACTTTGTTCCTCTCATACGGTTTTATTCTTCAGCCGGGTTCTCGACGCCTGCAACTTTTACATTGACCTCTGTCACTTCCATGCCGATCATGTTCTCGATCGCGCTCTTGACGCGCTCCTGAACACCCTCGCAGACCTCGAGGACGCTGCAGTCATAACCGATCACGACAGAAATATCCGCCTTCACCTTGTTGTCGGTGACGGTGACGCGGACGCCCTTGCCGAGACCCTTGGCTCCTTTTCTCGGGATCATCTCATTGGTGATGTTTCCGGCAATCGCCGAAACACCCTTGACTTCCGTCGCGGCAAGTCCCGCGATCACGCTGACGACATCCTCCGCAACCCTGACGGTTCCGATTCCGCCGTCATCTTTGATCGTATAAATTTTTTCGTTCTCTGCCATAGCAGCCTCCATACCTCTTAGATTGCACTAATTATAACACACCTCTTAAAGAGTCGTAAAGTGAACTTATTCATCATCTTCTTCCCATCCGCCGAATTCGGACAGGCGAAGACCTTTATTTCTCTCGAGAGTCATGCCGACGCTCCACTCATGCACAAAGAGAAGCAGCGGATTGCCGCGCATATCCTGCACCTTCTTCATGTCGGTCGTCCCCTCGAGATGCTCGATGTCCACCTCGGACGGATTCTCGATCCAGCGGATGTACTCGTAAGGCAGCGACTCCATGCGGATCTCGACCTTGTACTCCGTCTCAAGGCGGAAGCGCAGGACATCCAGCTGCAGGACGCCGACGACACCGACGATGATCTCCTCCATGCCGGCTCCGAGATCCTTGAAGATCTGGATCGCGCCCTCCTGGGCGATCTCCTCGACACCCTTGGTGAACTGCTTGCGCTTCATCGTATCCATCTGCCGGATACGGGCAAAATGTTCGGGCGAGAAAGTCGGAATACCGCCGAAATGGAAATTCTCACCCGGCATGCAGACCGTATCGCCGATCGAATAGATGCCCGGGTCGAACACGCCGATGATATCGCCCGCCCAGGCCTCCGAAACGACGTGGCGGTCGTCCGCCATCATCTGCTGCGGCTGGGAAAGGCGCGCCTTTCTCTGCCCCTGGACATGCCAGACTTCCATGTTCGCATCGAAATGGCCCGAGACGATACGCATGAATGCGACGCGGTCCCGGTGATTCTTGTTCATGTTGGCCTGGATCTTGAAGACAAATGCCGAAAAATCATGCTTCTCCGGTTCGATCAGCCCGATATCGGACATGCGGGGCAGCGGCGGCATCGTCATCTGAAGGAAGTGCTGAAGGAATGTCTCCACGCCGAAGTTCGTCAGCGCAGATCCGAAGAACACCGGCGAAAGTCTGCCTCGGCTGACCTCCTCCTGGTCGAACTCCGCCGAGGCACCGTCCAGAAGCTCCAGCTCCTCGTTCAGCTGCTCCTCTTCCTCCGCCGTCACGAAGTTTCTGATCTCGGGAGAACCGAGCGGGATCTCCTCGATCTCGCCTTCCTTCGTGCCCTTCTCGGTATCGTGGAAAATCAAAACCTTCTCGGTGCCCCTGTCATAGACACCCTTGAAGCCCTTTCCTGATCCGATCGGCCAGTTGACCGGGCAACAGGGGATGCCAAGCTCCTGCTCGATCTCATCCACCAGCTCAAAGGAGTCTCTGGCTTCGCGGTCCATCTTGTTGATAAACGTAAAAATCGGTATGTGCCGGCGTGCGCAGACCTTGAAGAGCTTTCTGGTCTGGGCCTCAACGCCCTTCGCGCCGTCGATGACCATGACCGCGGAGTCCGCCGCCATCAGCGTGCGGTAGGTGTCCTCCGAGAAGTCCTGGTGGCCCGGTGTGTCCAGAATGTTGATGCAGTAGCCGTCATAGTTGAACTGGAGAACCGATGAGGTGACGGAGATACCTCTCTGCTTCTCGATTTCCATCCAGTCGGAAACCGCGTGGCGCGCCGTCGCCTTGCCCTTGACCGAGCCTGCCAGATTGATGGCGCCTCCGTACAGAAGGAATTTCTCCGTCAGTGTGGTCTTGCCGGCATCCGGGTGTGATATGATGGCGAACGTACGCCGCCTTGAGATCTCACTCATTCAGTATCTGATCCTTTCATATTAAAAATGTAACTGTCTGTCAGGCCTCAAGCTTTTCGACAGCCCTGCGGATGCGGGCGATCGACTCTTCCTTCCCGAGGAGCTCCATAAGCTGGGTCGCGCCGCCGGGCGTCTGGGCCTTGCCGGAGACCGCCGTTCTGACCGGCCACATGACCTGGCCGTTCTTAAGACCGTTCTCTTTCGCGAAATCCACGAGCAGCGCATAGAGCGCATCGTTCGTGTAGTCTTCCGTGTTCTCAAGCACCGGAAGCACCTTCTTCAGCACGTCGAGGGAGATTTCCGGTGTGGTTTTCATTTTCTTATGCGTGTACAGGGAGATATCGTACTCCGGCACTTCCTCGAAGAAGCCGAGCAGCTCCGGAATATCGTTGAAGGTCTCGATGCGGCTCTTGGCCAGTTCCGCGAGCGCCTTCTTATCCGCCACCTTTGTCACGGTCTTCTCAATGACCGGCAGCGCCCTTTTCAGGTACTCCTCCTCATCCATGCGCTTGATGTATTCGCCGTTCATCCAGCGGAGCTTGCCCATGTCAAATACGGCCGGGCTCTTGTTGATCTTTCTGTAGTCGAACTTCTCGATCAGCTGATCGAGCGAGAGGATCTCCTCGTTGTCCTCCGGGCTCCAGCCGAGAAGGGCCACGTAGTTTACGATGGCTTCCGGCAGAAGGCCGAGCTCCAGAAGGTCCTCAAAGGAGGAATGGCCGGAGCGCTTGGATAGCTTTGCGTGGTTCTCGTCGGTGATCAGCGGGCAGTGGACATAGGTCGGGACTTCCCAGCCGAAGGCCTCATAGAGCAGGTTGTATTTCGGGCTCGAGGAGAGGTATTCATTTCCGCGGACCACATGGGTGATGCCCATCGTGTGGTCGTCGACGACGTTTGCGAAATTGTAGGTCGGGAATCCGTCGGACTTGATCAGGATCATGTCGTCGAGTTCCTTGTTCTCGACCGTGATATCGCCGTAGATGTCATCGTGGAAGGTCGTGGTGCCCTCGGTCGGGACATTCAGACGGATGACATAGGGCATGCCGGCCGCAAGATTCGCCTCGATCTCCTCCTTCGAAAGATGTAGGCAGTGCTTGTCGTACTGGGAGATCTCCTTGCCGGCAACCACCGTCTTCAAAGACTCGAGCCGCTCCTTCGTGCAGAAGCAGTAGTAGGCGTTGCCCTGCTCGATCAGCTGCTTGGCATACTTCATGTAGATGCCCTGAGCCTGGCGCTCGCTCTGGACATAGGGGCCGACGCCGCCGTCCTTGTCCGGACCCTCATCGACCGTGAGACCCGCATAATCCAGCGTGCGCAGGATGATGCCGACCGCACCCTCGACAAACCGCTCCTGATCGGTGTCCTCAATGCGGAGCATGAAGCTGCCGCCCGCATGCTTGGCGATCAGAAATGAATACAGCGCTGTGCGCAGGTTTCCGACGTGCATTCTCCCTGTCGGACTCGGGGCAAATCTTGTCTTGACATTCATAGTGTCTCTATCTCCTGTTTTTTATTTGTTTATTTGCTCTGGCCGTGATCTGTCTTGAAATCGACATGACGATGGCCATTTCCATCATTGTAATCAAAAGCGAGGTTCCGCCGAAGCTGAAGAACGGCAGCGTGACGCCGGTCGGCGGTGAGAAATTCACCGTGACGGCGATGTGCAGGATCGCCTGCAGCGCGATATGGCTGAATACGCCGGCCGCCATGAGCGCCCCGAAGGTATCCGGTGCGTTGATCGCGATGATCAGGATCCGAAACAGCAGGAAAATGAAGAGCAGCACGACCAGCAGCGCACCGAAAAAGCCGAGCTCTTCGCAGACGACCGCGAAGATCCAGTCATTTCCGGCCTCAGACAGCTGTCCCAGTTTCATTGTGCTGTTGCCGAGTCCCTTCCCGAACAATCCTCCGTTGCCGATTGCGTAGAGTCCCATGATCGTCTGTTCACCGGTTCCGCCCTCAAACGCTGCCGGATCCTTCCAGATCAGAAGTCTCGTGACGCGGAAGCTATCCGCCGCATCCGGTGTCACGCGGCTCCAGATATAGAAGACGCCTGCGGCTGCGGCTATAAGAACAAGAGCGCCGACGATAAAGAATCCGTAGCTCTTCGGATGCGCGGCAAACGTGATAAAGAACCCGATTGCAAATATGATGACGGCAGAGCTCAGGTCCTTCGAGATAAGATAGGTCTCCGCCGCAAGGAGCGTCCCCGGGATCAGTGCCGCAATACTAGGCAGTATTCCCTTAAACTCCTGCCCCATTTTCACCGCGATCGCCGGAACGAACACGATCAGTGCGATTTTTGCGATCTCGGAGGGCTGCACCGAGACTCCGAAGAACTCAAGCCAACGGGTTGCTCCGTTCTTGTTCACAGAGAATCTGTCAACCATGAGGAGAAGGATCGAGCCGGCAGCGCCTGCCATCATAAGCCACCGCAGGTACCACAGAATGTGATAGTCCGCTTTTGATATGAGAAGCGCCGCCAGAAAGCACACTCCTCCGATCAGCCCCTGCTTTGCAAAGAACCAGTACACATCCAGTCCTTTTTTGGCTGCCAGGTACCCGCTCGCGCTGTAGCCCATCACAAGCCCGAAGGCCGCAAGCAGGATGAGCGCGCCGAGGAGTCCGTAATCAATATTTGCGGTTTTTGTCCGAATTTTATTTTTCTTCGCCAAAACCTGCCCGTCCTTCCGGTTTCCCCTTCAGAAACACATTCCGGATGTACGCGATCGTCTCGTCCTCGCCTCTCTCCGCCCACATGGTGAGAAGAAACTCCATCTGCCGCTTCGTCGTTTCATGGATGAACCAGCTCTTCTCTTTCGTCGCCAGATAGTAGTCGAGTGCGGATCTGTCGGTATATTTCTCTCCCTGGTAAACGCGGGATGCGCTGACACGGTCAAAGATCATCTCCGCCACATACCGCCTCGGCATCTGCATGCCGGCGAGCACTCTCTCATCCCCCGGGTTCGGTGAATAATCGATCCAGTACTCATAGTGGTGCTTGTTGCGGCCCTTGTGATGCAGCCACGACATGGATACGCCCGTCGCCTCCCGCTCCGCGTTGTTCGGGCTGCGGGTTCCCTGGTAGTATCTTGCGCCGACCAGGAATTCCTCCGGCGAGAGTTTGGAGAGGTCATGGGTGAGCCCCTGCCAGACAAGTCCCGCCCTCATGCAGTAGCCCATCACCAGGTTATGATGCTTCGTTATCGTTTTCAGGTGCCCCAGATAATTCATTTTCGCCATTCATTTTTCTCCCGACAAGAACCGTCACGCTGTGTGCCGGCACGTTTGTCATTTTAAGATTGGGGAGCACTGCCCCTTCTTCTCCGGGATGAAGGGCTGCAAAGCCAGCCTCGTCCGTCGTAAACTCCGTTGTCCAGCGAAGCCCCTTCGGAAGCACGGGCAGGGCAAACGAGAATGCCTCAAACCCGCCGTTCATAAGGAGCATGATGTAATCGTCCGGATCGCCGCCGGGCAGCGCCGCATAGCCTCCGTTCAGGCAGATTCCCACCGCCTTCGGCTTCTCGCCGGTCTCCGGAAGGAAAGCCGCCGATCCGTGGAAGGAAATATCCGGGCATCCGAGTGCCTTCGCGTCGAACCCGCGAAGCTCTTTCGCCGCATGAAGAATCGGATGAGCCTTGCGGAATGCGATCAGCTCCTTAAGGAAATCGGTTATATCGCGGTTGGCCGCCGCTCTTCCCCAGCTGACCCAGCCCTGCGGATCATCAAGCGCGTAGGCATTGTTGTTGCCGCTCTGGGTATTTCCGAACTCATCGCCCGCATAGAGAAGCGGGATGCCCTGGGAGAGAAATACGTAGGACAGGGCGTTTTTGACCTGCTGCTTACGAAGAGCGATGACCTCCTTCTTCCGGGTGGCTCCCTCAACGCCGCAGTTCCAGCTGAAGTTCTCGTTCGAGCCGTCCTGATTGTCCTCTCCGTTTTTCTCGTTGTGCTTGGCATCGTAGCTGACCGCGTCGTAAAGCGTGAAGCCGTCAGTGTTTGCGATGTAGTTCACGACGCCGTTGTGGACCGGATTCCGGCGGATCCCGTTCATGAGATCGGCGACGATCCAGTCATCGCCCCGAAGGAACCGGCGGCTTATGTTCTGGAACCAGCCGTTGTACTCTATGAGGCGCTTTCTGGCCGGATGGCCGCTCCCGTACAGCCTCCAGACGTCAATATAATCGAAGAACAGCTTTGCCCCTGCAAGGTACGGGTCCTTTGAGAGGATATCCTTCGGAACACCTGCTCCCAGGAAATGAAAACCGTCCACATGGTACTCGCTGATCCAGTGCCGGACAGCGGCATCGACGTAGAGCGGGTCCTCCCCCTCGGGCACATAAAACTCCATGATGCACTCGATGCCGTTCTCATGAAGGGTCCTTACCAGCATACGGAATTCCGATGCGGCATCTCTCCCCGGCGCAAGCGCAGCCTTCGGAGAAAAATAATAGTTCTTCTTCGCGTAGCCCCAGTAGTTTCTGGGCTGGTCCTCCGGAGCGGCGCTCTTTGCCTCATAGAGGTGAGGGATCCTGAGCGTATCATCCCACTCGTAGGCCGGCATCAACTCGACCGCATTGAAGCCAAGATCCTTAATATAGGGAATCTTGTGGACAAGTCCCCTGAAGGTTCCCTTGTCGCGGACCTTCGACTTTGAGTCCATGGTGAAGCCCCTCACGTGCAGCTTATAAATAAGAAGCTCGTTCATGGGGATCCGCGGCGCTTTATCATCTTTCCAGTCAAACCTTGCGGTATCTACATAACAGACACCGTCCGCAATGCGGCCCGCGTACGGATCAAGGTACTTCTCACCCTCGATCTCATACCAGTAAGCATATTTAAATGATCCGGAAGCCGCAGCAAAACATGATGCGACATCCCCCTCGCGTTCACTCAGCGGCAATTCAATCCGGCAGACTTCTTTCTTCTCTCTCGCGTCTGCAAGTATGAGGGAAGCCTCCCTTCCGTCCGGTATCCCGACGGCAAAGTTGATGCCGCCCTTCACTCTGGCTGCTCCGAGCTTTTCGCTGCTGCCGCGCCCGATTTTCATTTCATAATTATTTTCCATATACCGGTACCTCATTTTTCTGGCAGGACATATTTACCTACCTATTATACCTCATTTTGGCTTGCATTTTAAGTAGGAATCTGATATTCTGACTTTACTGTTTCAAACAGTTCACCAAAGGCAAAACGCAAAGGAGGCCAAACAATGTCTGATATTAATGAAAACCTTCCCGCAGAAGAGCTTGAAGATGATCTCGGTACCGTAGTCCTCACCATGGATGATGATACTGAGCTCGAGTGCTCCATCGTCTGCATCTATCCCGTAGGTGACAAACAGTACATCGCGCTTATGCCGATCGCAGAGAACGGCGAGGAAATCGAATCCGATGAGATCCTGATCTATCGCTACGTCGAGAGCGAAACCGGCGAGCCGGACATCGAGAACATCGAAGATGACGACGAGTACGATGCTGCGGCGGATGCATTCGACGAGATTCTTGATGACGAAGAATTCGACGAAGACTGAAGTAAATAAAAGAGTCAGAAGGACGGCTGCTAAGCGGCCGTCTTTTTATTTTGCGGACGTGCTGCCGAAGCCTCCGTTCCGCCGGCCCGCGGCGCAGTCGGATTCCGTGATGCCGAACGGCATAAAGACGCCCTGCATGAACGCGTCTCCCGCTTTCAGTGAGAGCACCTTCTCCTGCCTCGAATCGTTGGTGATCGCCGCGAAAATATGCCCCTCATTGTCGGAATAATAATAGTCGCTGTCGATAACGCCGACCGTGTTGTCCATCTGCAGGCGGTACTTGAACCCGAGGCCGCTCCTCGGAAAGAGCATAAGGACCCAGCCCTCCTCCATCCGGGCCCGGATTCCCGTCGGGATCCTGACCGATTCACCCGGGTGAAGCACCAGGTCAAAGGGCAGATAAAAATCATACCCGGCCGACCCGGACGTCGCTCTCACCGGCAGCGAAAGTGCCTCAAATGCGCGGATCAGAGTATCCGCATCCGTCTTGCCGCGGACGCTCTCCCACCCCTCGCAAAACCGCTCGAAGCTTACTTTTTCAAATTCTGCGATCCTGTACATTTCCATACCTGCTTAAAAGCAAGGCCGCCCCTTCCCGGGACGGCCTTTTATTTTTCTTATTCCTCCGGGCCTGCGCTTGCGACAACGCGACCGATGTTCATCGGATCTTTCGGGCAGTCCTTGATGGAGAAGCTGATTCTTCCCATCTTGTCCTTGCCGAGGCAGATTGCACGGACGACATCGCCGATCTGGAGGACATCCTCCACCTTGTTGATGCGGGCGTTCGCAATCTTGGAAATGTGAACCATGGCCTCCTTGCCCGGCGCAAACTCAAGGAAAGCGCCGAACTCCTTGATGGAGACGACCTTGCCGGTCAGGATCATGCCCTTCTCGAACTCGGTCGTGATGATGCGGATCGCCTCGACGGCGGCATTCATCTTCTCGATGTCCGTGCCGCAGACGGAGACGGAGCCATCGTCCTCGATATCGATCGTGACATCGTACATGGCGATGAGGGCGTTGATGTTCTTGCCCTTGGAGCCGACGACCTCGCCGATCTTCTCCGGATCGATCGTGATCTGGATGATCTTCGGAGCGTACTTGGAAACCTCTGCGCGCGGCTTTGCGATAACCGGCTCCATGACGTTTGTCAGGATGTGCTCGCGGGCTTCCTTGGTGCGGGCGATGGCTTCCTCAACGATCGCGCGGGTAAGGCCGTGGATCTTGATATCCATCTGGATCGCGGTGATACCGTCATGAGTACCGGCAACCTTGAAGTCCATGTCGCCGAAGAAATCCTCGAGACCCTGGATATCGGTGAGGACGATGTAGTCATCGTCGGTCTCGCCCGTCACAAGGCCGCAGGAGATGCCGGCAACCGGTTTCTTGATCGGAACGCCGGCCGCCATGAGAGCCATGGAGGAGGCGCAGATCGAAGCCTGAGATGTGGAGCCGTTGGACTCAAATGTCTCGGAGACCGCACGGATCGCGTACGGGAACTCTTCCTTGGACGGAAGAACCGGAACGAGGGCCTTCTCAGCGAGGGCACCGTGGCCGATCTCACGTCTTCCCGGACCTCTGGACGGCTTTGTCTCACCGACAGAGTAGGACGGGAAATTGTACTGATGCATGTAGCGCATCTCGGTGATGTACGGATCAAGACCTTCGACCTTCTGAGCCTCGGAGAGCGGTGCCAGCGTAACGACATCGCAGATCTGGGTCTGGCCGCGGGTGAACATGGCGGAACCGTGTGCACGCGGGATCAGGTCGATCTCGGCTGCCAGCGGACGGATCTCCTTGATGGCGCGGCCGTCCGGGCGCTTCTTGTCCACAAGGATCATCTTGCGGACGGTCTTCTTCTCATAGCGATAGAGAGCGTCGCCGATCAGGGCCATCCACTCCTCATTGTCGCCGTACTTCTCGGCAAATGCCTCGCGGACCTTCGCGACGTTCTCCTCGCGGGTCTGCTTGTCGTCCGTGAAAACGACCTTCTCCATCTCTTCCGGCGGGCAGATCTCGTAGAGGGCTGCATTCAGCTCTTCCGGGATCTCGTAATGGATGTAATCATGCTTTTCCTTGCCGCACTCCGCGATGATCTGATCAAAGAACTTGATGATCTCCTTGTTGATCTCATCAGCCTTGTAGATGGCCTCGATCATCTTCGCTTCCGGAATCTCGTTCGCGCCGGCTTCGATCATGATGACCTTCTCGCGGGTCGAAGCGACCGTGAGCTGCAGCTCGGATTTGTGGCGGAGCTCATAGCCCGGGTTGATGACGAACTCACCGTTTACGAGGCCGAGCTGCGTCATTGCGCACGGGCCGTCAAACGGGATGTCGGAGATGCTGGTGGCAAGAGAGCTGCCGAGCATGGCGACAACTTCCGGATCGCATTCCGGATCAACGGACATAACCAGGTTATTCAGTGTGACATCGTTCCGATAGTCCTTCGGGAACAGCGGCCGCATCGGGCGGTCAATAACGCGGCTTGTTAAGATCGCATGCGTGCTCGGCTTGCCCTCGCGCTTGTTGAAGCCGCCCGGGAATTTGCCGACTGCGTACATCTTCTCTTCAAAATCAACAGACAGCGGGAAGAAATCGATTCCTTCACGCGGTGCCTTGGAGGCGGTAGCGGTCGAGAGAACGACCGTGTCGCCGTAGTGCATAAAGCAGCAGCCGTTGGCCTGTTTGCCTACACGCCCGATATCAACCGTGAGCGTTCTGCCGCCGAGTTCCATTGAGTAGCTTTTGTATTCTCCCATTCTTCCTTCCTTCTGGCCGATTGGCCGTGCAAAACATTAGGGGCAGGTATCTGCCTGCCCCTATGATACGCATTACTTACGAAGCCCAAGTTTCTCAATCAGTGCACGGTAACGCTCAATGTCCTTCTTTCTCAGATAAGCAAGAAGGCTGCGTCTCGCACCAACCATCTTAAGAAGACCTCTGTTGGAATGGAAATCGTTCGGATTCTTTTTCATATGATCGGTCAGCTCACGGATCCTTGCGGTAAGGACGGCAACCTGAACCTCCGGCGAACCGGTGTCGCCCTCTGTGCGGGCATATTCCCTCATGATTTCCTGCTTCTTTTCCTTTGTGATCATTTTGTTTTCCTCCTGTATTATATACTCGCCTTGCATCAGGAGGCGGTTGGAGTTTCCGTTCCCCGGATGCAGGTGTGCTTTGTGAAGCCCAATCAGTATAGCAGATGGATTATGCATCGTCAAGCATTAATTATACTTCGATGCCCGCTCCTTTGAAATATTCTCTCCCGGCTTCCCGGTCGGATAAGATCTGCATTTTCAGCGCTTCGATCGACGGGAATTTCCTCTCCGGCCGGATGAAATGCAGAAGCTCAACCTTCTGCTCCTCCCCGTAGAGATCGTCGGAGCAGTTGTATAAGAATGTCTCCACCCCGACAAACCTGCCGTCTACCGTCGGTTTTGTGCCGATGTTCGTAATGCCGTAGTAATCCTTTCCACCGATCACCGACCGCACCGCGTAGACGCCGTTCGGCGGCAGGAGCTTGCCCATGCCCGGGATCAGGTTCGTTGTCGGGAATCCGATCGTCCGCCCGATCCTTCTCCCGTGGATGATCGGTCCGTCTATGAAAAATGCATACCCGAGAAGATGATTCACCGTCTCCATATCGCCTTCGGAAAGCGCCTTCCGAACGCGGGAGCTTGATATATCGAGGGGCCCGTCCTTGACCTTGGAGAAGGCCTTCACCGTAAAGCCCAGCTCGGCCCCCATCTCCTCCAGCATCGCGACGTTTCCCCTCCGGCCATACCCAAAGCGGTAATCCTTGCCGACGACGATCGCCTTCGCGTGAAGCCGCCCGACAAGGAACTCCCTGACAAAATCCTCCGCCTCCATCGTGATGAAGGCCGGAATAAACGGGCACTCGATCAGGGTGTCGATCCCCCAGTCCGAAAGCAGCATCCGCCGCTCGGGCCTCGTGAGCAAAGTGACCGGCGAGACGCAGATGGAAAAGACGACCGAAGCGAGCTTTTCATTTGTCCCGGCAGAAGCTCTTGCGATGGAGAGCACCTCATTTATAAGTGCCTGGTGGCCTCTGTGGACCCCGTCAAACTTTCCGAGCGTGATGACGGAAGGATTGGTCAGGCAAAAATCGATTGTTTCCTTGATGACCTGCATTTCGTTCCTCTCTTCAAAGCTCGTTCAGGTAAAGTTCCAACGCGTACTTTGTGCCGGTCCTCCTGTAGATGCCGATAAAAGTGCCGTCCGTAAGAAACACCCGGACGCGCCGCCCCTCTTCCGGAGGCTTTGTACCGGTGAGCGGCAGGCTGTTGCCGTTGATGGCTGCATTTTTGAACTGGTCCGGGACGGTGATCACCGGGCAGTCCGGGAAAAAGTCCGGCAGCGGGATGATAAATGAAGACATATCATCGCCCGTCTCCTTCGCACGCACAAACTTCTCCTCAAACTCCGCGATGGTGATTGCATTTTCAATGGAAAACCCGCCGGCCCGCGTCCGGATGAGGTGGGACATCGCGCCTCCGCAGCCAAGCTTTCTGCCGAGATCCTCGCACAGGGTCCTTATATAGGCGCCCTTGGAGCAGCTGACGCGGAAAGTCACGCGCGGCAGATCCATTTTCAGGATCTCGATGTCCGAAAATGTCACCTGCCTGGCCCGTCTCTCCACCTCGATGCCGCGCCGCGCCAGATCGACCAGCTTCTTGCCTCCGACCTTGACGGCCGAGTACATCGGCGGGATCTGGTCCACGGTTCCCTCGAACGTAAGAAGCGCATGGCGGACTTCCTCTTGCGTCACATGAACTTCATGTTCCTCGAGCACCTGGCCCGAGGTGTCCTGCGTGTCGGTGATGATGCCGAGCACCATCTCCGCCTCGTAGGTCTTTCCGCCTCCCTGAAGGAGCTCCACCAGCTTGGTGGCCTTCCCGAGGCACACCGGAAGGACGCCCTCCGCGTCCGGGTCCAGCGTTCCCGCGTGTCCGAGCTTCTTCTGCCCGATGATGCGGCGGATACGGGCGACAACTCCGAAAGAAGTCATCCCCGGCTCTTTTCGGATATTGACTACACCATTGATCATCTGCCGCTCATTCCTTTCTGAAGCGCATCCGTAACGGTCCGAAGCACTTCCTCCGGGCTGCCCGTAACCGTGCAGCCGGCCGCCTTCACATGGCCGCCGCCCCCGAAGAGGGCAGCCGTTTTTGAGACGTCAATGTCCGAGCTGCTCCTGAGCGAAACCTTGCATGTTCCGGGCTCCGTCTCGTACACGAAAGCGGCCGCAAGAGCCCCGCTTGTGAGCCTTAGGTTTGCCACGATCGCATCAAGATCCTTCTTTTCCGCTCCGTATTCCTTCATCTCCTCAAGGGAAATGCAGCCCGCCGCAATCCTTCCGTCCGCAAACACCTGCTCTTTCGAGAGCACATAGCCGAGGACCCTGTTCTGCACAAGGCTCCGCTCATTGAAGGATTTGTCGATGATCTCGGAGAACGGCACTCCCTTCTCGATGAGGGCGGCCGCGATCCTCAAGGTGGACGGTCTCACGTTGCTGTACTGAAAGACGCCCGTGTCATGGATCATGCCCGTGTAGAGCGAGATTGCAATATCCCGCGTGATCTTCTCCTCGTCAAACAGGGTAAACAGGACTTCCGCGCAGGAGCCGGCGTCCCCGTCAACGAAATTTTCGTCTGCGAAATTCGGATTGCTCGCATGGTGGTCGATGCAGAGGGTCCGCTTTGCCAGGTCAAAGAGCTCCCCGGCAGCCGCGATGCGGTCGCGGGTACTCACGTCACAGCTCACAAAAAGATCCACGGAGCGCCGTACGGGCTCCGTGAACACATCCTCTGTAAGCCCGGGGAGGAACATCAGCTCCTCCTTGGGTCTTTCGAGATACAGGGACACATCGATCCACGGAAAATTATCCTTCACATACCCGTAAAGCGCTGTCGTGGTACCCACGCAGTCGCCGTCCGGATTCACATGCCCGGCAATCACCATGGTCTTTATGTCTTCTGTGATAAATTCATTCAGTCTTTTCATTTTCCGCATCCTTCGACATGACCTCGTCGATCAGCTTCGACATCTCAACACCGCGCTCGATCGAGCGGTCCAGTATGAATGTCAGCTCCGGCGTATTTCTCATGTTGAGCGAATGGGCCAGCTCGCGGCGGATATACCCCTCCGCGCTTTTAAGGCCGGCCATTGTATCTTTCTTCTCCTGCTCATCCCCCATGACGCTGATGTAGACCTTGCAGGTCTTGAGGTCCGGCGCCACGTAGGCGTCCATGACCGTCGTCATAAAGGAAATGCGCGGATCCTTGAGGTCGCGTATGATGCCCGCAAGCTCGTGAGCGACCTCCTGGTTTACCCGTTTATTTTTCGGACTGTTCTTTCTCATGTCCTCGGTACCTCAACCATCGTGTAGGCAAGAACGGTATCCTCAACCTGGAACGCATCCCAGCCGTCGAATACGAGACCGCACTCGAAGCCCTCGCGGACTTCCTTGACGTCGTCCTTGAAGCGCTTTAAGGATGCGAGCGATCCTTCGTAGAGCTGCTCCTCGCCGCGGAAGACGCGGATCTTGCACTTGCGCTGGAAGACGCCGTCCTTGACGTATGCACCGGCGATGTTGCCGACGCCCGAAGCCTTGAACATCTGACGGATCTCGGCGTGGCCGAGCACCTTCTCCTCGTAGACGGCGGCTTTCATGCCGTTCAGAGCGCGCTCGACATCCTCGATTGCCTCGTAAATGACACTGTAGAGGTGGATATCCACCTTCTGGGCATCCGCGATTGCCTTCGCATTTGCATCCGTCTTGACGTTGAAGCCGATGATGATCGCGTTGGAAGCCGATGCCAGAGCGACGTCGGACTCGCTGATCGCGCCGACACCGCCGTGGATGACCTTGACGACGACCTCGTCGTTCGAGAGCTTGGTGAGCGACTGGCGGACCGCCTCGACGGAACCCTGCACGTCCGCCTTGACGACGATCGGCAGCTCCTTGAGGTTGCCCTCCTTGATCTGGTTGAAGA
Source organism: uncultured Eubacteriales bacterium (assembly GCA_900317515.1). Taxonomy (GTDB): domain Bacteria; phylum Bacillota; class Clostridia; order Lachnospirales; family Lachnospiraceae; genus Chordicoccus. The sequence goes on from ONHA01000001.1 coordinate 156,454, forward strand.
GATCGTCCAGAGACATCTGCGTCTTGGTCTCCTCGATAAGGCTCTTCTTGTTCTCGGAAATGAACGTCGCCGCAAACGCCTTGGCCTCCTTATCGGAGTCAAGCGATACGAGGACTTCACCGGCTGCCGGAACGGCAGAGAGACCGATGATCTCGACCGGCATGGACGGAGTCGCCTTGGTGAGGCGCTTGCCCTTCTCATCGTTCATCGCGCGAACCTTGCCGCTCGCGGCGCCGCAGGCGATGAAATCACCCTGGCGAAGCGTACCCTTCTGGATGAGGATGGTTGCGACCGGGCCGCGGCCCTTGTCAAGCTTGGCCTCGAGCACAAGGCCGCGGGCCTTGCGGTTCGGGTTGGCTTTCAGTTCCTTCATTTCCGCGGTGAGCAGGATCATCTCGAGCAGGTTGTCGATGCCCTCATGCGTCTTGGCGGAAACCGGACAGAAGATCGTGGATCCGCCCCAATCCTCGGCAAGAAGACCTTTTTCTGCAAGTTCCTGCTTGACGCGCTCGACATTGGCACCCGGCTTATCGATCTTATTGACCGCTACGATCACTTCGACATTGGCGGCCTTCGCATGGTTGATTGCCTCAACCGTCTGCGGCATGACGCCGTCATCGGCAGCGACAACCAGGACAGCAATATCCGTGGAGTTCGCGCCGCGCATACGCATGGCCGTGAATGCCTCGTGGCCCGGCGTATCGAGGAATGTGATCTTCTGACCGTTAATGGAAACCATGTAAGCACCGATGTGCTGTGTGATGCCGCCGGCCTCGCGGTCGGTGACATGTGTATTTCTGATCGCATCAAGGAGGGAGGTTTTGCCGTGGTCGACGTGGCCCATGACGCACACGACCGGCGGACGGGTGACCATATCGTCCTCGCTCTCTTCCTCTTCCGCGAGAAGGGCTCCGATGACGTCCTCCTTCTCTTCCGCCTCCGCGATGATATCGTAATCCATCGCGATCTCCTGGGCTTTTTCGAACGGAAGCTCATGGTTCACCGTGACCATCTCACCCTTCATGAAGAGATCCTTCACGAGGTGTGCCGGCGGCATCTTCATGAGGTCGGCGAGATCGCGGACCGTGATGCGCTCCGGAATGCGGATCTCGGTGACAACTTCCTTCTCTTTCTGTTCAGCGGTCTTGGGCGTAGTCTGCTGCAGAGCCTTCGGGACGCGGTTGAACTGCTTCTTCTGCTGGTTCGGACGATTTGTGCCGAACTGGCTGTGCTTGCCGTTCTCCTTGCGCTCCTCACGGTTGCGCTCATACTCTTTGCCGTTATCCTTGCGGTATTCGCGGGTAGTCTTATGGACAAGTGCACCGTCGCTGTCAGCCGGACGGGCCGCAGCGCCTCCGCGCTGACCTCTTGCGGCAGAACCCTGGCCGAAGCCCGTGCGTCCGCCTCTGTCATTTCTGTCAGCCCTGTCCTTGTCGCCCATTCCGCCTGCCGGACGTCCCGTGCGGTCGCCGAAAGACGGGCGTCCGGTTCCCTGTCCGTATGCCGGACGGGTTCCGCGGTCGCCGAAGGTGCGGCGGTCATTTGCAGCGCCTGTGCCCTGCGGACGCCCTGTGCGCTCGCCGTACTGGCCCTGACCTGCGCGCGGTGCGCGGTCGCCGTACTGACCCTGACCTGCGCGCGGTGCGCGGTCGCCGTACTGGCCCTGACCTGTGCGCGGCGCGCGGTCGCCGTACTGGCCCTGACCCTGGCGCGGCGCGCGGTCGCCGTACTGGCCCTGACCCTGACGCGGAGCCCGGTCACCGTACTGGCCCTGACCCTGACGCTGCGGACGATCGCCGTACTGGCCCTGGCCCTGACGCGGGGCACGGTCGCCATACTGGCCCTGGCCCTGACGCGGCTGCTGGTTTCTTGCGCCGCCGTCACGGCGAGCCGCATTATCACCCCTGTCAGATGTCTGACGCGGTGCTGCAGTTCTCTCATCTCTTGCGGCCGGCCTTGCGTTTTCAGCAGGCGCAGCCGTTCTCTTTCTTTCCGGCTCTTTTGCGGTCTCTGCCTTTACCGGAGCGTTCTCCGCTTTCGGAGCTTCCGCTTTCGGAGCTTCCGCCTTCGGGGCCTCCGCAGCCTTCGGAGCTTCCGTCTTCACCGGAACCTCTTCCTTTGCCGGTTCCGCCGCAGCCGGTTTTGTCTCGGCTTTCGCATCCTTGTTCGTCTTCTGCCCGCGGTTCACGATGACGATACCCTTGGATTTTCTCTTCGGGGCCTCATCCGTTTTCACAGGCGCGCCGGCAGTCTCCTGCTTCGGCGCCTGGATGCTGACAACTTCCGGCTTCGCTTCAGGCTTTGCGGTCCCAAAGCGGGAGCGGATATTTGCAACTTCCTGCTCCGGAACCATTGTGACGGCCGTCATGGAATCATATCCCTTCTCACGAAGGTAGCTGACTACCGTTTTTCTATCCACACCAAGTTCCTTGGCAAGTTCATGAACTTTGATTTTCGCCATTCCTAACTCCTTATGTTCCGCCAGCGCAGATATTGTTTTCCTGCGCTTCAGTATTATCGTTATTCGGAAACTTCTTCCCTCATCGTTTTTATAAAGGCAGCTGCCAGGTTTTCATCCGTGATGGCTGCCGATGTGCGCATTTCTCTGCCGATCCTGTGTCCCAGAGTCTCCTTGTCCGACATGGTAAAGACCGGAATTTTATAAAATGAACACATATTCTGAAATTTTTTCTTCGTATTCTCCGAAGCATCCGCCGCCAGGATCACAACTTTTCCCCGGCCTTTTTTCACGGCAGTCTCCGTCTGAAACTCTCCGCTTGCGACCCGGCCCGCCTTGGCGGCAAGTCCGAGATAGCGGAACGCTTTTTCATTCTCCATGCCTGATCTCCGCAGTCAATATCTCATAGATTTCTTCGGGAATCTCCGTGCTGAGCGCTTTCCCGAGCGCCTTGGAGCGCATGGCCAGTCGGAGGCATTCCGGGTCCGGGCAGATATAAGCCCCTCTCCCGTTCTTCTTGCCGGTCCGATCGACTACGACTTCGCCTTCCGGCGTTCTCACGATCCGCACGAGTTCCGTCTTGTCTTTAGAGTTCCTGCAGCCCAGACATGTTCTCTGCGGCTTCTTTCTGATCGTCTGCATGGACCGTCTCCTCCGGCATACTCACTTCCAAACTCTTTTCTTCGGCTTCACCGGCTTCTCTCGCCTGCCTCTCGGACTTGATGTCGATCTTGAAGCCGGTCAGGCGGGCCGCAAGGCGGGCGTTCTGTCCTTCCTTGCCGATCGCGAGAGAGAGCTGATTGTCCGGAACGATGACTTTCGCGGATTTCTCCTCCGCGTTGGCCTTTACGCTCACGACCTTGGCCGGGCTTAAGGCATTCTCAATCAGGAATGCCGGGTTCTCATCCCAGGCGATAATGTCGATCTTTTCACCGCGAAGCTCCGCGACGACCGCGTTGACACGGCTGCCGTTCAGTCCGACGCAGGCGCCGACCGCATCGACGTCCGGGTTGTTGGACCAGACCGCCATCTTCGTGCGGGAGCCCGGCTCGCGGGAAATGCCCTTGATCTCTACAACCCCGTCGCGGATCTCGGTGACTTCCTCCTCGAAAAGCTTCTTCACAAGCTCCGGATGTGTACGGGAAACCGTGATCTTCGGTCCCCTCGAATTGCTCTTCACGTCGAGGACGTAGACCTTGACGCGCTCGGTCGGGGAGAATTTCTCGGTCTTGACCTGCTCGTTCTCATTTAAGAGCGCATCCGCCTTGCCGAGGTTGATGCAGTAAGCCTTGCCCTGCATTCTCTGGACCGTGCCCGAGACGAGCTGGCGAACCTTCTGATTATACTTGTTGAAGACGACGTTTCTCTCCTCCTCGCGGATCCGCTGCAGGATGACGTTCTTCGCGTTCATCGTGGCGATGCGGCCGAAATTCTTGGAGTTGATATCGACTGTGATGATATCGCCCTCTTCGGCGTCCGGATCGGTCTTTCTGGCTTCCGCCACGGTGACCTGCAGCGTCGGATCGACGATATCCGCCTCGGTTGCGACGACTTCCTTCTCCGCTGTAACGGAGTACTCGCAGGTAATGGGATCGATCTTCACGTTGATATTGTCGTTTTTCCCGAAATTTGACTTGCAGGCCTGCATCAGCGACTGCTCAATTGATTCCAGAAGAGACTCTCTGGAAATGCCTTTCTCCTTCTCGAGCAGTTCGATTGCTTCCTTCAGTTCGCTCATTTTTATACCCTCCAGTATTAAATTTCAAATGTCAGCCGCATGCTGCTGACCGCTTTGCGCTCGAAGACTTTTTCCTCGCCGCCGGTCAGGATCGTTACGGTACCCGCGTCGAAATCCGCGAGGATCCCGGTAAACTCCTTCAGTCCGTCAATCGCCTTGTAGGTGTGCACCTCGACTTCCTTTCCGCGCGCAAACTCGAAGTCTCTCGGCCTTTTGATCTGCCGTCCGAGACCCGGCGAGCTCACGATCAGGATGTACTGGTCGGAAATGAAATTCTGCTCATCGAGCATCGGATCGACCATCCGGCTGAGCGCTTCACACTCGTCCACGCCGATGCCGCCTTCCTTGTCCGCGTACATAAGAAGATTCCAGTCACTCCCGTTCTTGACGTATTCCGCGTCAACCGGGATCAGCGAAAGCTTCTCGCAGGCCTCCTTAAGGATGGCCCAGGCTTTCTCTTCAATAACGTCCTTTCTACTCACAGCCGCCCCTTCTTAACAAAAGTTGAGAGCGGGCTCACTGCCCGCTCTCAAACAACTACACTAAACATCTTCCTTACTATAGCACTCAAAATCCCGCATTGCAAGCATTTTCTTAAACAAATCAGCGGCTTTTTGTCCCTTTTCCGGCGCGTTTCGCCAGCTTAAGGCGGTTCAGGGTCAGTTTCTTGCCCTTGTAGTCGACTGAAAAGTCCTTTGAGGCCGCCAGCAGATAAGCTGCCGTCACCTCGTCGCCGTCCGAAAGCTTAATGCCGCGGACACCCGCTGCGGCTTTCTTCATCTCCGGGATCTCCGCAAGGAGGAACCTGAGGTTGAATCCCTCCGCCGTCATAAGGACGCAGGACTCCGCACCGTCCGCAAACCCGCAGGAGATGATCCGGTCGCCGTCCGAAAGTTTCGTCGCCTGGATTGTCCTCACCGTGCTCACAAACTCTTCGCCCGCGGTGATCTTCACGTTGCCCATGGAAGTCGCGAAGAATATCTTCTTGTCCGGCAGCGCCGACTGCGGGCAGACAAATGCGATCGTCTCGTCCCTGTTCGTAAAGTTGCTGATATTGTCGATCGGGATGCCCTTCTCCTTGAGCTTCCGGACCGGAACATCCGCCATCTTTACCGAGTGCAGCTTGCCCTCCTCCGTGAAGATGCAGACCTTGTCCGTGTTCATGATCCTGAATACGTAGCGGTTCTCACCATCCGCGGTCTCCCTATTCTTCTCGTAGACCGCCGGATCAAGCGCCTTCACATACCCGAAGCGGTCGAGCGCAAAGACGACTTCCTCAGGCTCCGCCTGTTTCTCCTCAATGACGACCGCCTGCGCGTTGATGATGGTCGTGCGGCGTGGACGGGTGAATTCCTTCTTGACCGCCCTGAGGTCATCCAGAATATCCTCCGCCATCGCATCGTAATCGCCGAGAAGCTTTTCATAGTGGGCAATCCGCTTCAGGGTCTCCTCGTGCTGCTTAATCAGAGCCTCCACCTCGAGGCCGATAAGTTTGACGAGGCGCATGTCGAGGATCGCCTGGGCCTGCCGCTCCGTAAAATGCAGCTGCGAAGCCAGCTTCTCCGACTTCTTCGTCTTGAATTTGATCCCGTCCGTGATGCCGAGCGTCATGCAGTCCCGGGCCATCTGGGCATTTTTCGAGCCGCGCAGGATCTCGATGATGAGGTCGATCACGTCGCAGGCCCGGATCAGGCCCTCCTCGACCTCCTTCTTCTCAAGGTCCCGTGTGAGCAGGGTCTGGTACTTGCGGTTCGCAAGATCAATCCGGAACTCCACGAAGGACTCGAGAAGCGCCTTTAAAGACATGGTTTCCGGCCGGCCTTCCGAGACCACCAGCATATTGACGCCGAAGGTGTCCTCCAGCTTTGTCTTCTTATATAATATATTGAGGATATTGTCCGTGTCGGCGCCCTTCTTGAGCTCGATCACGATGCGGATGCCCTCCTTGGAGGACTGATTGGAAATGTCCGCGATATCCGTGATCACCCTGGACTCCGCGAGGGCCGCCACATCCGACATGAACTTGCCGATGCCTGCCCCGATCATCGTGTAGGGGATCTCCGTGACGACGATCTGCTCCTTGCCGCCTTTCAGCTTCTCGATCTCGACCCGGCCGCGGAGCCTGATCTTGCCCTGGCCCGATGCGTAGATCGCCGGGAGCTCGTCCGCATTGACGACCAGGCCGCCGGTCGGGAAATCCGGTCCCTTGATCAGGGAGAAGAGCTCCTCCTCGGTCACATCCGGGTCCTTTATGAGGGCCGAAGCTGCGTCGACCACCTCCCCGAGATTGTGGGGCGGGATTGAAGTCGCCATGCCGACCGCGATGCCTTCCGACCCGTTCACCAGTATATTGGGGATGCGGACCGGCAGAACTTCCGGTTCTTTTTCATTTTCATCGAAATTCGGAACAAAATTAACAATATCCTTGTCGAGGTCGGCCAGGTAAACCTCCTCGGTGATCTTCATGAGGCGGGCTTCCGTGTAGCGCATCGCGGCCGCGCCGTCGCCCTCGATCGATCCGAAGTTGCCGTGACCGTCAACCAGCACCTGGCCCTTCTTGAAGTCCTGAGCCATCACGACCAGCGAGTCGTAGATGGAGCTGTCGCCGTGCGGGTGATATTTACCCATCGTGTCGCCGACAATACGGGCGGACTTTCGATAGGGCTTGTCGTGCTTCGTGCCCAGCTCGTACATGTCGTAGAGCACGCGCCTCTGTACCGGCTTTAAGCCGTCGCGCACATCCGGCAGCGCACGGGCCACGATGACGGACATCGCGTAGTCGATATAATTTTTCTGCATCAGGTCCGAGTAGTCGGTCCTGATAATACGATCCTGTATATCCTGCATAGTCACCTGTCCTTATACGTCGAGTTCCGCGTCGCGCGCATGCTCGTAAATGAACTCCTTGCGCGGCGGCACGTCCGTTCCCATCAGTATCTCCGTGATATCCGAGGAGAGCCTTGCGTCCCCGATCTCGATACGGCGGAGCATGCGGGTCTCCGGGTTCAGCGTGGTCTCCCAGAGCTGCTCCGGGTCCATCTCGCCCAGACCTTTGTAGCGCTGCAGCGTGAATTTCGAATTCTTGTGCTTCTTGCGGTAGCGCTCGAGCGCCTTGTCATCATAGAGATACTCGCCCTCGCCCTTGGCCGGCATGACCTTGTAGAGCGGCGGCATCGCGATGTAGACGTGGCCCTCGGAGATGAGCTCCGGCATATATCTGTAAAATAAAGTCAGCAGCAGCGTCCCGATGTGGGCACCGTCGACGTCGGCATCCGCCATGATGATGATCTTGTCGTAGCGGAGCTTTGTGATGTCGAAATCATTGCCGTAGCCCTCGGAAAATCCGCACCCGAAGGAGGTGATCATGGTCTTGATCTCCGCGTTCGCGAGGACCTTGTCGATGCTGGCCTTCTCCACATTCAGGATCTTGCCTCGGATCGGCAGGATCGCCTGGTAGTTGCGGTCCCGGGCGGTCTTGGCGGATCCGCCGGCGGAATCTCCCTCGACGATGAAGATCTCGCACTTTGAGGCGTCGCGGCTGATGCAGTTCGCAAGCTTTCCGTTCGTGTCAAAGGAATACTTCTGCTTCGACAGCATGTTGGTGCGGGTCTTCTCCTCCGCCTTGCGGATCTTCGCGGACTTCTCCGCACAGGAGAGGACCGCCTTCAGCGCATCGAGATTCCGGTCGAAATAGTGGGGCGCCTCCTCCGAGACGATCTTCGCGACGACACGGGAGGCGTCCGGATTGTCGAGCTTGGTCTTGGTCTGGCCCTCAAAACGGGGATCCGGGTGCTTGACCGAGATCACGGCGGTCATCCCGTTCCGAATGTCCGGTCCCGTGAAGTTGGCGTCTTTATCCTTCAGGACGCCGATCGTCCGGGCATAGCTGTTCATGACCGTGGTAAAGGCGGTCTTGAAGCCTGTCAGATGGGTGCCTCCGTCGGCGTTGTAGATGTTGTTGCAGTAGCCGAGGACGTTTTCATGGAATTCGTTCACGTACTGGAGCGCGACCTCAACTTGGATCCCCTCATCGTGTCCCTTGAAGTAGATCGGTTCCGTCAGGCACTCCGAGCTTTTGTTCATTTCCCGGACATAGCCGACGATGCCCTCCGGCTCGTGGTAGGTGTTCTCCTTCGGCTCATCGCCCCGAAGGTCCGCAAAATGGATCGTCAGACCGGGATTTAAGTAAGCGGTCTCATGGAGACGCGAACGAACCTCGGTCGCCGAGAAGCGCGTCACCTCGAAGATCTCCGGATCCGGCAGGAAATTGACGATCGTGCCGGTCTCCTTCGTCTTCCCGACTACGGGCAGAAGCCCCTTCACAAGGTCAAGGTCCGGCACGCCTCTCGCGTAATGGTCGTGGTGAATTGCGCCGTCGCGCTTCACCTTCACGTCCAGGTAGGTGGACAGCGCGTTCACGACCGAGGAGCCGACGCCGTGCAGGCCGCCGGATGTCTTGTAGGCGTCATTGTCGAATTTTCCGCCGGCGTGCAGGGTCGTGTAGACCAGCCGCTCGGCGGGGACACCCTTTTCGTGCATGCCGACAGGGATCCCGCGGCCGTTATCCTCGACCGTGCAGGACCCGTCTTTCTCCAGAGTTACATTGATATGATCACAGTATCCGGCCAGGTGCTCGTCCACCGCATTGTCCACGATCTCGTAAATCAGGTGATTGAGACCCTTCCGCGAGGTGGATCCGATGTACATTCCGGGACGGCGGCGCACCGCCTCGAGTCCCTCCAGGACCTGTATGCTGCTTGCATCGTAAACTTGTTTCTTAGCCATAGTGCCTCCTTGCGCACATGATTATATCACAACAAACATACGTTCGCAAGCTTTTTATATTGAACAGCTTTTTTGACACTCAAAAAGGCTCCGGTGAATACGGCTGTACCGCATCCATCCGGAGCCTTATATCGATCCTCTTATACTGCCGATACGCTCATTTTACGCGGCAGGGGGTTACGCCGCTTTCTGAAATGTGCTTTCAGGCAGCTTTTTCGAATATGCCTTACTCAAGAGTACCGTACATGACGTACCAGTAACCGTACGGAGAATGCCAGGTGTTCTTAAGTTCCGGCTTCTGCAGCCAGAAATCGTTGTAGTAAGCAACCGGAGCCATGGCAGCATCCTTAAGGAGGACCTGCTCGGCCTCGTGAAGCTTGGTGTAATGCTCTTCGATATCAGCCGTTGTTCTTGCCTCATCGACCAGCTTGTCGAATTCCTCGCTGGAGTACTTGCCGTCATTGTTGCCGTTTGCGGTCTCGAGCAGGTTGATCATGTTGGACGGATCATCCCAGTCATAGACCCAGCCGTTGCGGGCGACATCGAAGTTGCCTGCACGTCTGTCAGCGGTAACAGTCTTCCACTCCTGGATATCGATCGTCATGTTGATGCCGAGCTCGCCCCAAGCGTTCTGCAGATACTCTGCAACCGGCTTGTGGTAACCGGAATCGTTGGTCAGATACTTGATATCCGGGAAGCCCTCGCCGTTCGGATAACCGGCTTCCGCAAGAAGATCTTTTGCCTTCGCAAGGTCTTCCTCATAGCTTCCGGTCTTAAAGAAATCGCCGTAGGTCGCTGTGGTGACTTCCTCGAAGGAGGAGCCTTCCGCCGCGTCGGAGACGCCCGGGCCTACAAAGTTCTTAGCCGGAGAATAAGTGCCCTGCATGATCGTGCCGGCAACATGCTCTCTGTCGATCGCGAGAGACAGAGCTTCACGAACCAGCGGGTTGTCGAACGGAGCCTTCTGGCAGTTGAAGCTGACATAGTAGGTGCCCATGATCGGTTCGACATGGAATTCGTCATTGCCTTCAAGGGACGGGATCTCTTCGGTCGGAACGTCCTTGATCAGCTGGATCTCACCGTTCTGATAAGCTGTGTAAGCAGCGTTTGCATCCTCGATCAGATGCCAGACAATCTTATCAAATGTAATCTTGTCTGCTTCCCAGTAGTTCGGGTTCTTTTCGAAGACGATCTTGTCACCGTCCGTGAACTCGGTCATGTAGTACGGGCCGCAGGTCACATAGGACTCCGGCTTCGTCCACCAGCCGTCGCCGTTCGCCTCGATGGTTGCCTGCTGAACCGGAACCATGACTGCGAAAGCGCAGATCTTGTCGAAGTAGGTGCAGGGAGCCTTCAGCTCGATAACAAACGTCTTGTCATCCGGAGCGGAGACAGCGAGCTTGTCAAGGTCGCCTTCAGACGCTTCTTCATAACCGACGATGTAGTTGAGAAGGTCGTAGCCGTAGGGAGCCGCAACAGCCGGATCCGCCACTCTCTTCCAGGAGTAGACAAAGTCATTGGCTGTAAGATCCGTGCCGTCAGACCACTTGAGGCCGTCTCTTAAGTGGAAGGTCCAGGTAAGGCCATCCTCGGATGTTTCCCAGGTTTCAGCGAGACCGGCAACGACGTTGTTCTTCTCGTCGAATTTGCAGAGGCCTTCAAACGCATGGATGATCATGTTTGCTCCGTCAACTGCAGAGTTGAGAGCCGGATCGATTGTCTCGGGAGACGGGCCGACCTGAATGTCAAGAACGTTCTCGGGAGCTGCGTTTTCAGCTGTGCTTTCGGTTTTGGAATCGGTTTCGGAAGTGCTGCCGGAGGAGGCCGGAGCGCTCGATCCGCCGCATGCGGCAAGGAAAAGAGAGCAGGTCATTACAGCAGCAAGGACGATAGAAAGCTTCTTCTTCATTTTCCATTTCTCCTTTTTTGTTTTTTGTGCAAAGCAGCCGGATTGTCATAAAGGGAGATTTACTCTCCTTTTATGCAGATACCCCCAAAAATCGCATCCGGCACTTTGCAGGTATCTATGGTTGTCGGCCGTTTTACGGCCGGTACCATCATTAATTACAAAGACAAACTTGTCAATTCACTTTGTCCAGATTGTGGCAGGCGGCGTAATGTCCTGAGCTTACCTCCCTGAATGCCGGCATTTCCGCCGCGCACCGCTCGGTCGCGTAGCGGCAGCGGGTCCTGAACGGGCAGCCGCTGGGCGGATTGACCGGGCTCGGAACATCGCCCTGCAGAATGATGCGCTTCGACGCGCGCGCTATCTTCGGATCCGCGACCGGCACCGCCGAGATCAGTGACTTCGTGTAGGGATGCAGAGAGTGGAAAATAAGTTCCGTGGCATCCGCCATCTCCACGATATGTCCCAGATACATGACGCCGATCCGGCTGGAAATGTGATTGACGACAGACAGGTCATGCGCGATGAATAGATAGGTGAGGCCCAGCTCCTGCTGAAGCTCCTCGAACATATTGATGACCTGCGCCTGGATACTCACGTCCAGAGCGGAAACCGGTTCGTCGCACACGATGAATTCCGGCATGACCGCCAGAGCCCGGGCGATACCGACACGCTGCCTCTGCCCGCCGGAGAACTCGTGCGGGAAGCGGTTCGCATGTTCCGAATTCAGTCCGACTTTGTTCAGAAGCTCAATGATGCGGTCTCTTCTCTCCTGTTTCGAGGAATACAGTTTGTGGATATCCATCGGCTCGCCCACGATATCTCCCACCGTCATGCGGGGATCCAGGGAAGCGTACGGGTCCTGAAAGACGATCTGCATCTTTTTCCGGAAAGGCATCATGTTCGGCTGCTTTTTCCTCGTCCCGTCAAAGACGGTCTGGCCGTCATAGGTCACCTTGCCGGCCGTCGGCTCCGTCAGCCTGAGGATCGCGCGCCCGGTCGTCGTCTTGCCGCAGCCGGACTCCCCGACCAGACCGAACGTCTCTCCTTTCTTGATAAAAAAGCTGACCCCGTCTACCGCCTTTACGACATTTCGGGAACCGGCAACCGGGAAATACTGGCACAGATTTTCTACGTCAAGCAAATGTTTCTCTGCCATTATGCATCCTCCCTTCCCGCCTCTTCAAACAGCTTTTTCTGCAGCAGCCAGCATCTGGCCATGTGTTCATTTTCAGAAATCGCTTCGGGTTTTTCTCTCAGACAGATCTTCATGCAGGATTCGCATCTGGGAGCAAACGGACATCCTTTCGGCGGATTGAGAAGGTCCACAGGCTGTCCTTCGATCGGAACCAGCTTCTCGTATTCCTGTTCGTAGAACTTGGGAATCGACCGGAGCAGGCCCTTGGTGTATTCGTGTTTCGGCCGGTAGAAAATATCGTCCGAGGTCCCGTACTCCACGATCTCGCCGGCATACATGACCGCGATGTGGTCGCACATGGAAGCCACCACACCCAGATCGTGGGTGATCAGAATGATGCCCATGCCGAGCTTTTTCTTGAGTTCCTGCATGAGCTCCAGGATCTGCGCCTGAATCGTCACGTCCAGCGCCGTCGTGGGCTCATCCGCAATCAGGAGTTTGGGCTCGCAGGCCAGCGCCATGGCGATCATGACTCTCTGCCGCATGCCGCCCGAGTGCTCGTGGGGATACTGCTTCATGCGATTTTCCGGCTCGTTGATACCGACCAGGGTGAGAAGCTCGACCGCACGGTCATAAGCTTCCTTTCCCTTCATATTGACATGGAGTTTTAAGACCTCCTTGATCTGATTGCCGATCGTGTAAACCGGATTAAGAGACGTCATCGGATCCTGGAAAATCAGGGACACTTCCTTGCCGCGGATCTTGCGGAGCTCCTGCTCGCTCATCTTGTCGATGCGGTGGCCGTTGAACTCGACGCTGCCGCCCATGATCTTGCCGTTCTCCGCCGTGAGACCCATGATCGAGTAGGCCGTGACGGACTTGCCGGATCCGGATTCGCCGACGATTCCGAGCACTTCGCCCTCTTTCATCCGAATCGAGACGTCATTGAGCGCCTTTACCTCTCCGGCCGGTGTGAAAAATGAAAGTCTTTCATGCTGTATATCTACTAAATACTCTCCCATATCTTACCTCTTCATCTTCGGATCAAATGCATCCCTGAGACCGTCGCCGAGCAGATTAAAGCTGAGGATGATAACAAAGATCATAAATGCGGGAGCAAACAACTTCTCCGGGAATGTCTGCAGGCCGTTCAGCGCATTGGACGCCAGTGAACCCAGCGACGGTGTCGGGGCCTGAACGCCCAGACCCAGGAAGCTTAAGAAGGATTCCGTGAAGATCGACGACGGAATCTGAAGCGTCGTCGTTACGATCAGCGTTCCGATACAGTTGGTGATCAGATGTCTCGTGATGATCTGCTTGTTCGAGGCACCCATCGCCCGGGCAGCGGTCACGTATTCATTCTGTTTGAGCACCATGATCTGTCCGCGCACGATGCGGGCCATGCCGACCCAGTAGAGAAGCGCGAAGACAATGAACATGGAGACCATGTTGGGGCCGAGGGAACGGATCCAGCCGAAGCCGGGTGTTTTGCCCAGTGACATCAGCGGGTATTCCAGCACCTGCGCCAGCAGGATGATGACCAGGATATCAGGGATGGTATAGAGGATATCCACGATCCGCATCATCACCATATCGACCTTTCCGCCGAAATATCCTGCGACCGCTCCGTAGATCGATCCGATGAGAAGGATCAGGGCGGAAGCGACCAGGCCGACCGTCATGGAAACGCGGGAGCCGACCATGACGCGGATGGCGTAATCACGGCCGTTCTGGTCTGTCCCCAGGAAATGCGGGAAGATCTTCTCTCCGGCCGCCATTCTCTCAAGCTCACCTTCCGAATACTCCATGATACGAAGGCGCTCGGCACCTTTGATCTGCTGCTCGTACTTGTACGGATAGAAGAACGGCACGATAAAGCAGAAAATCATGATGATAATGACAACGATAAGAGCCGACATTGCAATCTTGTTGCGGCGGAATCTCCGCATGCCGTCCTTCCAGAAACTGACGGACTCCCGCATGATGACGAGGGATTCCTTCTCCTCGACGCTGGCAGGAGCAAAATCGTCCACGTTAAGCTGCATGGACAAAAAATTTTTCTTCATTTTCGTATCCAACTGCGGGTCCTCCTTACTTCAGTTTGATCCTGGGATCGACGATAGCGTAGACAATGTCCACGATGACATTCATGATGATGACAAAGACTGCCAGGAAAATCGTCGTGCCCATGATCAGCGGATAATCGCGGGAGGTGATCGCTCCGACAAATTCATGTCCGAGGCCCGGGATGGTAAAAATCTTCTCGATAATGAAGGAACCGGTCAGCAGAGATGCGATCAGCGGTCCGATGTAGGTGACAACGGGGAGAATTGCATTTCTCAGCGCGTGCTTGAAGATCGAGAAAAACGGGGATACACCCTTCGCTTTTGCGGTCCGCATATAGTCCTGCCCGATGACATCCAGCATGGAGGATCTCATCAGTCGTGCGATATAGCAGGTCGGGTACAGGCTGAGTGCAATTACCGGCATCACGTAGGTAGCCGGGCTGCTGAGGCCCAGTGAAGGCAGAAGCTTCAGCTTCACGGACAGGAAGTACATCAGAAGCGTCGAGGACAGGAAGCTCGGAATAGCGATTCCGGCTGTCGAGAAGACCAGAATGATGCTGTCCAGCAGCTTTCCCCGCTTAAAGGATGCAATCGATCCCAGAGGCACACCGACGATAAGAGCCACGATAATGGCAATTCCTCCTAGCCTGGCCGATACAGGGAACTTCTCCGAAATGATATCGTTGACTGTACGTCCTCTCTTTTTAAGTGAGAGCCCGAGGTCGCCGCGCGTAAGATCTCTCATGTATGTCAGGTACTGAATGCCCAGAGGTTTGTCCAGACCGTACTTCGCTTCCATTGCTGCCTGTGCCTGCGGCGTTACTGCCTTCTCCGAGAGGAAAGGCCCGCCGGGCACCAGGTTCATGATGAAAAAGGTGAGCGTGGCAACAATAAATGCCGTAATTACGCCCATGACAACTCGCTTAACAATATATTTTCCCACAGCACTCCTCCACCTTTTATGTTTTTTTGCATTGACGCGTTAAAGCGCAATATCAATAAAGGCTATTATATATAATCAATCACAATATCGCAAGTCTTTTAGACAAAAAAACCACCCTCAGCCTGAAGTTGCGGGGAGTTTTGTGCAATATAACTCATCTTTTCATATATTCTGATCTGCTGTTTCCTCACCGTGCGCAAGCTCATTCGCGATTTCCATAAGCTCTCTCTCTGCCTCGATCTCATTCGGATAGGGGTAGGATTTCGAACTCTTTTCGAACTGTTTTGCAAGATCAAGGGCTTTGGCTTCATTTTTCTCGGCCAGAAGCGCGTAGACGTATTCCGTGCGGAGAACGGACGGGTTGTCCTTCATGCTCTTCATAAGCTTTTGCTGTCCGTCCGTGCGCATCCCCTCAAGAACCTCGGGACGGTTCTCCGTGATCAGTTCAACGTACATCCTGTCGCAGACGAGCATCATGCGGTAAAGATCAATGAGCCCGCTTTCGGGTGACAGAAGCCGCGCCATCAGCGCATCGGCCTCCGAAAACCGGTGCTGATCCATCAGCCGGTTGCAGGCAAAAACCGCGGATGCGGCAGAGATCCCGTTCTTCAGGAATTCATCGGAGGGGACAATAAACCACGCATCCGGCATATCCTTGAGACGGACTCCCTTTGAGACCATCTCGTTTATTTTAAGCTGCACCCAGAAGGCCCGGACCGCCTCCTTGCTTTCCGCCATGTCAAATGCATTTCTCCCGTCATTGTTCACCGGACCAATCTTGACAGGCAGTCCATTGATCAGCGCGTATGCAAAACCGATCACCACAAGAAATGCGCAGAAAGTCCATCCCGCCGAAGACTTAGGCAGAAAGAAGCACAAGATGAGGCCAATGAGAGCGGCCAGGATATTCATGATCGCGCCGCCGAAATTGTAGAGCATAAACGGCATCGTGCCATTAACAAGGTCCGGCGGACACATAAGACACTGTCCTCCAGTGCCCGCGATGCTTAGTTTTCTTAAGCGTAATCTTCCGCTTTCCTTCACCAGCACCAGATTGAAAATGCGAAACGAGCTGAACCTGTACCCGGTCAGGAGCCCGAAAATCAGGTGCCCGGCTTCGTGGATGATGATCTGCAGCACAAGAGCCGCATACATCCCCGCAATGAGGAGCACAACGGAGAGTATCTGCCCGATGAAAGGCATGCCTGCCTCCTCCGCATGGTCCCAGTACTCCATGATCAGGACGCCGCATGCGGCCCCGATCAGCAAATACACGAGGACGCCGAGCCATCTGTAATTTCTCTTTTTACTGTTTGATGAATTTGTGTCCATTTTTATCTCTCCAGATTACCTTCAGATTCTTATGATCGTCGTATTCATCCCGTACGTCCGGTAATAACTCACATTCTTTGAGGCGTTCACCAGTATTCGGATGCCGTTTCCCGTTTCCGAACCGCCCGCCTCCATGCGCTCCGCAAAGCGCTTCAAATTAAACGCCGGACCGCTGTCCCTCGCGCGTATAATCACGTCGCCCCTGTCGAGGACCACGCGGATATCCGCCGTCCTGATCGTCTGCCGGGGGCTGATCCCGTGCTCAATCACATTGGTTGTCAGTTCTTCCACACAAAGCCCGGCGAGGAAAATCTGCCTTTCAGCCAACTTGTGCCCGCGGCAAAACATCATGACCTGTTCGCTTGCCAACGCACAGTCTTCTCTCGTCCTGATCGGATAATCAATTACATCGCCGGGACCTGCACGAAAACTTTCATCAACTTCCAGATAGTCGGATGCGGGCGGGTATATTTTTCCGGTTCGCCTGACGTGCATCGCCCAGATGACGGCCAGCACCGCGATCTGGGACACCGGATATGCCAGAAACACCCCCCGAACGCCAAACGGAATGACAAGCAGGCAGGCTGAAGCCGCGAGGGCGATCAGATTTGAGCCGGTTCCGAGATGTTGTGCTTCTTTAATTTTCCGAATTGCCTGAAGATAGCTGATTCTCGCTTGGATCAGGAAGGAGAACGGCACCGTACAGACGATGCAGAAAAATGCAAACACAAGAAGCTCCGCCGCAGCCTCGCTCTCTGTGAGAATCACTGATAGAGGGATCGCACTGAACCCCAGCGCCGTGAGAACCAAAGCGGACAGCAGCAAGTCATAACGGTGTGCCAGCGCACCGATTGCTGCGAGATCATCTCCGTTTTTCTCCCCGCAGGAGATCCCGGTCATGACGCCGACGGCCCCTGCGATTCCCTGCGCCAACACCAGAATAAAGTAATTCACGGTCGTATGTATGGACAGAACGCAGGCGCCGACCACACCGCCCGTAACGGAAACAACACTGATAAAAAGGACGGAACAGACCGCATCTGCCAAAGAGAGCGCTGCTTTCGGCGCCGACGCCGTGAAAATCTCTCCAAGCTCACCCGGGCGAATCCTGTCGAATCGAAGCCGGATGATACCTTTTCGTCTCACAAAATGCAGCATCGTCACCAGAAAATAAACCGCAGCCGATGCGGAAGATGCGAGACCGATTCCGAAAAGCCCCCACCCAAAGCGCACGCTCATAAGATCGAGAAGGATATCCGTTACGCAGCCGGCCGCGGAGGCGATGGTCACAAGTCTGCCACCGTTATCCAGTATCACAACGGGCGTCATGATGCAGAAGAGGACATACGGTATGATTTCAAATGAAAGGCCGTACAGATACCGGGCGGCATACGGTCCGAGCTCCGCTGTCTTTCCTCTTGCGCCGAAGAGGAACACCATCTGCGGCACAAACAGGAAAGAAAGGACCGTCAACGCAGCAAGCACAATCGCAGAAAAATAAAATATTTGATTAAATTTGCGATTCATTCGTTCGATCTGACCGGCGCCAAGCTCTTTCGCGCATATTGTCTGCACGCCTGCGGCGAGTCCGGCGGCGGGCATTTCCAGCAGATAGAAGAACGGTCCGGCGAGGGCGACGGCAGCAATCTCGGTCTCGCCGTAGAAGGCACAGACGATCACCTTGTCAATCAGTACCGCGAGCGTCTGGGTGAAAGCCGCTGCAAAGGCTGTCGCGAAGGCCAGAAGGAACATTCGTTTTTGGATTTTGCTGATGTATATGCGGTGTCCGTTCACTGTTTTCTCCCTAAAACGTCGATTATCACGGCAAAAAGAAAAATCCGTTCCGGCACCCTCAGTGTCTGATATAAAGCGTGCCGTCCATGATCCTCCTGGCGGTACGCTGAACGGCCACGCCCGGCACCTGTGCCTTGTTCATATCCGGTCCGTCTTTCACCACGGTCGGCACCATGGTCATGACGCCGCTCGGGTGGCCGATCCGAACCGTGGGCGTATCACCCGCCCCGGCTCCCAGCGTTTTCTGTATGATGGAGCCGTCCAGCTTTGCCGCGACGGAAATCGCGCCGGCCGCTGTCAGCGGGCAGGCGTCCCTTTTCAGTCGTTCCCCTCCCAGTCGCATGGTATTACATTTTAGTTTCGCGTTACCATGCATTATTCATGGCATGAGGAAATTAAAACCGCACGCCATGAAAAAAACTTGCTTTTCAAAGTCCCGAAAGGTGAAAAGTTCATGTCCTGTCGTTTTTGAAGCCACACGCCATGAAAATATCTTGATTGACACGGCCTGAACCCATGCTGATTTCATGGTTTAAGACCCCATAAGCCTCACACCTTGAAAAATCCTGTTCCTCCACCGAAACCGGCGGCAAAACCTTCATGTTTTAAGGATACTTAAGCCTTATACCATGAAGATTTCATGGTATAAGCTGCACGAAGCCTCATCCCATGAACAGTAAGCTCACTCTCCCATCCGCACAACAAAATGATACACCGTCATCAGCGTTGCACCGCACGCATAATTGACTTCGAGGCACCGGATATACTGCCCGAGGCCGGTCCTCAACTCCCTGCTGCCGGTCACCGGATACGGTGACCCCGAGCCTGACCTTACATGTTCGTAGTAGCAATCGGCCTTCTCCGCAAATGCCTCCTTGCCCCATTTCACATACGATACAAGGTAGAGGTATGGGAGCCCATGCGGATTATAGTGGTTAAGAAGCTTTGTAAGATGCCTGTCAAGATATTCCTTATCATTCTCCCCGAAACTGTCCATCCGCAGCGCTTCATAAATTGCAAGATCTTCCCCCGTCTTCCTGTCGCGGAACAGGATGTCAAGTTCACCGCTCTCATTCCGGTTCAGACTCCATCCGGCTCTCGTCTCATCCTTGCAGGTATACTCCGCCATTTCCATCATGTCACGGACACGGCCGTTATAATTGTTCTCCTTGAGATAGTCTTTATTGCCCTGAAGCTTTTCGAGCGCAATGGACAATTTTTGGCGCAGCAGCTCCTGCTTTTTTGCCTCGGGACTTACCGTGTAGGCGGCCAAAATGTCCCTGACACGGACTTTTCCTTTCCGCAGTTTTGAGAATACTTCATCTATTCCGTTTTCAAGGCTCCCTTCCAGCTCCTCCCGTTCAAATGCCTGTTCTTTCCCTTGCCACTTATAGTAGACGAACTCCACTGCATCAAGCCCCATATCACGGTTGATCGCGGCAACGGTCTCGCTCAGCATTTTGCTGTATGCGGCTCCGGGGTAGAGGTCTTCATTTTTCCCTTTTACATGGATCTCAAGTTTATTCTGCCGGATGTATACCAGTGCCTGCCAGCCGCACGCTGCCTTATCAAACACCGCGCCGGTTCGCCAGACCTGCTCCATCCTGATATCCTCGCCGAAACGCACCACGAGACGGTGGATAACATTGACCGGCAGATAATCATACTCAAAGCTTGTGTGCAGGGTATCACCACTCTTAAGAAAGTCCTTCACGAAGTCCCTCTCATCCGGGTCACAGAGCATCAGCATGAAGAAACGACCTTCATCGATACGGTAAAGCAGGCCAAAGTTCTGAATAACGTCCAGTATATAGCGCACATGTGCCGGCTCGTAGCCGATGTCCTTCCTGACTCTTTTGACTGCTTCTTCCCCTTTTACATCTTCCCTAAAGAGATTGAGGCAGTCGTCCTCCGTCAGGATCCCGTTTTTGGCGTATCTGCGCCCGTTAAATACAAGAATATAGATTGCGTTCGTGAGCCACTCGGGCTTCAAAACCATGTAGTCGCTTTGAAATGCATTTTTCCGGCTGCAGAAGCACACGCCCGTATCCTGAAACAGTGAGATGATACTGTCGAAAATATCTTTCCCGAGCTCAATCCCCTGCCCTGCGCATTTTTTCCTGAACGTCTCCGCCTGAATGAAATTCTCCGCCATCCCCTGGATCTCGTCCATGAGGTGTTTCCACTGGTTGGGAAATGAAACCCGCACCGATGCCATCCGGTCAATCTCGCGTTTGATGCTCTCCCTTACCTGTGCGTTAAAGTCCTCCGGCGAATCATTCAGGGCTGAAATCTTCAGAATATTTTCGGAGAGCGCAGGATAAAAGTCTCTAAGTCCGGTTTCATTCAGCGCCGCGTTACGATTCTGGTCCATCTGATTTATGATGATAAGAGCCGGCGCATCCTTGGCGAAGCTGCGGATGTTGTTGAGCCAGTACCAGGCCTGGCCGTCCTGCTTGTTGTCCCGGGCGTTGAGGAAAACCACATAAAGCGTCCGCTGCGTCAGGAACAGCCGGTGCATGGAGTGCAGGATCTCCTGTCCGCCGAAGTCCCAGAAATGGACAACGATCTCATCCGCACCAATCCTGTACGTCTTGGTGTTGATGGAGATTCCCGGCGTGGAGTCCCCGTCAAAGTTCTCCGGTTTCTCCCCGTCAAGGAGCAATCGCTCGATCGTGAGGGATTTGCCGGCCTGGCCGTCACCCAGGAAGACCACCTTAACTTCATTGAGGGGCCTGCTGCCGTCTTTTTCTTTCTGCTCGCGATAATACTCACGTATTAGAGTACGGTCGTTTGAGAGGAAGATGCTAATGTCCTGGTTTTGTAATGTTGTGTGGTGGATATTAATACCCTCTTTTACGTACTCATCACTAAAAGGTATATTTAAGTCAAGTAAAAATTCTGGAAGTTCCTTAAGTTCCAGATATTGTAAATCAAGATTTATAAGGTTCGTCAGGCCGCCTAGCGCACTGATATCGCTCACCCGAGTCCTTCCTAAATCAAGATTTGTAAGGTTAGTCAGGCCACCCAGTGCGCTGATATCTTCCACCCTTGACGCTCTTAAATCAAGATTTGTAAGGTTTGTCAGGCCGCCTAGCGCACTGATATCGCTCACCCGAGTCCATCCTAAATCAAGATTTGTCAAGGAATTCAGGCCGCCTAGCGCACTGATATCGCTCACCCGAGTCCATCCTAAATCAAGATTTATCATCCCACTCAGCAAACTCATGCAGTTGGGAAGTTTACCTTCAATCATAATAAATCGATTCCATCGAACCGACTCCCAATGCCTTATCTTCTCTAAAATCTCCCGAGAAAAGATCTCTCCCTTATCAATGCGGCAAAGTACATCATAGAGGTCCTCATCCGTATCCAATCGTGCCTCTGATATAGGCAGAGCCTGCAAAAATCGATTCATTATCTCCGCAAATCTTCCCAGCCACGGAAGGACAATTTTCCTGTTCGCCTCATACGGAAGGCGCTTCAATACTTCTTTGCTCTTCGCCGCCTCCGTAAGGCGCATAAGAAACCAGAGGTCCTCCGCCATCGTCTCACTATGCCAGGGGAGCTCAGTCAGATCAAAGCCGGCCGTCCCCGGAGCGTTGCTGTTCATTTCTTTCTGATTTTTTAAAAATGAAACCAGCTCCTCCTGATTTGGCGTCAGATCAAGAGTGTCGGCAGCACAGATCAGGAGATCCAGAAAACAGTCCGTTCCCTGGTTTGACATGACCAGCCGTTCATTTTTCGTCGATGATGAATTCACCCTTATGATATTGCTCATTGGAACCTCCCTGATTCGGCATACAAGTTATCGCAGTGGGAATATCCTGACAGGAGCCTTAGAACTCTCCCCCGTCCAAATAGAACTTCAGGAACCGCTCCGCAAGCGACCCGTTCTTAATGTTGACCCTCGCCTCCTCGGGCGTGAGCCAGTCGTAGGAGTTGATCTCCCGGTTCGGTGTCGGCTCGTCGCCGGCCACCGTCGCGGTAAAGTTCAACATCAGCGTGTTGGAAGGCGCAAAATAGTGACTGTGGTTGAATTTCAGAGAAGTGACATGAAGGCCCATCTCCTCCCACACTTCCCGGACCGCGGCGTCCTCCGCGTCCTCCCCCTTGTTGACGTAGCCCGCCACGAGGATGTAGAAGGGCCGGCCGTACTGCTTGATCAGGATGATCTTGGAGTGGTCTTCATTTGTCACGATCATGCTGACCGCGGTGTTGAAGACGGGAAATCGAAAATCATTGCAGGAGGGGCAGAACGGGACATTCCCTTCGCCCTCCAGGTACTTCTCAGTGAGCTTTGTGCCGCAGGCCATGCAGTATTTCATTTCAATTGCCATGATGTTTTCTCCTGTTTAATCCCGAAGATACGCATTAAGATCAATCTGTGTCCACCCCTCGCCTCCGATGACCCGAAGCGAGAGCATCCCCGTCTCCGGAGTCATCACCATCTGGAAAACGGTCAGCTCGTTCATCGCGCCGCCGTCCTTAACCGAAGTCCCGATAATCTCCCGCATCGCACTGTCATTGATCTTCCCCTCCAATTGAGAGCGAAACTCCTGCGGTCATTCGGCTCTCCGCTGTTTTTTCTCTATAAATACCTCTTTGCCCGGCGCATCCGTTTCGAACCGGTCCGATGCGGTGCGGACGATCGCCGTGCCGTACGGAGCACTGATGAATTCGCTCAGGGCCGGATCATACAGCAACGCAGAATTGACTGTCCAAAGTTCCAGATTGGACGGATCATTGACATACTCTTCCGTTTCATCCCCAACGGCAAAATACCAGCCGGAATCTCTCTCCTGATCCGGTTCATCCCGCATCCCGTAGCCTATCTTCCATCCGCCTTCACGAACTTTTTTAGATACAATGACTGTCTTTGGCAGAAGTTTCTTCCGTTCTATCATCGGCTCGAACGCTTCCTTTTGGGAAATGAACCGCTCCACTATCTCCCCGTCCGGCTCATCATCACTGTTTAAAGCGGTGATATCCGCGTCCCATATTCTGCGGTCATCCGCATTCTCCGTAAGAAGCACCGCCAGCTTCAGCAGTTCGTCCGGAGTTGCCTCCACCTGTCTTTCGAACAGGACAGGCTTCGCGTGCCCGTTGTCCCCGTATACATAGACCGAAAGAGCTCCGTCGGTGTAAAGCATTGCTTTGACGGCGCCGAGATTTTCCGCGTCATTATAGAAAATGAAAAAACACGGAAGGTGTTCGTTCACATACCAGTCGAACGCGGTGCCGTTTTTTCCGTTCATAAAATAAACTGCCCCGTTATTCTCCAGGTTGTCCGGCTTGATATCGGGCAGTGCTGCGTGCATGCACTCGAGCATGATATTTTGTGTCTCATAAAGTATCTTATTCATTGCTTTCTTCCTTCATTTCTTTTGCGCCGTTGTGGGAACTGTCCCCGGATTGATGTCATCTGCTCAGCCGGTCCGCCCACTCTTCTTCCCTGAACCCGGTGAGCACGAAGTCATCACCGACCACGAGCGGGCGCTTCACCAGCATCCCGTCGGTGGCGAGGAGGGCCAGCTGTTCATCTTCGCTCATCTCCGGCAGCTTTTTTGCGAGCCCGAGCTCACGGTATGGGATGCCGCTCGTGTTGAAAAATCGCTTAAGAGACAGACCGCTCAGCTTGTAGTATCCTCTCAGGGTCTCCTCGTCGGGGTGGTCACTCTTGATATCGATCGTCGTGAACTCTATGTTGTGCTCCTCAAGCCACTTCAGGGCCTTTTTGCAGGTGCTGCATTTGCTGTAACAGTAGACTTTAAGCATTTTCTTCCTCCTATTCAAACTAAAATTCTTATTGCCGGTCTCTTTCTCACTCACCCGCAACAATTTTGCGAATGCTCTCCCAATCAGCGCATCTTTGATAGTTCCCATTCGGAAAAGCACATTCTCTGTTCCACGGTCTGTCAAACACCAGAACCTTAAGCTCCGGCAGATGTTCGAAAAATCTGAACGCCTTTGGAGAATCCTCAACCGCATAATCAAACTTCATCCTGTAATAGTCTTCAAGTTCAAGGGTGCTATTACTCTCTTTGATAAAGTAATCCCTTCCGTACTTATTGAGACAGTACATTCTGACGTTCTTAAGGCCATGCTCATCCAGCCATATACGGGATGGTTCATACGCGCTTGATGGGCGGCCGGTAATGATCGATACCTCGTGTCCGCAGGCAATCCATTCGTTGATGGTCTCCGCAGCTCCCGGCGTCGCATCATACGACAGCAGTATCTCCGGCTCGTGCCCCCGGAGCATAAACCGCTCGTATTGTTCCGCATTCAGGTCAAAAGACCTTTCCAGCTCAAAATAATGAATCTGTTCATAAGGAACATGCTTATTGAACATTTCCAGCGCAAGCTTTGAGAACGCTCTTGCCGTCTCACACAGACAATCGTCAAAATCAACATAGATACGCATTATTTTATGAAATCCTCCACTTCCAGTGCTTCTGAAATTTCTCATATTCTTTATTTTGCTCACTTTTTACAGATAGTATTTGATAAAACGATTATCGCAATACCATCTATCAATGAGCCAATCTGGTCCATTGCTGATGTCTTTCAGCGTCATAATCTTTTCCTCTCATCTTCTCTTGATATATAGTGCCGAATATAGTATAATGAATAAAAGGTTAAAACCTATTAAAAGGGTTGCACCCCCGCTATGTGGTGGAGGTTAGCAATCCTTTTAATCTTTTATTTACAATATTGCTTCAAGTTCCAAGGTGGAGACATCACGACAACCCGGAATTTGAACGCCCCGAAATCATAGGCATCCGCCAGTGATTATAGGGCTTTAATGAAATCCTCTGAAACCGCCCCAAACGTGACATATGTGCGAATACATCAACGACGCTATTATACAGGAGGATTTCACAATGGAAAAGACCATTTATGACAAAAACAACGGTTTGTGGTACGAGCTTCGGGGCGATTATTATATCCCCTGCCTGACAGTACCGGCTCATGAAGACAGACCAATCGGCATCTGGGGGCAGCGGCATCTGCGATACATCAAACACAAGATCCGCAATGGGAGGTGCTGAAGGCAGTGGCTCATTTCCACAGAGGCTATGAGGCGGGAATACGGGCAGCCGAAAAGGGGAAGATAATTATGCTGAATAATATCCGCGCATCTAAAAGTGCATATATGCTTGCCTATGTGCTTGAACTGGTCTTTTATTGCATTCGGGGGCATTACATTTATGTGGAGACAGGTCTCTTTGGGCTCTCCGGAAATACGATTACATATGTATTCCATGTTGCTGGCTCGCTATTAATCATGCTCTGCTGGAGCCCACGGTTCAAACCTCTCATATTGCTTTCTTCAGGCTTATTTGCAGCAGGCTTTATTCCGGCGCTGTTTCTCCCAGAGGGGGTACTGCGCCTGATTTTTGCCTGCGCCGGAATGTTCGGACTTGGGGGCGCTGTAAGTGCCTGCCGCTGTGGATACGCCTTTGTTTCCAACAATTCAGAGCGGCTCACCGGTATTTCTTTGATGGTCATACTTGTGGCGATCATACATAGAACCGCTTGGGCGGGGACGGAAAACGTTTTCACCAATCAGATACTGCCGATTATCGTGATCGCACTTCTCATTTTCTGCCTGCTCCGCTTTAAAGAAGAAGATTTTGAAGTGCGGGAAGAAACCGGTCCCGAAGATAAAAAGGGCCTTTACTGGGCGTTTGCTTTCTTCACAGCATATTTTGCCATTGACGGTTTTATTTATGATCTTGCAAACACTTCCATAGAGACGAAGCCCACATTTATGTTTGCAGGGCTTATTATAGCGGGGATCATGCTCTTCATTATGCTTGGAAAGCTTAAGCTGAATGTGCAGCATGTATGGGATTTGTTTTTTGTACTTCTGCTTTTCGGTACTGTTTTGGTGGTTATCCGGCCGCATTTTACCGTGCCCGGTGTGCAGAATCTCGTACTCGGCATGAGCGTGATCGGCTGGCCGCTTTGTATCTATATGCTGTCCTGCGCCCTGAACCGGTTTGCCAGCTACAGGCTCCTGAAACGGTGTACCCTTATATTCGCGCTGCTGTCTCCCTTTACCAGCATGATGGACTACTTTTTTGAAGATCTGTTCCCAAACTACGTTTCAGTAGCAGCCCTCATCTACTTTGCGATCATCATTGCCTTGTATGTTTTGACGATTCCGCTAAGCAGCAGATACCTGTTCTCACAGCTCTGGCTGAACGATATGAACAAGGCTGAGATGCAGAAAGCAGTTAATGAAAAACTGGATCAGTTTGAGCCATATCAACTGACGCCTCGTCAAAAAGAAGTGGCCCTTTTGCTTCTTGAAGGAAAGACCCGCCGCCAGATTTCAGCAGAGCTGGGCCTTTCAGAATCCACGGTCAAGCTTCATGTCTCGGAGCTTTATAAAAGGCTTGGAATAAACAGCAGGTTTGAGCTTTTTAAGCTGTTTGACGTAAAGAAATAGGCTTTTTTCTCACTACCTACCCAAAGAGCCATATTGTTTTTATTGGTTTTTCACTGTAAAATAACACTGTATACGGTTCATCTTGGCATGTTTTTTCAAACTGTGGATGGATCGATGATTTATGGTGAAAGGAAACATCACGATGAAAAAAATCTTATCAATCATGTTGGCATTAATTTTGGTACTGGGACTCGCAGCCTGTGGCTCTTCAGGAACCACCTCGCAGAACAATAACCCCTCAAGTTCCGGGAACAACAGTTCAACCCCGTCCACGAATAGCACCGGTGATAATCAGCAATCCGGCAACGAATCGGGCAACGGCAACACCTCGCAGGGCGGCAATAACGCCGAGGAAGCAAAACTCACCGGAAAACTCAACCTCATCGACCTTGACGACAGGGATCCGTCCGTCCTTCGCGGCGTGGCCATCAGCGGCAACTGTGCCGGCACTGCGGATGGCTTCAACAGCAAAGAGTCTTCCCTGACCGACGTTCGCTGCGTTTTCGAGCTGAATGAGTGGGTCGAATTCTACCCGGATACCGACAAGGACTACGCGCTGCGCGTATGGATCCTCAAGCACCGCGACGATCCGGAGTATTACAACACCTGCAAATTCTCCGATCTGATGCCGAACTTTGCGAACTACTGCGATCTGCACTACCCCGTAGATGAGGAAAATCCGGATGAATATCCATGGGGCAGCTTCTATCTGCATCCCGAAGAATGTGAACCCGGCTACTACGATTTCGTTTTCACCTACGAGGGAAAAGCGATTGCCACACTGCTGACCCGCTTCTATAAAGAGGGCGAGCTTTCTTCTTTGTCTGATGACGAACTTGAAGACTTAATCGAAAGCGAGCGCGCTGACTCAGGAGAAAGCGCCAATGTTAACGGTAATGGTAATGGCAATGACAACGATATCTCCGGCGGCGGAGAAATCCCCGAAAATGTCTTTTATGCTTTTCAGGATGCGATAGGCAGCGACGGTGATACCTGGCCAACCGAGGAGATGTGGGCATCCATTGGACTGCCGGCTCTTGATTACGCAGAGTCCGGAGAGAATGTCCTTCTGATGATCACGAATGACAGCTTGTCAGTGACCGGCTACGCGGACAACGAGACCCTCGCCGACACTTTGAATGGTCTCGCCGCCATGCTTGCTGATGCGGGGCTTGCCGTTGACAGTGTAAATACTTTGACCGGCGGAGAGCAGCAGGTCGCTGATTATGAGTATAACGGAATTCCGCTGCAGATTCGGATAGGCAGCAACGCTACCGCACAGATCAATATTTTTGTGTCGGTGAATCAATAGTGAGCCACTCTGATTTCTTTCAGCCGGATCAACTCATGAGGTAGTGTTATGTTTGAAGAACGGTTCATTCAGCTTGTAGAAGAAAACGGCGGCTTTGAGTATTATCAGGCGTACCGGGACGACGTCGATCATATTCTCGGCGGTAAGGGTGATACCTATTGGTATGTCATTATGAAAAAAGGCAAGGTCACCGAGTCCTATATCGGTAAACTTGACGACGGCGCGTGGGAGGACGTTTGCGTCAAGGGCAGCGGCGCCGGTAAAAAGACGAAAACCATGCCCTCAGGTAGTACGATCAAGAGGATCTCCGAAAAGGCGTATCTCTGTCAGAATGAAAACTGGGTCACGCGGCGCACTCCAAAACCCATCGAGGACGCACATCCCCGCTATCATTACGTGTACGGCTTCGGCGAGAAAGGGCTGGACGTATCTGTAAAATACGGCGTGACCATCGCCTTTAGCGATATCAAGGACGTTGACGCAAGTTTTCATTTGAGATATCTTTATATTGGCAATGATGTTGACTTACCATAACGAATCATGAACCTATGTATGCACCGCAGGGTGGTGTGCTACCCGTCAAGAGGACAGTGAATAATTAAAAAGTTTTGTGCCGCCAGTCGAGTGAACCGGCTGGCGGCCTTTTCACCCAGTTCCAAGAACAATTTCATTGAAATAACCTCCTCCCACTATTTACGACTGCATGTGCTCAAATCTACAATCATCATAAACTGGAAGTTATCGAGATTGGAGGTATGTGATCAACGCCTTTACCGCCTTCGCCCTGTGGGAATATGTTTCCTTAAAAGAAAGAGGCATACTTGCAGTGGTTTTTCCGTTTCCATCCTCGGAGATAAAAATTGGATCATAGCCGAAACCATTAGTTCCTTCTTCTTTTGCAGAGATTACGCCTTTCCAGATCCCGGTAAACAGATGCTCCTTTCCTGTTTCATCAATAAAACATATACAAGTTACAAAACGCGCTTTGCGATTATCTTTTCCTTCAAGCCCTTTCAGGACGGCCATCCTGCGTTCATGCTCTGTCTGCAGACCTTTATACCGGGCAGAGAAGAGTCCCGGCTCTCCGCCTAAGGCTTCCACTTCCAGCCCACTGTCATCAGATATCACACAGCAATGAGATCTGTCATAGATCGCCCGTGCTTTTAATGCAGCATTTTGCTCAAAAGTGGTCCCGGTTTCTTCCACCTCAAGATTGATGTTTTCTTCACCTTGAGAGCGTACAAGAAACCCAAATGGTTCAAAAATATCTTTGTATTCTCGGATTTTACCTTTGTTATTACTAGCAATGATCAATTTCATGATGCATCTCTTTCCATTGCGATTTGCCGATAGCCCTTCATTTCTGCACGCACTTTTTATTGCCGCTTTTTTCTTTTCCACGAGCCTTTCAAAAAAGCCTTTCTTTTCTCGCATCTCCTCCTCGAGTCCTCTGCTGGGTATGGAAATGGATCCGCTCAGGATACCGTTTCCAGTATTATCCGCCATTCCATAGCCTCCAAGCGGTGAATGGGCGGACACCTCACAGTTGTCTATCTTCTCGTTTGACATGATCTTCTCCTTTTCTCTGTGTCGTTGTAATTATTTACTCTGAAAGAATAGGATATGATGTTATAGATATCCTTACAAACATTGATTTCTCGATACCCCGACAAGCGGAATTTATAAAGATTTTTGCAGATAAATCATATCCAAATTTATTATTCTGCACCATACTCTTTCACAAAATAATTATATTTCGATTCTGCCCATTCGAGAATATCATCATATTCTACTCCTTGCTTTGCCAGATAAAACTCGGAACCTATTTGAATATAGTCATGGTGGAACGAAACTATAATTTCCTCACTATTACTCGCCTTATCTTTGGGGTTATAGGTGATTCGATACAGCCAATCCTCTTCCTTGTCGGCAGGCTCCAAAGGAGCCTCTTCTATATCTAATGATGACAGCGAGGCAAGATCCTGCATATTCCAAACGTAAACCTTGACTCCGTCTGATGATTCCATCAAAGCGACAGAACTTTCCTTTATTCTATCGAATATAGATTTCTCCTTTTCTTTTGATGCAGAACAAGCGGTTAACGCCAAAATCGCTATTATAGTAATCAATGCTGTTATTGCTTTTTTCATCACTTTTTCCCCACAAACACCGAGTTCACGAAATCCCGACAAATGTGAATTGTCAGAGCGCAGCCAGCCTGCTTTTCAGCAGCGGAATCCCTTCCTGTGTCCACCATCTGTTATCAACTCCGCCGGAACTCATTCCTCCATGAGCAAACTGCTCAATTACGGCAAAATCCATATATTTGTCGGTCAGGACCTTACCTGAGAGCGAAAAGTATTCCTCTTTAATCCACCTTTCCAGCTCATCGGGAGAAATGATATCCATGTTCTCCGCACGTTCTTTCAGGTGAGCAAAGAAATACGGATCCCCCCTGAATCCCCATCTTTCGGGCTTGTTTTCAAATATTTTCGACAGTTTCATATTCTTGCCTCTCCGCGATCATTTCTTTTGCGATAGCAAAGACTTTTTTCATCAACGGAACATAAGTTGCTGTGAATACCCCACCTGCAATTGCCATCACTTTTTTCCTATTATTGGCAGAAATACAGGAACCTATCATAACGCCAATGGCGCATACGCAAAGTTTTGTAAGTGCAAAATCTTTCCAATCGCTTTTAGCTGCATATCTGTTACCCAGTTCCAAGAACAATTTCATTGAAATAACCTCCTCTCACTATTTCCGACTACATGTGCTCAAATCTACAATCATCATAAATCGTTAAGGAAAGAATCGAAGATGGTGCAAACGAAAAAGCAGCCTTGAACTCTTCGACAACTGCCTTTTCGTTTGCATCAATTTCGATTTTTCCTG
>ONHA01000038.1:0-27500 GCA_900317515.1 uncultured Eubacteriales bacterium
CGCGGAGGGGAGGATATCCTTGAACTTCCGGGAACGGATTTTTGTTTCCGCCGTGTTTGCACCCTGGCAGTAAGGACAGATTTGTTTTTCTTTTGAAAAATAGGATTTGCGAACTACGTGATAGGTTAAATCAGCAGTTTCTGGATCATCCGCTTCACTCACCACCAATAGTTCCGGGAGGCCAAGAGCATCTGTCCGTTCTTGCGATGCGTAAACCTCTTGAAACAGTCTTCGTCCCATGAAGAGCCTCCTTTCGAGTATTCAGCTTAATTATACCACCAAAAAATAAACAACACAAATCTTATAATCATTTCTTACCTGTTTGCCACCATAAAATGTACAGCACAATTTTATAGATAAAAGTAACGGAAATATATTAAAGATGCTAAGGAAAAGTCTGCCCTCTGTGCTAAGCCAGGTACAGGAATAGACGAACCGATGCTCCCCTATCGTGAGGTGGGCCACCTGTGCACGAGGTGGCTGCCTCTAACACCCACGATGGATCTATATGAAACCAGTGTCAGCTTTACTGAGGCGAGCTGACCGTACTGAGTCGGAGGAATCCAGCATGTACGGTCACACCGCAAGAGCAAAGACCAAATTTCACAGACATAGGTTTTCTCCGGCTCTCGACAGAGACAAGGAGAAAATCAATGTCAAAAAGAAATGAGCTGCAGGGCAGCAACAACACACAGTCTGAATCTACGTTCAGACACCACACCAGCATTGGCGCGAACGGAGAAATCCTGTATGACGCGCCTTACGAAATCAAGAATCAGGCAGACCTCGACAATTTTGGCATCACATGGGATGATTGTCTGACACTCAACTTTCACGGCAGCGAAAAGGTCACGGTATATTTCTACAAAACTGAGAACCGTGCCCTTGCCGAGTACCTGTGGAGTGCTTTGGACACGCAGCACTCTCGTGGGTTTGCCAGCGTCAGGTGCATGATTCCTGGTAAAAGAAAGGCATTCATCAAGTGCCCCGACACTAACAGCTGCGCTAATTGCCCGAACAAGGACAAGAAGCGGTCCCCCATCATCAGCTGGGATGGCCTTACTGAGGATGGGTACGAGCCCGTCGAAGGTTACACGATGAGCGAGCAAGTTGAAGCAAAGCTGTTGTACGAGCGCATCAAGGCAGTGATGGATGCCGAGGACACGCGCATTGCAAGAGCACTTGAGATGAAGGTGCTGCTGGGATTTTCCGTCAAGGAAATCGCTGCGGAACTGGGAGCCTCGGAGCCGCGCACTTACCAGTTGATTGCCAGAGCTAAAGCGATTGGCAAAGAGTACAGAGCGAATAACGGCTAAACAGAAAAAAGGCGGCCACCGGAACTGATCACTCCGGTGCCGCCTTTTTCATAGTAAAATCATATTCTCGACCTACCCCAAATAGCAAAATCGTTTTCTCGTTTTCGCTAAAATAGTAAAATCATTTTCTCGTTTTCCAAAATAGCAAAATCGTAGCCACAACCCTCCCAAAGCTGAGCGGTGGATATGTTTCCGCGAACAATAAAAGAAGGGCTCCCGTCATCCGGAGCACGAACTGCCCCAGCGACGGAAAGCCCTTTATTTCAGCCTTTTTCAGCCTCTTCTGTTCCAGAATGTGTTAGTAGACAGACGGTCTCGACGTGCTGCGTCTCCGGAAACATATCCACAAGACACCACCTCTTCACCCTGAACCCAAAGTCCCTGAGCACCGCCATATCGCTCTTGAAGCTCGAGGCCTTGCAGGAAATGTAAACCATCTCATTCACCCCGTAGCTGATGATCTTCGAGAGGGACTTCGGCAGGATCCCCTCGCGCGGCGGATCAAGGATGATGTAGTCCGGCCGCTCCTCAATCTCGCCGAGCTTCTCGAAGACGTCCCCGGCGAGGAAGGTGCAGTTTTCGATCCCGTTCAGGGCCGCGTTCTCCTTCGCGGCCTCCACGGCCTCGGGGATGAGCTCGATCCCGTAGACATTTCCGGCGACCGGCGCGAGGACCTGGGCGATCGTGCCCGTCCCGCTGTAAAGATCGTAGAGTACCGGGCGCCGGCCCTCGGCGGACCCGGCGATGCCGGCGGAGGACGGGGTTTCATTTTCCGAAGCGGAGGCAAAAAGCCCCTGCACGGTCCCGCCGGTCACATACTTACGCACCGCGTCGTAGAGGAGCTCAGCCCCCTTCGTGTTGGTCTGGAAAAATGAAAACGCCGTAACCTTGAACGTAAGTCCGAGAAGCTCCTCGTAGAACCAGTCCCGGCCGAAGAGACATTTTGCGGAGTCAACCTTGACCGCGTCCGCCTTGTTGTCGTCGTAGGCGTGGAAAATGCCCGCATAGGTGCCCTCGATCGGAAGTGCCTTAAGTCTCTCCGCCCAGGGCGTGAAATCATGGGGTTCCTGGCTGGAGGTCACGAGGTAGACCAGCAGCTCCCCGGTCGTCACGGACCGCCTGAGCAGCAAAAAGCGCAGGAAACCGACGTGGTCCCGCTTGTTGTATTTCGGAAGGTTCGCCTCGGTGCAGTAATCGAGGGTGGCCCTGAGGATCGTCGTCATGTCCGGGTGCACCAGCCGGCAGGTGTCCGCCGTCAGGACATCGTAAGTCGTGTTGCGGCGATGGAGACCGAGCGTCAGCGGGCCGCCCGGGCGGTCGTCGCCGAAGGAGAACTCCATCTTGTTGCGGTAGGCGAGCTCCGTCGGGCTCGGCAGAATTCCATCGAACGGAGCTCCGTCCGTCACCTCGGAAAGAAGCCGGTTCACCTGGTCCGCCTTGAGACGCAGCTGCGTCTCATAGGGCAGCGTCTGGGAAAGGCAGCCCCCGCACTGGGGAAAAATGGCGCAGAGAGGCTCCCGCGTCTCCAGCGGGGATTTCTCAAGGACCTCAAGGAGGTGGCCCTCCACCCGGTCCTGGTGCTTCTTAAATACCCGGAAGCGGACTTTCTGGCCCGGAATCGTGTTCTTCACGGTCACCTTCTGTCCTTCTTCCGTGTGGATCCGCCCGCGGTTCGGATAGTCCACGCGCTCAATGATACCTTCCGCAATGTCTTTTCTTTTCAGCATACTCTCTCCTCATAAAGAAAGCTCCGGCACATCCGCCGGAGCTCTCCGTTTATCCGTTCTTTAATTATTCGGCAGCCTCTTCTTCTGCAGCAGCCTCCTCAGCCGGAGCCTCTTCAGCGGGAGCTTCCTCAACCGGGATCTCCTCAGCCGGAGCTTCCTCAGCCGGAGCTTCTTCCTCGTCGTCTTCGAAGAACGCATCGTCGAACTCTTCCTCGATCTCAGCGTCATCCGCCGGCTTGACAGCCTTCACGGCTTCCATGACCTTCTCTTTCGCAGCGCCGGCAGCCTGTGCGACCTTGCCTGCAGCTTCCTTCACGACATCCTTTGCGGACTTCTTCTCGTCCTCAAAGTCATCGTCTTCGAAGTCGTCATCGTCATCTTCGAAATAGTCATCAAAATCATCATCGAAGTCATCTTCGAAATCTTCGAGATAATCCGGTGTGAAGAAACGATATACAGCATATGCGATTGCAACGATTGCCGCTATGCAGCCGATAATGGCAAGCACCCAAAGGACCTTGTTAAACTTCTCGTTTTTCTTTTTCTCTTCCTGAAGTTTAAGACGGGCAAGAATCTCATCAACTTTTCTATCCATTTTGTACACCATCCTTTCGAGATATATCAGTATTATAGCACGCCTTTTTCAAAATTGCACTATAAAAGCGCAATATTTCCCCTCATTTTTCATGATTTTTTTGAGAGTCAGGATGCCGCCTACTCTGCGGGTGTCAGATTTGCAAATGCCGCCAGCAGGCGCTTAACCCCCCAGGTCTGAAAATCCACCGTAACCTCGTAGTCGCGCTTTCCTTCCCGGATCTCCTTTACGGTTCCGATCCCGTACTTTACATGGGAGACCTTGTCGCCCACCTTGTAGGAGAGCCCCGCAAACGGCTTTTGCTTCGCCGGCGCAGACGCATTTTCCTTTCGGATGTATGGATTGTCGTATTTCTTCGGGGCTTCCGCCTGCATGGCCTTCCGCATCTCCGGAAAAACTGAGGACGGCGCCCTCATCCGCACTCCGCTGCCGCTCTCCGGCAGCCCGTTGTCGAGCATATCCCGGGGGATCTCCCGCACAAACCGGGAGACCGGATGCCGCTCCACATTGCCGCGGACCATGCGCTCGCCCGCTGCCGTGAGTGTCAGGCGCTTTTTGGCGCGGGTGATGCCGACGTAGCAGAGCCGCCTCTCCTCCTCGATCTCCTCGAGCGGAGACTCGGAGCTCAAGGACATCATGCCCGGGAAAACGCCCTCCTCCATGCCGGTGAGGTATACATCGGGAAATTCAAGACCCTTGGCCGAGTGCAGCGTCATGAGAAGCACCCGGTCGTCCCCGTCGTCGACGCTGTCGATGTCCGCGACAAGCGCGACTTCCGCCAGGAATCCGGCCAGAGACGGCTCTTCCTGGTCCGTCTCGTACTGGATGGCCTTGTTCACGAGCTCCTCGATGTTGCCGAGGCGCTCCTCCACGATATCTTCGTCATCCTGCTCGCGCAGCATCCCCTCGTAGTCGGTATCCTCCACGATCTTCCGAAGGAGCGCGCTGACGGAGAGCTCCTTCGCCGCCTCCCTGAGCTCCTCGATGAAGTCCGTGAAGCTTTTGACCTTCTTCACGGTCGCCGCCGAGAGCGAGCCGATGCGGTCCGCATCCTTTGCCCCCTCGTAAAATGAAAGACCCCCGTCACCCGCATAGGCCAGAATCTTTGTGACGGTCGTCTGGCCGATCCCGCGCTTCGGAATGTTGATGATGCGGGTCGAGGCCAGGTCATCCACAGCGTTCGCGGTTGTCTTCAGGTAAGCCAGCAGGTCCTTGATTTCCTTTCTGGCATAGAAATTCACGCCGCCGACCATCTTGTAGGGCACATTTAGAAGCATGAATTTTTCTTCGAAAAGACGGGACTGGGCGTTGGTCCGGTAGAGCACGGCGTAATCCTTGTAATTACTCTCCCCTTTGCGGACGCTGTCCCGGATCTCCTCTGCGATGAACTCAGCCTCATCAAAGCTGTTCATGAATTTACGGAAGCGGACCTTTCTGCCGGTCTCATTTTCGGTCCAGAGCTTTTTCGCCTTCCGCCCACGGTTGTTCCGGATCACGTTGTTGGCGGCGTCCAGGATATTTCCGGTTGAGCGGTAGTTCTGCTCAAGCCGCACGACCTTGCTCTCCGGGAAAATCTGCTCGAAGTTCAGGATATTACGGATATTGGCCCCTCTGAATTTGTAGATGGACTGGTCGTCGTCGCCGACAACGCACAGATTCCGGTATTTGTCCGCCAGCAGGCTCACGAATTTGAACTGGGCCGTGTTCGTGTCCTGGTACTCGTCCACCATGAGGTAGCGGAACTTCTCCTGATACATTTCGAGGATCTCCGGGTGCTCCTTAAAGAGCTTCACGGTGTTCCCGATGAGATCGTCGAAGTCCATCGCGTTGTTGGCCTTGAGCCGGCTCTGGTACTCCGCGTAAAGCCCCTCAATCTGGCGGGAAAAGAAATCCCTCCCGGCGGCTTCCGCGTATTTTTCAGGGGTGATCAGTTCATTTTTCGCAGACGAAATCATGGAGAGGACCTGCCTCTCCTTCATCCGTTTTGTATCGATTTTCTTCAGCCGGAAAATGTCCTTCATGACGGACATCGAATCGTCGGTATCATAGATCGTAAAATACCGCGTGTATCCCAGTTCCTCCGCGTGACGCCTTAAGATACGCACACAGGCGGCGTGGAACGTCATCACCCAGATCTTATCCGAACCGAAACCGATGAGATCGTCCACACGGCTCTTCATCTCGTCGGCGGCCTTGTTGGTGAAGGTGATGGCAAGGATATTTCCGGGCCAGACCCCGCAGACATTGATCAGATAGGAAATGCGGTGCACGAGCACCCGTGTCTTGCCGGATCCGGCCCCGGCCAGGATCAGCACCGGGCCCTCCGTCGTCCTGACGGCGTCCTGCTGCTCCGGGTTTAATTTTTCAAGAATCTCTTTTTCTTCCATCAGCCCTCAGTCTTCTCCTGCTCGGCGAGGTGTTTCCATACGATGTCATAGCCGCTGTTCCCGTAGGCAAGCGACCGGTTCACGCGGCTGATCGTCGCCGTGGAAGCCCCGGTCTTCTCCGAGATATCGAGGTAGGTCTCCCCGTTCCGCAGCATCCCTGCGACGTTGAAGCGCTGTGAAAGGGAGAGAATCTCATTGATCGTACAGACATCCTCAAAAAAAGCATAGCATTCGTCCAGATTCTCCAGTGTCATTATTGCTTTAAAGAGATTGTCGACATCCTCCGTGTGGAGCTTTTTGTTCATTATTCTTCGTTCTCCTTTTTTGTGATCCGCACCCGCGTTTCAAATGTCGTGCTTATCTTCATATCTTACCACTTCACAGCGCTAAATTCAATGAAACTCGTCAAAATCTTTTCTTGAACAGTTCACGGGCTGATGATACTATTAGAATAACAAAGAGAAACGGAGCGATACGCCATGCAGGACCAGAGCACTTTATATAAATTAATTATACTTTTTATGCTTCGAAAAGTCTCCTTCCCGCTCACAAACTCCCAGATCACCGAGTTCATCGTGGGCAAGGAGTACACGGACTATTTTCATGTGCAGGCGGCCATCAACGATCTTCTGGACGCGCACCTGATCTCCGCCGAGAAGATCCGCAACACCTCCCAGTACACAGCCACGCTGGAGGGCGAAAAAACGCTCGAGTACTTCCGCTACATGATCTCCGATTCCATCAAAAATGATATCGCGGAGTATCTGCAGGAAAATGCACTCGAGCTTCGCACCGAGTCCATGACGCGGGCCGATTATCGGATCACGCTGAACCATGACTATGAACTTCACTGTTATGTCAAGGAGGGTTCCGAGACCCTGATCGACCTCCGCTTCACGGTGACGACCGAGGAGGAAGCCGAGCGGGTCTGCGCAAACTGGCCCGAGAAATCCCAGGAGATCTACATGCACGTCATGACGTCTCTTCTTTGATCTTCTTCAGGCGGTCATTGACCGTCTTCTCGTACCCGATCTCACCGGGCTCATAGAATCTCTCGTTCTTTATCTCATCAGGCAGATACTGCTGTCTTACAAAATGGTTCGGATAGTCGTGGGCATACTTGTAGCCCACGGCTTTTTCTTCGTCCCCGGCACCGTTCGCGTGAATGTTCATGAGATGACCGGGTACGGAGGTCTTCACGCGGCTGACATTTTCCAGCGCTCTGTCGATGGCCAGATAGGCCGCATTGCTCTTCGGGGCAGTCGCCACGTACACGGCCGCCTCCGCCAGCGGGATCCGGGCCTCCGGAAGACCGACCCTCTCCACGACGAGACTGGCTGCCGCCGCGACGCTGAGCGCGTTCGGGTCCGCCATTCCGACATCCTCCGCCGCGCAGATCATGATCCGGCGGGCGATGAATTTGATGTCCTCCCCGGCGGTCAGCATTTTTGCCAGGTAGTAAACCGCCGCATCCGGGTCCGAGCCCCGCATGCTCTTGATGAANNNTAGTGGACCGCCCGCTTCTGGATGCAGTCCGCAGCCGCCGCAAGGTCGATATAGATGACCCCGTCATCCGCCGGCTCCGTCGTCATGACGGCCAGCTCCACCGCATTGAGGGCGGATCTGGCGTCCCCGCCGGCCATGTCCGCCAGGAAATCCCTGGCCTCCGGCAGAAGGACCGCCTTCATCGCGCCGAGACCTCTGTCCTTGTCCGTCATGGCCCGGTCGAGAAGCTGCCCGATATCCTCCTTTGAGAGCGGATGGAGCTCGAAGATCGTGGATCTCGAGAGAAGAGCCGAGTTGACCTCAAAGTAGGGGTTCTCCGTCGTCGCCCCGATGAGGATCACGGTTCCGTCCTCCACAAAGGGCAGCAGGTAGTCCTGCTGGGACTTGTTGAAGCGGTGGATCTCATCGATAAACAGGATCGTGCGCCGTCCGAAGCCTCCGAGCGCCTCCTTTGCGTCCGCAACGGCCGCCTCCATGTCCTTTTTGCCGGAGGTTGTCGCGTTGAGCTGCTGGAAATTCGCGTGGGTCGTGTTCGCGATCACGCGGGCAAGCGTCGTCTTGCCGGTTCCGGGCGGCCCGTAAAAAATGACCGAGGAGAGCTTATCCGCCTTGATCGCCCGGTAGAGGAGCCTGCCTTTCCCGATGATGTGCTGCTGGCCGACCACCTCCTCCAGCGTGCGGGGACGAAGGCGGCTTGCGAGGGGGGATTCATTCTCGAGTGTCTTCTCTTTCATGAAATCAAAAAGATCCATCATATCTGTCTCCCTGATACGAAATAACCCGGACGGAGCAGCTCCGCCCGGGCAGATATGTCAATTACTTAAGCAAGCTTGGTCTTTGCAAGCTCGACGAGGGAAGCAAAGCCTTCCTTGTCGTTCACGGCAAGATCCGCAAGGATCTTACGGTTGATGTCGACGTTCGCAAGCTTGAGGCCATGCATGAACTGGCTGTAAGAAAGATCATTCATACGTGCAGCTGCATTGATGCGAGCGATCCACAGTTTGCGGAAATCTCTCTTTCTCTGCTTGCGGCCTGCGAAAGAGCTCGCAAGAGCGCGCATAACGGACTGCTTGGCAATCCTGTACTGTTTGGATCTGGCGCCGTAGTAACCCTTCGCCAGCTTCAGAACGCGATTATGTTTTTTTCTGGCGTTTAAGCCGCCTTTAATTCTTGCCATCTTTTATTTTCCTCCCCATTCTTAAGCGTACGGCAGAAGCTTCTTCATTACCTTCTCGTTGGTTGCATCCGTAATCGTGGCCTTGCGAAGGTTTCTCTTCGTCTTGGCGCTCTTCTTTGTGAGGATGTGGCTCTTGTAAGCTTTCATTCTCTTAAGTTTACCGGATCCTGTTACATGAAAGCGCTTGTTGGCAGCTCTCTTGGTCTTCATCTTGGGCATTTTCTTTTCTCCTCTCTCTAATTATGTAACGCCGCGTAAGTAAAACGAAGCCCTCCCGCAGCACTTACTAACATCAGTTTACTTTTTCGCCAGAAACATCGTCATGAAGCGGCCTTCCATCTTGGGCGGCTTCTCGACCACCGCAACGTCGGCAAGCTGAGCGGCAAAATCATCCATCATCGGACGGCTCGCCTGCGTATGGGCCATCTCACGTCCGCGGAAACGAATGCTCACCTTGACCTTGTTGCCTTTCTCGATGAACTTTCTCGCAGCGGAGACCTTGGTGTTAAGATCGTTCGTGTCAATGTTCGGAGACATGCGGATCTCCTTGATCTCGATGATCTTCTGTTTCTTCCGCTGTTCTTTCTCCTTGCGGAGCTGCTCATACTTA
The DNA here is from genome assembly GCA_900317515.1 of uncultured Eubacteriales bacterium. Taxonomy (GTDB): domain Bacteria; phylum Bacillota; class Clostridia; order Lachnospirales; family Lachnospiraceae; genus Chordicoccus. The sequence goes on from ONHA01000038.1 coordinate 9,319, forward strand.
AACTTACCGTAGTCGATAATCTTGCATACGGGAGGCTGTGCCTTCGGCGCGATCTTCACGAGATCGAGCCCTGCCTCATCCGCAAGCGCCTGAGCCTTATACGTAGGCATGATGCCCAGCTGTTCACCGTTTTCTCCGACAAGCCGGATCTCACGATCACGAATCTCGTCGTTAATCATTAAGTCGCTAATCTTACTACCCTCCCTCACAAATGAAGTCTCCGGCAGGCCTTCCTTTTTGCAAAAGAAAAAGGACAGCCGTAGAGCCGCCCGCAAACACACAAAGAAAAGCCTTTGTTCCGTGTTAACGCCCGGTCACAGGAAAAATGCCGGGGTGAGAGCGAACTCTGCTTGTTTTTGAACATTACTAATCTAGCACGCCTTTCACATTTCGTCAAGCGAAATTTACGTGTTCCGTCACATAATTTTAAGATATTTTTTAACAAAGCCGGTTTCTTCTATGTTATAATACCTTTCGGGCACTTCAACGAAAGGAGGTCAGTTATGAAAAATAAAACACTTCGAATCCTTATCATGACGTTTGTTCTTACCGCTATCGCGGCAGGCTGCGGCAGGAAGACAGAAAGTAATGTGCCTGCCGATTCCGTGATCACCGAATCGGATATTACCGCATCCAAGGCGGAAGAGAGCGTTCCCACCGGCAATGTCGCCGCGACGACTCCCGAGCCCCAGAAGCTCCTCAACACGGCAAACGCCGCCGGCCAGTCGGATGAGTCTCTCCCCGAATATCTCCAGATCAAGGAGACGCCGGATGTGTTTGTCATCGAGGATCCCGACCACATCTACGCCGAAGGGTATCTGGTTGCACCGGGCAGCAAAGTCGACGCCGCATCCTCCGCAGTGGAAGGTACTGTCGGAACGCCCGTTTCCGTGACGACGCCGAAGGGCACCTACAACATCACGATCACCGGCTGCAATGTCAGGGACGTCGAGTCAGGTCAGGCCGTCACCGTGAGCTACACCTATGAGAACAAGGACATTGGTTCCGACATCCTGGTTGGCGATTACGGATTTGCGCTTACCGGAAATAACGGGATCGCATTCTCGCTCTGGTCCGACGGGACAGGCGACAACACCTCCCCCGAACCCGTAAGCGAAGGCAAATCTTCCGGCGGCAGCCTCACCTATCTGGTCACCGGGACTCCGGGACAGGTAACCCTGTACTACAACGACACCACAAAGGACGACGTTCAGCAGTATTACTGGAATCTTTCACTTAACTAAAGGCAAAATCAAAGCGGGCCGTCAGGGCCCGCTCTTTTTTATTTGTTTCTGCCGCAGCAATGTTTGTATTTCTTGCCGGAACCGCACGGGCAGGGATCGTTTCTGCCGATCTTCTTCGGCTTCACGATCGTGCCGGACTTTCTCTGCTCGAGGTAAAGCTCATGCTGCTCTTCCTTGGTGAAGATCGCATCCCACTCAGGGAGCTCATAGAGCCACTCCGCACGGGCGTCAACCATGTTCTTGTAGAGGCGGGCCTTGTCGAAGGCAAGGCTGACCGTCGTATCCTCGTCCATGGTCTCGATCGGGTTCTTCTCGATCAGGCTGTCATTGATGCCGTCCAGGAAACCAACCATGGTCTCCACCGGGATCTCATACTTCTCCGCAAGTTCCTTCACCGTGCCGGTGACAGCCTCGTCCGGAGCAGCCAGAAGCTTTGCATAGATGCCCTTCTCAATCAGGAAATACTCTTCCCAGAATCTCTTAAGTCTTCCCTTGTCCGCCTGCTGATCGTAGGCTTTCTTTCTCCACTGGCCGAGAAGTGATTTCGGATCCACTTCCAGTTCGTTTGCAGTGATATTCATTTCTTCTGCCATTCTCTTACTCCTCGTCAAACACTTAAAAATGGGCACCCGGTCATCCGGATGCCCATTTACTATATCATACCTTTTGCTCCTTGGCAACTTAAAATGAAACCCTTGCGTTCACCCTCAGCTTAAGTTGTTCCAGCGGCTGCCGTTGAAGCCCGAGACAACCTCGGACCAGCTTCCGATCGATCTCCCGTTTTTCTTTACATAGGAGATGTACGGGGCGGTCGCACTCTGCCAGTTTCTCGTGTCCATGATGGTGAACACGTTCTGGGATGGCTTGCCCTGAATGCCGAGATACCAGCCGCCTGATGTTTCACCGGACTCGTCCCTGATGCGGTGGACACCGAAGAGGTCAATATCCTTGCAGAATTCCGTGATGTAGTAGCCGTAGGCGATGGCGGCCGCCTGCTCGTTTCTCTGATCCCGCCCGTTATAGATGGATGAAAAGCCTGTCTCCGTCATGCAGATATGAACGTCGCTCCCGTAGGTCAGCTTAAGATATGCGCACCAGGCAGGGGCATTCAGCATGGTAACCTGGCCGGTCGTACCGGAATCTTTTACCAGGTCAACGCGGTTCCAGATCCTGGTATCCTGCTCGGGTGACGGATACGGGTGCATCGCCATATCCCAGTGCACTCTTCCCTGATATGTCAGATCTCTGTTGAAATCGGCAACCAGATCCATACCCTTATACGTGGTCGCCATGTGCCAGGGGATGTTCCAGTTGTGGTCGAGCGAGATGTAGCATCTGGCGTTGGACCAGCGGCTCTTGATTGCCGCATTAAAGAGCCTGTACTGGTCCGCAAGGGCCTCGTGGTAGAGATCATAGCTGATGTCGCCCGAGAAGTTGTAGAAGATATACTGGTCGACCTCATTGCCCATGACCCAGTTGGCAACCAGGACCCCGTCCGAGGTGAACTGCTCGGAGAGGCAGGAGTAGAGAGCCTCCAGCTTCTTGCGGCCGGCATCTCCGGTGTTGATACCGAAGAGCAGCGGTGTTTCCCCTTTGTAGGAAGCAGTGGCGCCCGCTCTGGCCTCCGGCTCGAGAAGCTCCTTGTAGTCACTGCTTGACAGGTAGAAGATGCCCGTAACCACGATCCCCCTGTTCCTGAACTGCTTTAAAGCGCCCTTGTGACCCTGAATATTATAGAATGTATAGTTCTTCCCTTCATAGGTGTAGTTGGTCACATCACCGCTCGGACGGAAGAATATCTCGATCGGCAGATCGACGATCGCGTGGCTGCACTTGAGGGCCGCCGCGCTGTTGTACTCGCCGACGCCCATCTTGAGGCCCTTCTTGGTGTTTCTCGCCGGTGTCGGGAAGGCTGATGTGTTTGTCGCCGCCGCTTCCGGGTTCGTGATATAGAAGGCATTGCTCACGATCTTGTAGATCCCATTCTGCAGGATTGCCACATAGAGCTTCTTCTGCAGCAGTGATGCGGACGAGGTTCGGTTTAACCCTGCCGTGAGCGTCACATTGGCTGAGAGTGCGGTGCTTGCGACCGGCCTTGTGCCCGTGAGCACGCTCCTGTACGGTTCCACGGCAAAGAGGTAGGCTCTTCCGTCGTCGGAAGGCTGCACGGCCCCGGAGGCCTTCACCGTCACCGTGTTGTGATCGGAGGCCGAAATCTGCGCGCTCGTGATCTGCATGGAGGCGAGGTGCCATTTCTGGGCAAGCGAACCGTTGTTCTGGAACAGCTGAATATTCGCGCCGAAGTCCATGGAGACATTTTCAATGTCAAGATTCATCCGCGGATTCTTTTTGTTTGCGATGCAGTACGTGCCGTCATCATTTTCCGCAAGATGCCAGATCTGGGCATCCGTTCCGTTCCAATTATAGAACCTGACATTCTGGTGGTTTCTGGCCATTCCGCCCTGCACATCCACGACCTTGCCGTCGGGCGCTACAAGCCTCACATAGTAGCCGTCCTTGACGCCGTCCACATGCACCGTCTCGATCCTGAGCTTCCGGTCGGAGGACAGCTTCTGGTCATATGAGATGAGGTCGTCCCCGGACTTGTAGAGGATGCGGTCCGAATCCTTTGCGTTTTCGATCCAGGCCGTGATTCCGGTAATCCGGATCTCTTCGGGTTCCGTCACCAGGAACTTCTGGTTATCGTTCATCTCTCTGACGTTCACGTACAGATTTGCCCCGGCCGATGTCCCGCCGCCGAGCGTGAGCGTAAGATCGCTCCTGAGCTTCGAATAAAATGTGTAGGTGCCGTCACTGTTCTTCACAATGCGCCACTTCTGGGCATCTGTCCCGTTCGATGTATAGAGCTGGACATTCGTTCCTGGCTTTTTCGACGCGCCTGCGACGTCCACGACTTTACCTGTCGCCTTGTTGCGGACGGTGTAGAAGCCGTGGCCTGCATTTTCGATAACATACCACTGATAATCGCTTCCGCCGTCTGCCGCTGCCGTCTCGAGATTTGCGTGTCCGGTACTTAAACCTTTGGGCACCGCAGCGGTCCTCTGAGAGGATGCGGGTCTCATCATAATGGTCCCGCTCATATTCGGAAGCGAGGTTTCCTCCAGCACGAACTGCTGTGCGATGGAGTCATTGCTCGTATACAGCTGGATCTTGCGGCCTCTCTGCATCAGGCCGCCGGCCACATCGATCACCTTCACACTGTTCATGGTGCTGGTGATCGTGTAGGTGCCGTTTTCATTTTTTACAAACCGCCACCGCTGAGCCGCGGTGTTATTCCCTTCATACTGCTGGATCTGTGTGCCGTTTCTGATCGACCCGCCGGCTGCGTCAACCACCTTGCCGGTTGCCGCACTCATGAGCGAAAAGACGCCGTCGGAAACTTCGGTAAATATAAACTTCTGGGCATCCGTTCCGTTCGCCGGATAGAGCTGTACCGGAATGCTGTTTCGGTAAATGCAGCCGTAAATGTCAAGAACAAAATTCGGATCTTTCGCCGCGTGAATGACGTAGACTTTCCCGTCCTCCGGATCCTTCGGGGTAAAGGACATTGCCCCGACCGGTTCCGGTGTCTTTTTGACCTCCAAAGTTTCGGTTTCCTTCGCAGTCTCCGCCGATGAATCCTCCCCATCTCCGACTTCGACCGGAAGCTCCGGAAGCATGATCTCCTCCTGCTCCGACTCCGTAAGAATCGTTCCCACCGATTCCGTCGGGTCAGCCGGGACTGCCGCGGCGTCTTCCGTTGCCGCTCCTGCCGGCACTGTACCGGTCAGAATCAGAAGAAATGTCATTGCAAGCGCTAAAAACCTCTTATTCATGCCCTCCCCCTTCTTGCAAAATATTACATTTTTGTTACAATATCTTTATAATAACAAAGAATTTGATTTTCATCAACCATTTCATAAAGATTGTAACGGAGATATAAAAAATGAAAAACGCAAAACGCCTGCTTGCCGTCGCCGCCATCGTCCTTTTACTGGGAATATATCTACTCACCTTTATCTTTGCCCTCGGGAAGAGCGAGGCCGCCGGCGCATTTTTCCGCGCGTCCCTCGCCATGACGATCATCGTGCCGATCCTGCTCTACGCCTTCCTGCTGGTGGCAAAGATGGTCCGCCCGTCAAAGTCCGCCCTGATCGACGCGGTCGTCTTCGCGGGGCCTTCCGCTGCCGCGGAGGACCCGGTTCTCTCCGACCGCATCGCCTCCCTGCGCCTTGTGGGCTACAGCACCTACATCCGCCCGGAGGCCTCCTTAGAGGAGGTCCGCGCCCTTGCACGGGAGGACAATCTCAAGCCCTCCCGCACATTCGTCATCGCGGACACGGAGGAAAATGCAAAACTCGCCCGGACGGCCGGCTTCCCCGCCGCCGTCTATACGGATATCGGGGATCTAAAAGAAAAAATGAAAGCGGTCGGCATACGCTGACCGCTTTCATTTTTTCATTTTTTATTACCTGTACATGATGTCCTCGCGGCCCGGGCCGTTCGAGACCATCGTGATCGGATAGCCGAGACGCTTCTCGATGAACTCGATGTAGTTCCGGCAGTTTTCCGGCAGATCCTCGTATTTGCGGATGCCGCGGATATCGCATTTCCAGCCCGGAAGGTACTCGTAGACCGGCTTCGCCTTCTTGAGGAGAGCCGTGGTCGGGAAGTCTTCCGTCCTGACTCCGTCGATCTCGTAGGCAACGCAGACCGGGATCGTATCGAGGTAGCCGAGGGCATCCGTGACCGTGAAGGCAACGTCCGTCGCGCCCTGCAGGCGGCAGCCGTAGCGGGAAGCCACGACATCGTACCAGCCGACACGTCTCGGGCGTCCGGTGGTTGCACCGTACTCGCCCTTGTCACCGCCGCGGCGGCGAAGCTCCTCGGCCTCATCGCCGAAGATCTCGGAGACGAACTCGCCCGCGCCGACCGCGCTCGAGTAGGCCTTGGTGACCGTCACGATCTTCCTGATCTCGTAGGGCGGAACACCTGCGCCGACTGCGCCGTAGGCCGCCAGCGTGGAGCTGGAGGTGACCATCGGGTAGATGCCGTGGTCCGGATCCTTCATCGTGCCGAGCTGACCCTCAAGCAGGATCTCCTTGCCTTCCTTAAGCGCATTGTGAAGGAAAGTCGAGACGTCCGCCGCATAGGGTGCGATCATCTCCTTGTAGCTCTTAAGCTCATCCATGATATCCTCGACGGAGAGTTCCGGAGCGTTGTAGAGGTGCTTCAGCATGATATTCTTCTTGAGGCAGATATTTTCCACCTTCTCGCGCAGCGCATCCATATCCTGCAGTTCGGATACCTGGATGCCGATCTTCGCGTATTTGTCCGAATAGAACGGAGCGATGCCGGACTTGGTGGAGCCGAAGGACTTGCCCGCAAGCCTCTCCTCCTCCAGCTTGTCGAACAGGATGTGGTAGGACATCACCATCTGAGCCCTGTCGGAGACCATGATCTTCGGCTTCGGAACGCCGGCTTCAACCAGCGAATTGATCTCCTTCATGAGGATCGGAATATTGAGGGCAACGCCGTTTCCGATCACGGACGTCGTGTGATCGTAAAATACGCCGGACGGAAGCGTATGAAGTGCAAACCGGCCGTAGTTGTTGATGATCGTGTGTCCCGCGTTTGCTCCGCCCTGAAAACGGACGACGATATCGGCCTTTGCGGCCAGGGTATCGGTGATCTTACCTTTTCCCTCATCGCCCCAGTTTGCGCCTACAACTGCTGTTACCATTTTTTTCCTCCTCAGACGTTGATTTCAGCGGTCATCCCGAGGATATCCTTGTTGGCCTCGAGAACCGGGTTAACAACATTTTCAAGATATTTCGTGACCTGATACGGTGCGCGGCCGACATATTTCTTCGGATCCATCGATGCGGCAAGCTCCTCTTTCCCGAGCGGGAATGTCGGATCCTCCGCGATGAGGTCCAGGAGGTTGTTGTCCTTGCCCTCGATCTTGACCGTCCTGCCGGCCTCCATCGAGAGCTGGCGGATCCGCTCATGGAGCTCCTGACGGTCCCCGCCGGCCTTGACCGCATCCATCATGATGTTCTCGGTCGCCATGAAGGGCAGCTCGGCCATCAGGTGCTTCGTGATAACCTTCGGGTAGACGACCATGCCGTCCACGACGTTGACGACGAGATCCAGGATGCCGTCGCAGGCGAGGAAGCCTTCCGCAACCGAGAGTCTCTTGTTGGCCGAATCGTCGAGCGTGCGCTCGAACCACTGAACTGCGGATGTGATCGCCGGGTTCAGGGCATCCGAGATCACGTAGCGGGACAGGCTCGCAATGCGCTCGGACCGCATCGGATTTCTCTTGTAAGCCATGGCGGACGAACCGATCTGACCCTTCTCGAACGGCTCCTCAACCTCCTTCAGGTGCTGAAGCAGGCGGATGTCGTTGGAGAACTTGGTCGCGCTGGCGGCGATGCCGGCGAGAACATTCAGGACTCTGGTGTCCACCTTGCGGGAGTAGGTCTGCCCGGAGACCGGGTAGCAGGCCTCAAAGCCCATCTTCTCCGCAATCATGATATCGATCTTGTCGCACTTCTCCTGATCGCCCTCGAAGAGCTCGAGGAAGGAGGCCTGCGTTCCGGTCGTTCCCTTGCAGCCGAGGAGCTTCAGGCTCCCGGCGACATAGTCAAGATCGTCGAGGTCCATCATGAACTCATTGATCCAGAGGGTGGCGCGCTTTCCGACGGTCGTCGGCTGAGCCGGCTGAAAATGCGTAAACGCCAGCGTCGGCAGCTCCTTGTATTCATCGGCAAACTTCGCAAGGCAGGCGATCGCGTTGACAAGCTTCCTGCGGATGATCCCGAGGGCTTCCCGCATCAGGATGATGTCGGTGTTGTCGCCGACGTAGCAGGAGGTCGCCCCGAGATGGATGATGCCTTTCGCCTTCGGGCACTGGAGACCGTAGGCATAGACATGGGACATGACGTCGTGACGGACGATCTTTTCTCTCGCTTTCGCATCCGCGTAGTTGATATCATCGGCGTGGCTCTTCAGCTCTTCGATCTGCTCATCGGTGATCGGGAGTCCCAGCTCCTTCTCTGTCTCCGCAAGGGCGATCCAGAGCTTTCGCCAGGTCTTAAACTTTGCGTCCGGTGAAAAGACTGCCTGCATCTCACGGCTTGCGTAGCGTTCGGAGAGGGGGCTTACGTACCGGTCAAAACTTTCACTCATTTATATATCCTCTTCCTTTCATGGCCCCTTTTGGGCAACAAATGGGCATACAAGGATATAATACCGTAGAAGGGCTCTTTATGCAAGCAGGAATATAAAGGCAGCCGTGAATACATTTTTATTAAGGGGGTTACATTTTCAGCTCGTTTATACTAGAATAGTAGAAAACCGGCACCGCAAGCGGCCGGACACTTATAAATATATAGCGGAGGTAAAACCATGGCAATTTTCAAAGGCGCCGGCGTCGCCATCGTGACGCCGATGCACGAAGACGGAAGCATCAACTATGAGGCTTTCGGAGATCTCATTGAGTTTCAGATTGCAAATCATACAGATGCGATCATCGCGGTCGGAACGACCGGTGAGGCGCCGACGCTCGACGACGACGAGCACCTTGAGGCGGTCCGCTTCTGCGTGGAGAAGACCGCCGGCAGGATCCCGGTCATCGCCGGAACCGGCTCCAACAACACCGCCCACGCGATCATGATGTCGAAGGAGGCGAAGGCGCTCGGCGCGGACGGCCTGCTTCTGGTCTCGCCCTACTACAACAAGACCACCCAGAAGGGTCTCATCGCCCACTACACCGCGATCGCGGAGTCGACGGACCTGCCCTGCATCCTCTACAACGTCCCCTCCCGCACCGGCACCAACATCCTGCCGGAGACCGCCGCGTACCTCGGGAAGCATGTAAAAAATATCGCCGCCGTCAAGGAAGCCTCCGGCAACATCAGCCAGGTGGCCCAGCTCATCGAGATGGCCGGCGATTATCTCGACGTCTACTCGGGAAATGACGACCAGATCGTCCCCATTATGTCCTTAGGCGGCATCGGCGTCATCTCGGTTCTTTCCTGCGTGGCCCCGAAGGAGACTCACGACTTAACCCAGCTCTGCCTCGACGGTCATTACGCGGAGGCCGCAAAGCTCCAGATCAAGGCTCTCCCGCTCATCCGCGCCCTCTTCTCCGAGGTCAACCCGATCCCGGTCAAGGCCGCGCTGAACCTCCAGGGAAGAAATGCCGGCAATCCGCGCCTTCCGCTCGTCCCGATGGAGCCCGCCCACGTCGAGGTGCTTAAGAAGGCGATGATCGACTTCGGGTGCCTCTGATTGCTGAAAATGAAAAACTGCCGGAAGCGTTATGATACGCCTCCGGCATTTTTTGTGTCTTTATTCGGCTGCGGCCGGTGCCGCTGTACCGCTCTCGCCCTTCTTCTCCTCCTTTGCAAACGGCATCACCGTCCGCTCCGGAAGCTTGATGTGAAGCGCTTCCCGGATGACTTCCTTCACGGTCGCCACCGGTACGATCTCGAGCTTCTCCTTCGTCTCCTCCGGAACCTCCTCGAGGTCCTTCACGTTGTCCTTCGGGATCAGCACCTTGCGGACGCCCGACCGGACCGCTGCCATTAGCTTCTCCGGCAGGCCGCCGATCGGCAGCACGGCTCCCCGAAGGGAAATCTCGCCGGTCATGGCCAGATACGGACTCACCGGTTTGCCGGTCACGAGCGAGGTCACCGCCGTGAACATCGTGATGCCGGCCGAAGGTCCGTCCTTGGGCACCGCACCCTCCGGGATATGGATGTGGATATCGCGGTCCTTGAACTCGAGTCCCTGCTCCATGAAGGTGGATTTCACCAGGCTGACCGCTGTCTCCGCCGACTCTCTCATGACGTCGCCGATCTGGCCGGTCAGGTGGATCTGGCCTGTACCCTTCATGGCGACCGTCTCAATGAAGAGGATCTCGCCGCCGGCCTGCGTCCAGGCAAGTCCGGTGACGACGCCCGCTGGCGCGTCCTTCATGATCTTGTCGTGGTTGATCTTCTTCTTTCCGAGATAATCCTCGACGTCTTTCTCCCGGATCACCAGCTGGCGCTTTGCGAGGGCGGTCTTTGCGTCATTTTCCGGCTTGTCCTCGGTGTCTTCATTTTCCACCGTGAAATCCCCCTCGACGATCTTCACCGCAGCCTTGCGGCAGACCGCGAGCAGCTGCTTCTTAAGCCCGCGGACGCCCGCCTCGCTCGTGTAATCCGCAATGATCTTGCGGACCGCGCCGTCCGTAAAGCGGATATCGTCCTTCGTGAGACCCGTCTCGGCGATCGCCTGGGGCACCAAATGGCGCTTCGCGATCTCAAAATGCTCCACCGGCGTGTAGCCCGGCAGCTCGATGACCTCCATGCGGTCAAGCAGCGGCTGCGGGATCGTATCCCAGGTGTTGGCCGTGCAGATGAAGAATACATGCGAGAGGTCGTAGGGCAGGTCCACATAGTGGTCGTTGAAGGTGCTGTTCTGTTCCGGATCCAGCACTTCAAGCAGCGCCGCGCTCGGGTCCCCGTCAAAGCTTCTCATGATCTTGTCGACCTCGTCGAGCACGACCACCGGGTCCATGACGCCTGCCCGCTTGATGCCGGTCATGATACGGCCGGGCATGGAGCCGATATAGGTGCGCCTGTGGCCGCGGATCTCCGCCTCGTCGCGGATGCCGCCCAGGGAAATGCGGACATACTTGCGGCCCAGCGCCTCCGCCACGGATTTGCCCATGGAGGTCTTGCCGGTACCGGGTGCGCCCACGAGCAGCAGGATCGAGCCGTTCTGCTTGCCGTTGAGTGAGATCACCGCCAGGTGCTGCAGGATCCTCTCCTTCACCTTCTTTAAACCGTAATGGTCGCGGTCCAGGATCTGTCTCGCCTTCGCCAGGTCAATGTCCTGGGGCTTCCCGCAGGTCCAGGCCAGCGATGTAATGAAATCCAGGTAGTCGTAGAGCGAGTTGTACTCGGCCCCGTTGGTCGGCTCCTGCTCGAACCTTCGAAGGACGCGCAAAGCCTCCTTCCTGACATCCTCCGGCATGCCGCAGTGCTCGATCTTGTAGGCGAAGGAGTCTTCCTCCTCCCCGGCCTCGGGCTCCATGTCGTGGAGCTCCTTCTCCAGGATCCCGATCTGCTTCTGGATGGCCGCCTTCTTGTAGGAACGGCCCTCCGGGTCATCCCGGTTGGCCAGATCCACCTGCAGGTCGATCGTGCCCTTGAAGCGCTTGGTCGCCTCATGGATCAGCTTGCCGCGCTCCTTGAAGGAATCGGTCTCCAGAAGAGCGTATTTCTCTTCCGGGGTCATGTCAAAGAACTGGCAGAAAGCCGCCGCGAATTCATTCACGGTTTTGACCGTCTTCAGGTATTCGATTGCGTAGCGGCCGCCGCGGATATTTTCCGCGATCTCACTCGCCGTCTTCTTCAGCGCTTCGAGGAGCTGCCTCTCCCCCTCCACCGTGACGTCCATGATCTCATCGACAGCCGTGCACTCGCCCTCGATCACGCCGCCGGTGTTCACGATCCTCGTGACCTCCACCTTCTCGCGTGTGTGCATGTGCAGGAATGTCCCCATCTGGTTCTCGGTGATGTCGATGATGTCCGCCGCCGTTCCGAGCGGATAAAAATCCTCCGGCTCAAGCTGCGGGTGATCTTTCAGTGTTCTGGTCGGAAGAATGACCGCCCGGTTCTGATCGATCTTAATGCGGCTCTTCTCCTCACTGCTGATTTCTCCGATATTAAGACGATAATCCACATCCGGGAGGATCACCGTATCATAGACGGCGAGAATCATACGTGTTTCTCTATTCATCTTTGTCCCTCCTAAATGGTTGAATCCCGATACGGTCTGCATAATCAGCACTCACCGTTATCGAGTGCTAATATCATACAAAATAAAAGCCCCTTTGTCAAGGGGCTTTTGAAGCAGCTTATAGTATTTACAGCACGACGCCGTCCTTGAAGATCGAGATCTCTCTGATCCCGTGCTCCTCGGATTTGGTCTTCTTTCCGCTCGCGATCTCCATCACGAAATCGAGCAGTCTGTCACCTGCCGCATCCAGCGATTCGCCGTCCGCCACGGTGCCTGCATTGAAATCGATCCAGTTGCGCTTCTTATTGTAAAGCGCGCTGTTGGTGGAAATCTTGACGGTCGGAGCCGGAGCGCCGAACGGTGTGCCGCGGCCCGTCGTGAAGAGGATCAGGTGAGCGCCTGCCGCGGTGAGGTCCGTCGCGCTGACAAGGTCGTTGCCCGGACCGGACAGGACGTTGAGGCCCTTCTTCGTGACCGGCTCCGCATAGCGGAGAACGTCGACGATCTGAGCGGAACCGCCCTTCTGGACGCAGCCGCAGGACTTGTCTTCCAGCGTCGTGATGCCGCCGGCCTTGTTGCCCGGGCTCGGGTTCTCATAGACCACCTGGCCGTGGCTGACAAAGTACTGCTTGAAGTCGTTGACCATGCCGACAGCCTTGTCGAAGACCTGCTCGTTCTCGCAGCGGGAGAACAGGATATTCTCCGCACCGAACATCTCCGGAACCTCGGTGAGGACCGTGGAGCCGCCGAGAGCGATCAGCCTGTCGGAGAAGCGTCCGACGGTCGGGTTGGCCGTGATGCCGGAGAGGCCGTCGGAGCCGCCGCACTTCATGCCGACAACCAGCTCGGATGCCGGGATCGGCTCACGCTTGAACTGGGAGGCATACTCCGCAAGCTCATGGATGATCCTGCCGCCCTCCTCGACTTCATCTTCGACGTTCTGGCAGGTCAGGAACTTCACGCGCTCCGGATCATACTCGCCGAGACCCTCGAGGAAGAGGTTCATCGTGAGGTTCTCGCAGCCGAGAGCGAGACAGAGGACGCCGCCTGCGTTCGGATGATGGACCAGCGCGGTCAGAAGCTTTCTGGTCTGCTCAAGGTCGCCGCCCAGCTGGCTGCAGCCGAACGGATGTCCCCAGAAATAGAGACCGTCAACGGAGCCCTTGACCACATCCTGGTTCTCCTCCACGATCTGTTTTGCGATGCCGTTCACGCAGCCGACGATCGGGACGATCCAGATCTCATTGCGGATCGCGGCGCGGCCGTCTTTTCTCCGGTAGCCCATGAAGGTCTTCGGAGCGACTTCCGGAAGCGGATAGACCTGATGGTCATAGACATACTCGGCGCTCTCGGAGAGGCCTGTCTTCACGTTGTGGGTGTGTACCCAGTCACCTTTTTTGATGTCCTTCTGGGCGATAGCGATCGGATTGCCGTACTTGATGACCGGATCGCCGGCCTTGATGTCGAAAAGCGCGATCTTGTGGCCGCGCATGATGTCTTCATTTGCCGTAACGGAAATGCCGTCCACCGTAAGCTCTGTCCCTGCCTTGATCTCCGTAAGCGCGACCGCTACGATGTCGGACGGATGAATTCTGATGAGTTCCATATTCTCTCCTCTTTTTAAAAGAGGCGTGCGCACATGATGCGCACGCCCGCGTAGTCTTTTATTTACAGAACCGAAGCGTAAGCGGCCTTCGCGCCTTCCTTGCGGATGAGGGTCAGGTCGGCAAGAACCGTGTCATAGAGGCCTTCGATCTTGGTGAGATCCGTATCCCACATCTTCTCGTTCGAGAGGACTGCCTTGACAAGCGCTGCATCGTCGGCATCCTTGTTCTCATAGTAGAACTCAAGGACCCACTCATCGTCCTGCACCTTGTACTCGTTGCCGGCCGGACGGACGCAGACAAGTCCGTCAGCCTCAAGGCGCTGAATGTTGGACGAATAGAAGGCGATGTAAGCTGCCAGAGACATCGTGAGCGCCTGCGGAAGCTTTCCGAACTTCTCGATGTACTCTAAGAAGGACGGCATGTTTCTCGCTTTCCACTTGGAAGTGGAGTTCAGGGAGATGCTCATGAGCTGATGATCGACGAACGGATTGTTGAAGCGGTCTGTGACAGCTGCGGCAAACGCATCGCAGTCAGCCTTGTCAAGCGGAAGAACCGGAATGACCTCGTCATAGAGCATCTTGTTCATGAAGCCGTGGATGACATCGTCATGCATGCAGTCGCGGACAATGTCTTCGCCGGCGAGGTAAGCGCCGAGAACGAAACCGGTGTGGGCGCCGTTCAGGATGCGGACCTTGCGCTTCTTGTACGGAGCGACTTCCGGAACAACGTGGACGTTGAGACCGGACTTCTTGAACGGAAGCTTGTCTTCAAGCCACTGCGGGCCTTCGATGTACCAGACACCGAACACTTCACCGACATCGAGAAGCGGATCGGAGTAGCCGTTCTCGGCCTCGATCTCCGCGACTTCCTTCGGGTCACGGATGCGGCCCGGAACGATGCGGTCAACCAGCGTGGAGCAGAAGAGGTTCTCCTCGTTGATCCATTTCTTGAAATCGTCGCCGAGCTTCCAGTCGTCGATGTGCTGGTTGACAACCTTCTGAAGCTCCTTGCCGTTGTTGTCGATAAGCTCGCAGGAGAGGACGACAATGCCCTTCTGGCCGGCCTTGAAGCGCTCATAGAGGAGGACAGTCAGCTTGGCCGGGAAGGATGTCGGCGGAACCTGGTCGAATGTGGATTCCGGATCGTAGACGATACCGGCTTCCGTCGTGTTGGAAGCAACATACTCAAGGTCAGCGGACTTCGCGATCTCCTTGATGGCTTCCCAGTCTTCATACGGATTGTAGCATGCGTCGCAGACGGAGATCACGCGCTTTCTGTTGATCTTCTCGCCGTTCTCGGATCCGCGGAGATACAGGGTGTAGAGGCCTTCCTGCTCGTTGATGAGCTTTGTGAGACCCTGTGCGATCGGCTGCACCAGAGCGACCTTGCCGTTCCAGCCGGCCTTCTCGTTGGACATGTCAAACCAGTAATCCACGAACGCGCGGAGGAAATTGCCCTCGCCGAACTGGAGAACCTTGACAGGTGCATCCTTCAGGATATAGCCGTCGTAACCGGATTTTTCGAGAACCGCATAGTTAAGCTTGTCCATTTTTACATTCCTCCTTTATTCGATACCAAAATATCTTGCAGCGTTGTTATAGCTGATGCCCTTGATGATCTTCTCAAGGGATTCCTCATCGTTCGGATACTCGCCGTCCTCGACCCACTGGCCGATCAGGTTGCAGGCGATCCTGCGGAAGTAATCATGTCTCGTGTAGGAAAGGAAGGAGCGGGAGTCAGTCAGCATGCCGACGAAGTTGCCGAGAAGGCCGAGGTTGCCGAGGGACTTCATCTGAGCTTCCATGCCGTCTCTTGTATCAAGGAACCACCATGCGGCGCCGAGCTGCATCTTGCCCGGGACCTCATCGGACTGGAACGGTCCGAGGCAGGTCGTGATCACGTTGAAGTCATTCTGATCGAGGGAGAATACGATCGTCTTCGGGAGCTCATTGGTGAGGTCAAGCTCGGAGAACAGAGCGGCCATCTCGTTCGCGCAGTTGGACTTTGCGACCATGTCGAAGCCGGTGTCCGGGCCTTCGAGACGGAACATTCTCTCATTGATGTTTCTCGTGCAGGAGTAATGGATCTCCATGACGATGTTCTCTTTGTGGTACTTTCTTGCCAGGGAGAGGAGAACCGCTGTCTGGTAAACCTCTGCCTCCTCGCGGGAGATCGTCTCGCCGGCCATGACCTTGCGGAACGCCGCGTCAGCTTCCTCCATCGTGCCCTTGCGGAACATGATGTAGTCGATGCCGTGGTCAGATGCGCGGCAGCCGTGCGCCTTGAAGAAGTCGATTCTCTCGTTCAGAGCCTTGCAGACGTCTGCACAGCTTGTGAGCTCGTAGCCGACGACCTCGCCGAGCTTTTTGATGTAATCCGCAAAGCCGGCCTTGTCGATGTTGATCGCCTTGTCCGGACGATAGGACGGGCAGACCATGTAGGGAAGATTCTCGCCGAGGAGCTTTTCATGCCATTCAAGGGAGTCGATCGGGTCATCGGTCGTGCCGACATACTTGACGCCGGACTGCTCGATGATGCCGCGGACGGAGAGCTTCGGATCGTTCTGAAGCATATCGGCTGTCTTGTCCCAGATCGCCTTTGCGTTCTTCACGGTCAGCGGCTCGGTGATGCCGAAATACTTGTGAAGCTCAAGGTTGGACCAGTGATACATCGGGTTGCCGATCGCCATCTCGAGGGCTTCCGCGAATTTGACAAACTTTTCATACGGATCCGCATCGCCGGTTACGATATTTTCCGGAACACCGTTCGAGCGCATGACTCTCCACTTGTAGTGGTCGCCGAAGTAGGAGCCGTCCGGATTCTTTCCGCCGAGCCATACTTCCGCGATGTTGTTATAGCGGCGGTCCTCATAGATCTCCCTCGGCGGGATGTGGCAGTGATAGTCGATAATCGGCATCTTCTCCGAGTAATCGTGGAAGAGATGCTTCGCTGTTTCATTCTTCAGCATGAAATCTTTGTCCATGAATGCTTTCATGTTCGCGTTCCTCCCTAAACTGTTATCGTGATCGCCGCTTACTATACAATTCTGCTAAAAATACAAACCCAGAAAGGTTATGTAAGCACTTACATTACTAATGTACACTGTTTTTCATTTCCTGTCAACAGTCTTTTTCGTTTCTCATACAAAAAGCGCTCTGACGGTCTCCTCCGTAAAGGTTACGGCGTTCACATGCTCCACTTCGATCCGGTAGAGGGCGTTCGCGGCGATGTGTTCGGCCGCCTGCTCGAGGTCTCTGATGCCGGTCGTGCCGCGGAAACTCTCGATGATCACGTCGAGCGCTCCGTCCGTCACGATGCATTCCTCCTCCCGCATGCCCATCCGTTTTAAGACCTTCGGCAGGGAGAATTTTCTGAAAATGACCTTCTTCTCTCCGTCCGTGTAATCCGGTATCTCGATCACCGCAAAGCGGGACATGAGCGGTGCGGAGATGAGATCCTTGTCGTTGGCGGTCGCGACCGGGTAGACGCCGCTCGTCGGGACCATGCACTCGATGTAGTTGTCCGTGAAGCCGAGATTGTCGAGCAGGGTCAGGAGGACATCCGCCGGGTTGCCGTTGCCCTTGCCCGCGTTGGCCTTGTCGAGCTCGTTGATGATAAAGACCAGGTTGGAGGATTCCGCCATGGAAAATGCCTCCATGATGATCCCCGGCTTCGCATTCGCGTAGACGCGGGAGCTTCCGGTCAGCTGCTCGGGATCGTTGATCGAGCTCATATCGAGCGTCGTCCACGGAAGCTTCAGAATGCGCGCGACCGCGTAGGCGACCTGGGATTTGCCCGTGCCGGCCGGTCCGACCAGCAGCATCCCGTAGGCCGGCAGCGTATGGGTCCGGTTGATCTGGATGATCGTCTCGATGATGCGCTGCTTGACCTTCTCCATCCCGTAGAGCTCCTCGTCGAGAATCCTTCTCGCCTCCACCGGGTCGATCGCCTCAAAATAGTTGTCCTTCCACTGGATATTCATCATGATGGAGAGCGCCCGCTGCGCATGCCGCCGCTCCTCCGGCGAGACCTCCTGGGACCTCGCAACAGCCAGATTTCTCCTTGCCCAGAGCCGGATATTGTCCGGCAGGGTCCGCCCCGCGCACATGAGGAAGTCCGTGATGCTCTGCAGGCTGGTGAGCCGCATGACATCGCCCTCCTCCTCGGCCTCCTCGTCCGGAAGCTCAGAAGAAGGAGCGCTGCTTGCAAGGAGCCGCCCGATCATGAACTGAAGGAACCCGTCCTCCGCGGAGAGCTTGCCCTTGCCGCCGAGCGCGAGCTCCCGGATCTTGTAGACCGCGTAGCCGCCCTCCGTCTCGGCGCCTGTGAGCCGCACGTGGATATGGTTCTCCCCCAGCCAGCCGATGAGGCTCACGAACCGCGCGTCGATCCTTAAAATGTCGCAGCTGGCAACGCCCTCCTCCGCGTCAAACTCAAACGCGGTCCGCTTGTTAACGGGCGAAAACACCCCGACGATGTGGTGTTTCATGCGCCCGGGGGCATTTGCGAGCACGAGCACCGGCTTCTCCGG
>ONHA01000038.1:27524-31066 GCA_900317515.1 uncultured Eubacteriales bacterium
TGTCTTCATTTTTAATCTGTGTAAAATCAAAAACCGGCATATATAATCTCCCTGTCAGATGATACGGTCATTATATCAGCCGCGGAAAATGCACGCAACAAAAAACCCGGGGCTTTTGGCCCCGGGCTCGTGCTTTATACTTATCCGATCGTGATGTAGTGTGTCTCCTCGACTTTCTTCGGTGCTTCCTTCGGGAAGTCCAGTGTCAGGACGCCGTCCTCGAACTTCGCGTGGATATCTTCCTTCGTGATGTCCTTGCCGACGAAGAAGCTGCGGCTCATGTTGCCGACGTAGCGCTCGCGGCGGATGTACTTGCCTTCCTGGTTCTTGTCGCCTTCCTCGAGGGACTTGCCGGCGGAGACTGTCAGGTAACCTTCCTTCAGCTCGACCTTGATCTCCTCTTTCTTGAAGCCCGGCAGATCGATGACAACTTCATATTTGTCTTCCTGCTCGCGGACGTCTGTCTTCATGACGTGGCCGGCGCGCTTGCCGTAGAGCTTTCTGTCAACCTGCGGATAATCAAAATCAAAGAAACGATCGAAATCATCAAAAACATCATTTGTAAAAAGACTCGGTACTAACATGGTAATATCCTCCTATTCTATATTGGCTCTTCCTTTTCGGAAGGGTTCTGTACGATATTTTTCCGAACTCGGAAGCTTTTCATTTCTTTCTCCCTCGTTCTGACCATATAATAGCACCTTTGTTAGCACTCGTCAAGTATGAGTGCTAGCAATTTTTGTGAACTTTTTGTGAACTCCTGACGCTTTACCGATAGTCGTTATCTGATTTCCGATTTCATGTTATCCCCCTTTTTTACTGCGCGGATGCCGCTCTTTTACGTGCCATCCAAAAATCCACCGCCCGGTCAAGCCAGCCCTCGGCCGCCGTCCCAGTGCCGGGGCCAACGCCATGATCCACACCCGGGAAAATTTCACAGGAGACCGGAACCCCGGAAGACTCAAGCGAGGCCGCCATGTTCTTCGTATTTTCGGGCGGAACCGTCTTGTCCGCGTCCCCGCACCAGATGTAGGTGGGCGGATAGTCCGCCGTCACCTGCTCGTCGATGCTCATGAGCATCTCCGCCTCCTCCGAAGCTCCCTCTCCCAGCAGAAGATCATGTGACTGCTGATGCGT
Source organism: uncultured Eubacteriales bacterium (assembly GCA_900317515.1). Taxonomy (GTDB): domain Bacteria; phylum Bacillota; class Clostridia; order Lachnospirales; family Lachnospiraceae; genus Chordicoccus. The sequence goes on from ONHA01000038.1 coordinate 28,662, forward strand.
GAGGCTCTTTCGCATCGAGATCACCGGATAGCTGAGGACCATCGTCCCGGGCTTCGGAAGCCCGTAATGTTTGTAGCCCAGGTTCGCGAGGCCGAAGGAGGCCGCCAGATGCCCGCCGGCCGAGGAGCCCCACACGCTGTAGGTGTCCGTGTCCAGCATGTACCTGTCTTTCCTTTTTAAGATTCCGCGGATCGCCGCGGCCAGATCCTCCTGGGGTGCGGGGTAATGCGCATTCTCGCGGACCCGGTAGTAGACGATGAAGGCCGAGATACCCTTCTCGTTCAGCTTCTTCGCGATCGGAACGCCCTCGATGAAGCTGCAGACCATATAGTAGCCGCCGCCCGGGCAGATGACCGCAAACGGGTGCCTCTTCCCGTCCCTGATGACGAACCGCGTGTCCACGCACATGTGCTTCGGCGCAAAGAATACATCCCTCACAGCCTGGAGTTTGTCTAAATCGGCAGGTGTGTTTCCCATGTTAGTTCCTCCTATTTTTTCATTTTCCCCTGATATTCCGCCGGGGTCTGCCCACAGGTATCGAAAGTGATTTTCGATGAATATAAAAACCCCGGGCGGTGTCTTAATAATTCTCCTCCTCATATGCTACACGCACAAACTCATCAAAATACGGCAGCGTGAAGGTTATGACTCCCCAGCTGTCTCCTGCGGCAAGTCCCTTTTTGATCAGCCTCTTCCGGTAGGGATTAAATTCATTCGTGCTCAGCTTAAGAAATTCCCTCACCTCCGCTGTCCTGTGAGTTAGGGATTTTGCGATCCCATAGGCGACCAGGCGGTCTTTTTCGGAGAGTCTTTCCCACATGATATCGTATGCATGATCACTTAACCTCACCCGCCACTCTTTCCGCACCTCATCCGTATAGCGGCACCGGTTTTTCCATGTGAAGTAGCCGATCAGCTGAAAGGCATACGGATAGCCTTTCGACTCTCTGGCCATTTTCAGCGCGGTCTCCGAATCGACCTCCAGTGCATCCTCATAATCTTCCTGAATGAGCCTGATCTGCAGAGGCTCCATGACCAGCTTGGGCGCTCTGTATAAAAACGTGAGGTTCTTCACGTTCTGCAGTTCTTCTATATTTTCAAAAAGACCGGTCATCAGCAGGAAGACCGGCAGGTCGTCCCGTATAAACAGCTGGAAGGCGCTGGCAAATGCAACCATCTCCTTTGATTTAATAATCTCATCTATCGCGATCAGTACACGTTTATTCTGCCTCTTAAGGCTCTCCAGCATTTTTTTCAGCGCGATTTCAGGATTGCTGATTTTCGGTGCTCCGGATACTTCCAGGCCGACGCCGAAAAAGGAGAGATTGATGCTGGCATTCTGAAAGACTCCGGCCAGCGTTTTTTCAGCCGCCAGGGCAGAGATGATCTTGTCCATGATATCGCCGTCCGAGCTGATGCTGACAACGATCCAGTCCTCCTGTTCTTTAAAAAATGCCGCCGCATCTGACAGAAAAACCGTTTTTCCGGAGCCTCTGACCCCGGTTATCATATAGACCTGCATCATCGGCTCCGGCATCGTGAAATCATCGATCACCTGACGAAGCTGCTTCTCCCTTCTGATATTGCGAAGCGGCTCTTTCCCGAACATGATGGAATAGGGATTTGTTTTACTCTTTAACATTTCTTTACTCTTTTTACTTGATGGAATAGGGATTTGTTTTACTCTTTAACATTTCTTTACTCTTTTTACTTTTTCATATTTTTTTACTCTTTTTACTCTTTTATGGTAAACCTTTTTTTAGGTAATGTCAAGTTCTCATGAATGCAGAACGCCGCCCGGTCTCCCGGGCGGCATCTTTCATGTCGAAGAACTCTCGGTGTTTACTTTTTATCCGATAACTCTCGCCTCATAAGGCCTGAGGACACCGGTTTCTTTCGCATTCACATAGTTGGAAATGAGGAGCCTGCGTCCCTCAAGGCCGGCCAGCTCCGGCGCGGGAACGTCAAATCCCCGCATGCTGCAGACGACCGTCAGCTTCTCACCCTTAAGCGTCCGCTCGTAGGCGATCACGTCGTCCGTCTCCGTGTCGAGGAAGCGGATCTCTCCGTCCGCGACGATCTCTGAGTCCTTGCGGAACTGCACGAGCATTTTGTAGAAGGCCAGGATCGAATCCGGATCCTGCTCCTCCGAGGCCACATTGATATAGCTGTGGTTGTCCGGGATCCTGAGCCAGGGTTTCCCGGCCGTAAAGCCGGCCTGCTCTGAGCCATCCCACTGCATGGGCGTCCGGCCGTTGTCGCGGGAGCGCTCGCCGATGATGTGCAGGGCCTCCTCACTGCTCTTTCCCTCCTCAAGCAGGATCTTATAATAATTGATGCTCTCGACGTCCCCGTACTCTTCGATGGAGGTGTAGCCGGCGTTCGTCATGCCGATCTCCTCACCC
>ONHA01000006.1 GCA_900317515.1 uncultured Eubacteriales bacterium
ACATCCGCGCGGCCGGAGGAGGTGAAAGCCGCCTTCCGCCGCACGGTGGACACCGGCATCGCTCACGGAACCGTGACGGTGCTGGTGCACGATTCGGCTTTCGAGGTTACGACCTACCGGATCGACGGGGCCTATGAGGACGGACGGCATCCGTCCTCGGTCACCTTTACGCCGAACCTGGCGGATGACCTTATGCGGCGCGACTTTACGGTCAACGCGATGGCCTATAACGAGGAGGCCGGCCTTGTCGACCTCTACGGCGGCATGGACGACCTGCAGAGGAAATGCATCCGCTGTGTCGGAAACCCCGACGAGCGGTTTAATGAGGACGCCCTGCGCGTCCTTCGGGCGGTGCGCTTTTCGGCCCAGCTCGGGTTTGCGATTGAAAATGAAACCCGAAGCGCGCTTCTTCGGCACGCGGAAAACTTACGGAAGATCAGCGCGGAGCGCATCCAGACGGAGCTGGTAAAGCTCCTCATTTCCCCGCACCCGGAGATGGTGAGGACCCTCTACGAGACGGGGATCACCCGCGTGATCCTGCCGGAGTTTGACGCGATGATGGAGACGCCGCAGAACACGCCCTACCACATGTACAATGTGGGCGAGCACACGATAAAGACCCTTGAGGCGATCGAGCCCGACCGGATCCTCCGGCTTACGATGCTGCTTCACGACATCGGGAAGCCGGCGGTCCGCTACACGGACAGCACGGGGAGGGACCATTTCAACGGACACGGCAAGACCGGCGCCGAGATGGCTCACAGCATCCTGAAGCGCCTTAAGTTTGACAACGACACGATCGCGAAGGTGGACAGGCTGATCCTGTACCACGACGTGAGACCGTTCCCGAAGCCGAAAGAGGTGCGGAGGACCATATTCCTTGTGGGGGAGGAGCTTTTCATTTCCTTCCTCAAGGTCCAGTGGGCGGACACCTGCGGCAAGAGCACCTTCAGGCGGGAGGAGAGCTTTGAGCGGATCCGCGAGGTGGCGGCAGTCTACGAGGAGATCATGAAGGAAAATGCCTGCCTCTCGCTCAAGGACCTGGCGGTCAACGGGTACGATCTCATGGAGATCGGCATCTACGGGCGGGAGATCGGCGAGATCCTGAACGCGGCGCTCAAAATGGTCATCGACGAGCCGGAGAAAAATGACAGGGAAGAGCTGCTTGCATTTGCGGCGAAGCAGCACCGGATGAGCGGCGGAAAGAGCTGAAAAATAGCAAAAATAGAAGCCTTTGTCTTGACACAGGAAGTCAAATGGCCTATATATAGTAAGGCTTACCATATTAGAGGAGGAAGAGAAGATATGAACAAAGCAGAACTTACACAGGCAATCGAAGCAAAGACCGGTCTTAACAAGGATGACATCGATAAGGTCATCAAGGCATTCACGGAAGTTGTTGCCGACGAGCTCGCCAAGGACGGCAAGGTCCAGCTGATCGGCTTCGGTACTTTTGAGACATCCAAGAGAGCCGCTCATGAGGGCAGAAACCCGCTGACAGGCGAGAAGATCCAGGTTCCGGCTTCCAGAAGCCCGAAATTCAAACCGGGACGCAGCCTGAAGGACCGCGTTGACGCAAAGGACTGAAGATCATACAGGCATGACCGGCCGCTTTTTCAAGTGAAGCGGCCGTGTTTTGCATTTTAGAAAGGAAACACGATGCGCCTCGATAAATATCTGAAAGTATCACGCCTGATCAAGAGACGCACGATCGCCAATGAGGCCTGCGATGCGGGCCGCGTCACCGTGAACGGCAAGATCGCGAAAGCGTCCTACGACGTGAAGGTCGGTGATATTATTGAGATCCGTTTCGGTGAGAAGGCGGTCAGGGCGGAAGTGACGGCAGTCATGGAAACCGTGAAGAAGGAAAACGCAGCGGAGATGTACCGCTATCTGTAAGGAGAGCATATGGCCGGAAAGCGCGGGAGAAAAAAAGGGATTTCGAAAAGGGCGGCAATGCGGCTCCTCGCCCTTCTTTTTGCCATCGTGCTGGCGGCGGTTCTCCTCTATGGCGGCATCCGCCTCTTCAGGGATGCGCAGACAAATGAAGAACGGATCGAATCCCTGACGGAGGAGATCCGGGATGAGTCCGCGAAGGCGGATAGTCTGCGCAGCAAGATCGAGGAAGGTGTGACGGAATCCTACGTAAAGGAGGAGGCCCGCAGGACGGGACTTGCAGAGTCCGGCGACACGATTTACCGGGTTGAGCCGCAAAGGTAACGGCGGAGGAGTCACATGCTTTCAAAGATCAGAAAATTTGCAGACGAAAATAAACTTCTATTGCGCGGAGACAGAATCGTTGCCGGGATTTCGGGCGGTGCTGATTCTACCGCGCTTTTTTATGTGCTTGTAACGCTCAGGGAGGAGCGCGGGTTTTCATTTTCCGTGCTGCATGTCCATCACGGGATCCGCGGGGAGGAGGCAGATCGGGACGAGGCATTTGTCCTTGCGCTGGCCCGGAAATACGATGTCCCGGCGCGCTCGGTGCGGATCAATGTCCCGGAGGAGGCGAAAAAGATGGGTCTTGGGCTCGAGGAGGCCGGGCGGATCCTCCGCCGGAAGGCGCTGCTTGACGAGACGGACCGCCTTCACGCAAACCGCATCGCGCTCGCCCATCACCGGGACGATCTTGCGGAGACCGTGCTCATGAACCTCGCCCGGGGCACCGGGCTCGCCGGCATCGCCGGCATAAGGCCCGTATCGGGGCTCTTTATCCGGCCGCTTCTCTGTGTCTCCCGGGAGGAGATCGAGGCGTACCTTGCGGACATAGGCGCCGCCTTCGTGACGGATTCGACAAACGCGGAAAATGAATACACCAGAAACCGCGTGCGGAACGAGATCCTGCCGGCCCTTGAAAAGTACGTGAATCCGAAAGCGGGGGAGCACATCGCCCGGGCAGCGGAGGAGGCCGCGCGGGCGTACGCGTACATGGAACGGCTCGCTCTTAAGAACTACAGGGCAAAGGCCCGGATCCGGACGGACGCGGAGGGAGAGCGCGAGGTGCTTCTCCCGGAGGAGCTTATTGCGGGGGAGGATCCGCTCATTTCGGGGCTGTGCGTTCGGTTTTCATTTTCGGAGATCACGGGGACGCTCAAGGACATCACCCGGGAGCATGCAGAGAGCGTTCTTGCGCTCTTTTTAAGGGAAAACGGGAAGGAGGTCCATCTTCCCTACGGCCTTCGTGCGCTCAGGGTGCCGGAGGGAGTCCTGGTGGAGAAGCTGAAAAAGGAGGAGCCGGCTTTCGAAGAAATCCCGCTGCCGGTCCCGGGATGTGTCCGGGCGGGCGAGTGGACATTTTATGCGGATTTTGTGCCGCAAACTCCTCAAATCCCTGAAGAAAAAAAGTATACGAAATGGATCGATTATGATAAAATAAAGGGTAATCCTGCGGTCAGGACGAGGAGGAACGGCGATTATATCGTGATCCACCCGGACGGCAGGAAAAAAACGATTTCAAATCTGATGACGGATAGTAAACTTCGGCGCAGCGAAAGAGACCGGCTGCCGCTTGTCGTGCTCGGGCAGGAGGTGCTTCTCGTCCCGGGTGTACGCACGGGAGAGTCCCTGCGGGTCGATGGCGGAACGGTGCGGGTGCTGCGCATCAGTGCGAAAAAAGACGGAAAGGAAGAGACAAATGAGTGAAAAAATCAGAGTCATGATCACAGAAGAGGAAATCGACAGAAGAACCAGGGAGATCGCCGAGATGATCACCCGCGATTATGCCGGCAGGACCGTGCATATGGTGACGGTGCTGAAGGGCGGCGTCTACTTTATGACGATGCTCTCGAAGCGCATCGCCGAGAGCGTTCCCGTTGAGCTTGACTTCATGTCCGTTTCCAGCTACGGGGCTGACACGAAATCTTCCGGCGTCGTCAGGATCGTCAAGGACCTGGATGAGCCGCTTCTCGGCAAGGACGTGCTTGTCGTCGAGGATATCATCGACTCCGGCAGGACCCTCTATTACCTTCTCGACATGCTGAAAGGCCGCCAGCCCGCGTCGCTTAAGCTCTGCACGCTTCTCGACAAGCCGGACCGGCGCGTGAGGGACGTGAAGGTCGACTATACCGGCTTTGAAATTGAGGATCGGTTTGTCGTCGGCTGCGGCATGGACTATGCCCAGAAATACAGGAACCTTCCCTACATCGGGGAGGTGGTTTTTGAAGAGGAGAAATCATGAGGAGCCCCGGAAGAAGTCTGCTCGTATACTTCATCATCATCGCCGCGATGCTGAGCATGTACTACTATGTCTCCCACAGCAGGAACTCAAGGGAGACATTTACCTACAATACCTTTGAGGCGGCGCTCAAAGAGGATAAGGTGGCGGAGGTCAACATCCGTCCGAGCGCGGGAAGCGCCGCGGGCGAGGTGATCGTCATGCTGAAGGACGACACCGTGCATTCCTTCTATGTCACCGACGTGACGGAGGCGGATGCGCTGGCGAGAAGCTACCCGGATGTGGTGGTGAATGTCGGCAGTGTGCCCCAGTCGAGCACATTTGCGACCATGATCCTTCCGATCATCCTCGTCGCGGCTCTCATGATCTTCTTCTTTGTCATGATGAACCGGCAGGCGGGAGGCGGCGCCAACGCCCAGATGATGAATTTCGGAAAAAGCCGGGCGCGCATGACGACCGGGCAGGAGCAGAGCATCACGTTCAAGGATGTGGCCGGCCTCGTGGAGGAGAAGCAGGAGCTGGAGGAGATCGTCGATTTCCTGAAGGATCCCGCCCGCTACACATCGGTCGGCGCCAGGATCCCCAAGGGTGTGATCCTGGTCGGTTCGCCGGGTACCGGCAAGACCCTGATCGCCAAGGCGGTTGCCGGGGAGGCGGGCGTTCCGTTCTTCTCGATCTCCGGCTCGGACTTCGTGGAGATGTTCGTCGGCGTCGGCGCATCCCGCGTCAGGGACCTCTTTGAGGATGCGAAGAAAAACGCTCCCTGCATCGTCTTCATCGACGAGATCGACGCGGTTGCCCGCCGGAGAGGCGCAGGCCTCGGCGGCGGCCACGATGAGAGAGAGCAGACCTTAAACCAGCTGCTGGTCGAGATGGACGGCTTCGGCGTGAATGAGGGCATCATCGTCCTCGCCGCGACGAACCGTGTCGATATCCTCGATCCGGCGATCCTGCGCCCGGGCCGCTTTGACCGCAAGGTCGCGGTGGGCATGCCGGATGTGAAGGGCCGCGAGGAGATCCTCAAGGTCCATGCGAAAAATAAACCCCTGGGCGACGACGTGGATCTTTCCCAGATCGCCCAGACGACGGCCGGATTCTCCGGCGCGGATCTCGAAAATCTCCTCAACGAGGCGGCCATCAGCGCCGCGAGAGGCGGGCGGACCTATCTTCTGCAGTCGGACATCCAGCAGGCCTTCGTCAAAGTCGGCATCGGCGCCGAGAAGCGGAGCAAGGTGATGTCCAGAAAGGACAAGGAGATCACGGCCTACCACGAGTCCGGACACGCGATCCTCTTCCATGTGCTCCCGCACGTGGGTCCGGTGTACTCTGTCTCCATCATTCCGACCGGCATGGGCGCGGCGGGCTACACGATGCCGCTTCCGGAGCGGGATGAGATCTTCAACACCCGCGGGAAGATGCTCGAGAACATCATGGTGGATCTCGGCGGCCGCATCGCGGAGGAGCTCGTCTTCGACGACATCACGACCGGGGCTTCCCAGGATATCAAACAGGCGACGGCGCTTGCCCGCGCGATGGTGACGAGGTACGGCATGTCCGCCCGGATGGGTCTCATTTCCTATGACAACGATTCCGAGGAAGTCTTCATCGGCCGCGACTTCGAGCGCACAAAGTCCTACAGCGAGCGCACGGCGGACGATATCGACGCGGAAGTGAAGGCCATCATCGACAAGTGCTACAAGGAAGCGCGCGAGATCATTCTCGCCCACCGGGATGTGCTGGACGCCTCCGCCGCGCTTCTTCTTGAGAAGGAGAAGATCGGCCGGGAGGAATTCGAGGCTCTGTTCGACGGCCCCGAGGCTGTAGCGGCCTCCGAACCGGAAACTGCAAAAATCGGAGAAATCTGACATGAGTGACATTAACGATATCATGAATAAAATGCGGTATGTCTCGCTGATGCGGCCGATCTTCAGGAAACGGGCCGTTTTCAGCGACGAGACCGAATCCTACCGGGATCCGGTGTGCCCGAAGCCGGGTGAGGACGTGAAGATCAGGCTGAGGACGCTGAAAAACAACGTGGACGGGGTCTACTTTATCAGCGGCAACATGCGCGAGCCGATGAAGGCCGCCTACGCGCGGAACGGCTTTGATTATTACGAGGTGACGATCCCGGTCGGCGAGGCGCCGATCCTCTACTATTTCGAGCTGCGGGTCGAGGAGCTGGTCCTCTACTACAACAAGATGGGCATCACCCGCGACCTGACCGCGAGAAACGCCTTCCGCATCACGCCGGGCTTTTCGACGCCGGACTGGTCCCACGGGGCGGTCATGTACCAGATCTATACGGACCGTTTCCGCAACGGAGATCCGTCAAATGACGTTCTCTCCGGCGAATACTGCTATCTGAACGAACATGTAAACCGGGTGGAGGACTGGAACCGCTCGCCCGAGAGCATGGACGTCCGGAATTTTTACGGGGGAGACCTTCAGGGCATCCTGGAGAAGCTCGATTACCTTGAGGATCTCGGGGTGGAAGTTCTCTACCTCAACCCGATCTTTGTCTCACCCTCCAACCACAAGTATGATATCCAGGACTATGACCATGTCGATCCGCATTTCGGCGTGATCGTGAAGGACGAGGGCGACTGCTTAAACTGGGAGGACCGGGACAACAGCCATGCCTCACGCTACATCACGCGCGTCACGTCGCCGGAGAACCTGGCCGCCTCGGACGAGCTTCTGGCACAGCTCTCGGCGGAGGTCCACAGGAGAGGCATGCGCCTCATCCTGGACGGCGTGTTCAACCACTGCGGATCCTTCAACAAGTGGCTGGACAGGGAGCGCATTTACGAAAAGCAGCCCGGCTACAAGAAGGGCGCGTTCATAGCCAAGGACAGCCCCTATCATTCATTTTTCAAATTCAACAATGAACACGCCTGGCCCTACAACGAGTTCTACGAGGGCTGGTGGGGCCATGAGACCCTGCCGAAGCTCAACTACGAGGAGAGCCGGGAGCTCTTCGACTACATCATCGGCGTCGGCAGAAAATGGACCGCGCCGCCCTACTCGGTCGACGGCTGGCGGCTCGACGTGGCGGCCGACCTCGGGCACAGCGTGGAGTACAACCACCATTTCTGGAAGGAATTCCGGAAAGCGGTCAAGGAAGTCAACCCGGACGCGATCGTTCTGGCGGAGCACTACGGCGACGCCGGCGACTGGCTGCTGGGCGACCAGTGGGACACCGTCATGAACTACGACGCGTTCATGGAGCCCGTCTCCTGGTTCCTGACCGGCATGGAGAAGCACAGCGATGAGTTCCGGGCAGAGCTTCTGGGCAACGGAGAGTCCTTTGAGAGCGCGATGCGCTACCACATGGCCAGCTTCATGGGTCCGTCGCTTCTGTCCGCGATGAACGAGCTCGACAATCATGATCATTCGCGTTTCCTGACCCGCACCAACCAGAAGGTCGGCCGGGTGGACTATCTCGGCTCGGCGGCTGCCGGCGAGGGGATACGGCCCTACGTGTTCCGCGAGGCGATCGTGATCCAGATGACCTTCATCGGCGCGCCGACGCTCTACTACGGGGATGAGGCGGGCGTTGTCGGCTTTACGGACCCGGACAACCGCCGGACATATCCGTGGGGAAATGAAGACCGCGAGATCCTTTCATTTTACAAGGAGGCGATTAAGCTTCACAAATCCTCCCGGGTGTTCCGCGAGGGCTCGATCAAGAGCCTGTGCGCGGCTTATCAGACGATCGCCTACGGCCGGTTCGACGAGAACGAGCAGTTCATCGTCGCGGTGAATGCAGGGGAGGATCCGATCCCGGTGGAGATCCCGGTCTGGGAGACCGGCATCACCCAGAACGAGAACATCTATATTGAGGAGGTCCTTGTGACGGACAGGGACGGCTATTCCACGGAGAGACGGAAGCGTCTGGTGACCGGAGGGATCCTGACGCTGGATCTTCGGCCCTTTGAGGCGGTCGTTCTTCATCATTCCTCAAATGAAACACGGTAATGATGACGCTCACAGTTGAAATACCGGATATAAGTGTGGTATAGTTACAGATATCTGTGATACGGGAAGACATGAGGTCTTCAATATAGAGGAGGATGTGTATGAGAAAGAAGTTGTTTGCCGGACTTATGGCGGCAGTCCTGGCTCTTTCGGCCTGCGGGGGCGGCGCCGGCAGCCGCGCGGAGGATCCGGCAGCGGAATCTGCGGCAGAGGGAACCCCGGTGACGGAGGATACGATCGAGAGCGCGGGCGTCAGTGCGTTTATAAAGCTTCCGGAGTATAAGGGAATCGAGCTGACCCGCCAGACGGATCCGGTCACGGACGAGGAGCTTAACGAGGCCTACCAGAAGGACCTCAACACCTACAGGATCGGCGTTCCGGATCTGGAGATCCAGGACCTCTTCTGGGTCGAGATGGATTACGCGGGAACGATCGACGGACAGCCGTTTGAAGGCAGCGCGGCCAACAACTACGCGCTTAAGATCGGGACAGGCATGTTCCCGACCGAGTTCGAGGCACAGCTCATCGGCCACAAGCAGGGCGAGCAGGTGAGCATCACCGTCACATTCCCGGAGGATTACACCAACCGGGAGATCGCGGGCAAGACAGCCGTCTACGATGTGAATATCCTGAAAGTCAGCGTTGCGCTCGGCGAGCCGACGCAGGACTGGCTGAACATCTACTTCGGCGGCATCTCACTCGATGAGTATACGGCTCAGAAGCGGGAGGAGATCGCGGCGACCAAGACCTCCGATTCCGACAGCGCGCTCATGACGGACGCCTGGTACAAGGTATACGATCAGGCGGAAGTCATTCAGTATCCGAAGGACCTTCTCGACACCTGGATCAAGTACAGCGAGGACACCTACGCGAGATACGCGGCCAACTACAACATGACCTACGAGAAGTTCCTCGAGGAGTACGGGGTCTCCAAGGCCAGCATCGAGCGGAACGCGAAGGAGTATTCCAAGACCTGGATGGTGGCGACCGCCATCATGCAGAATGAGGGGATCCTTCCGGGCAGCGAGGTCTACAACGCAAAGCGCAGCGAGCTCCTGAAGGGTTCGGGCTATCCGTCCGAGGATGCGGCGACCGCAGCCGGCATCACCGAGGAGAATATCGACATGACGACCCGCTATTATCTGGCTTCCCAGATCATTTTCGACAATGCGGTGTTCACGGACGGCTCTTCCGAGGGCTGAATAAGGAAAATAAAGTGATGACGGCCGCGCCGGAGCGAAAATGCTTCCGGCGCGGCTTATTTTTATTTGACATAGTGTGTATAACACACTATAATAAATAACGCAATACAATGTGACACACGGCATTCCGTGGGGATACCAGTATACTGGGGAGTATACTTGTCATAGATGAGGGGATTGCCATGGGAAGGGAGACGGCGGAAGTCTCTTACAGGATGGAGATGCGGCGTGGCACGATCGTGCTTGCCGTCATGTGCCTCCTCGACGAGCCGAAATACGGATACAGTCTTGCGGATGAACTGGCAAAGAAGGGTCTGCCGGTTGATACAAACACGCTCTATCCGCTTCTCCGGCGCCTTTCTTCCCAGGGAATCCTCGCTGACACATGGGAGCTTCATGACAGCAAGCCGAGAAAGTACTATGTGCTGACAGAAGAGGGGAAAATCATGCGGGAGGAGCTGATCCGCCAGTGGCGGGAGCTCTCCGTTTCCATGAACAAAATGCCGGGAGTGTCTGACACTGCCGGCCAAAACCCACTTGACAAATAAAAGGATTGTGGCAAAATAGAATGCGTTTAATCGATTGATTTTTCGGCAGTAAGGAGGAACATACCATGAGAAAAAAAGAGCCCGTCAAGATCGCTCTGATCACAGGCTATCTCGGAGCAGGCAAGACGACCCTGCTGAACCATATCTTAAGCAACGACGAAGGAATCCGCGCGGCGGTTATCGTCAATGACATCGGCGAGGTCAACGTTGACGCCGAGCTGATCGCCAAGGGCGGTGTTGTCACACAGGAGAACAGCAACCTGGTCCCGCTGACCAACGGCTGCATCTGCTGCACGCTCCGCGACGATCTGGCCACCCAGCTTCGCGACCTTGCGAAGACCGGCAAATTTGACTACATCATCATCGAGGCTTCCGGCATCTGCGAGCCGATCCCGATCGCCCAGACGATCGCGGATATCTGCGAGGAGAGCACGGAGGACGGCCTTCCGATGATGCTCGACAACATCATCGCGGTCGTCGACTGCGCCCGCATGCACGACGAGTTTGAGGACGGCAGAAGCCTCCTCAAGGACTCCTACGAGGAGGAGGACATCGAGAACCTGCTCATCCAGCAGCTCGAGTTCTGCAACACGGTTCTCCTGAACAAAGTCGACACGGTCGACGAGTACCAGCTCGGCGAGCTCAAGGCAATCGTCAAGAGCCTCCAGACCAAGGCGGTCATCATCGAGGCCAACTACGCGAAGGTCAAGATCGCGGACGTCCTCAACACGGGCCGCTTCGACCTTGAGAGCTCCATGGAGTCCGCAGGCTGGATCGAGGCGATCCAGAACGCCGACATCGAGGATCATGATCACGATGACGATGATGACGACGATGAGGACGAGCACGAGCATCATCATCACGACGATGACGATGATGATGACGAGCACGAGCATCATCACCATCACGACGATGACGACGATGAGGACGAGCACGAGCATCATCATCACGATGATGACGATGACGACGATGACGATGATGACCACCACGAGGAGCATCACGGCCACGGCCATCACCACCACCATCATCACCATCACCACAACGCGGACGTATCCTATCAGGTCGAGGAGTACGGTATCGGCTCCTTCGTGTACTTCCGCCGCCGTCCGTTCGACCGCGACAAGCTGGTCAGCCTCGCGGAGAAGTGGCCGCGCTCCATCATCCGCTGCAAGGGCATGGTCTGGTACAAGCAGGATCCGTCGATGTCCTACATTTTCGAGCAGGCAGGTCATCTGATCCAGGAAATGCAGAGTGGACGCTTCCTCGCCTCCGCAGATCAGGCTTCGATCGAGCGCGTGCTCGCCAAGTATCCGGAAGTCCGCAAGATGTGGGACGAGAAGTACGGCGACCGCATGCAGAAGCTTGTCTTCATCGGCCAGAATATGGACCGCAAGGAGATTGAGCGGGAGCTGGATGAGTGCCTGGTGGATTGATATAGGATAGACGCAGCCGGGGACGGTTTACACTGACCGAAACCGGGGACGGCTTAAGCATACAAAAAACGGTTCTCATACAGAGAACCGTTTTTTGTGTGCGAGGACCGTCCCGTTTCGTTACTTCTCGAGGCGGGACCTGATGAAATCCCCGACCTCCGCCGGCTCGATCCCGAGGACGTAGCCGAACTCTCCGAAGAGGATCCGCTCCGCCTCGCGGAAGATCCGCTCGTCGGCGCTGTGGAACTTCTTGCCGGTGCGCATCTTCTCGGTCTGCTTGGTCTTTAAGGTGTGGACGAGCCGCATCATCTCCCTGTGGTCACAGCGGGACAGAATGGAGCTGAAGGACTCGAGGCGGGCTTTGTCATTTTCCACCCAGACGGACTCAGCCTCGGGGATCTCATCGATCGCTGAGAGGACCTCCTCCTTGTCGGGAAGCCCGCGCACCTTGGCGCCGTTTCCCTCGATCGGTACGAATATTTTGGATTTGCGGTCATAGACCGGTTCAAGAACATAATACTGCCTGATGCCGAGACTTGCGAGGTCCCGCTCAATGATGGATGTTACGGTGCATACCCCTTCCGGGACGTGTACGACGGCGTCGTTGATTGCGATTTTTTCCATGGCTGTATCCTCTTTTATCAGATGTCTTTTGTCCGTCGAAATTTTTCTACCTGTATTATAACACGAAAGGAAAGTTAACGTAAAATCGAAAAAAAACGTGAATTTCACGTAAATTTTGTGTAAAACGACAATGAAAACGGCGCATTCACCGCAATTTTAGGATGAATGCGCCGCTTTTTAAAATTATTTATGCACTTACGGGAGAAGACAGGTGAAAGAAATCACGCCGTTTGCCCAGGACACTCCGATCGAACCCTCGTACTGGCGGACGATGCTTTCCGCGATCGAGAGCCCGATCCCGTAGCCGCCCTTCTCCGTGTTGTGGGAGGCGTCCTCCCGGTAGAAGCGCTCGAAGAAGCGGTTGTAGTCGACCCCGGCTCCGTCCTTGTAATCGTTCGAGACGGTCAGGCGAGCGGACTTGCCTTTCCTGTCGAGGTGCACCGTGACGGTGCCGCCCGCATCGCAGTACTTGATCGCGTTGTCGATGAGAAGGGAGGAAAGCTGCCGCATGGCGGCCTCGTCGGCGATGATGGAGATGCCTTCCGCGACCTCTCTGACCAGTTTCTTGCCGTCCGAGGAGGCGACGGGTTCGAAGGTATCCGCAGTCTCGAGGACGCTCTTTGAGAGCGAGCAGGAGCTCATCTTGGACTTGTCGGCCCGCTCCTCCGCCCGCGCGATCTGCACGAGGTTCGCGATGAGCCCGCTCATCCGGTCCACCTGGCGCATGGTCGAGGCGGTCCATTCATTTTCCCCTTCCATCATCTCGAGGACTTCCGTGTTGGCCCGTATGACCGCGAGAGGGGTCTTCAGCTCGTGGCTCGCGTTGGTGATGAACTGCTTCTGCCGCTCGATCGCCCGGAGCTCGGGCCGGATTACCGAGTAGGAGAAGAGATTGACCGGCCAGAAGACAATGAGCATGCCGCCGAAGCAGATTATGAGGGATGCATAGAGGACCCGGAGGATGACCGTGACCTGGGTGGTGCAGTCGAGGAAGACGACGATGGCGCTGCCGTCCGCATTTTCCCGGACCATGTAGTAGTAGACGTTGTAGTTCCCGAACTTGATGAAACGGCGGCGGACCGTGCGCGCAAGCTCCTCGGCCTGGTCCTCCTCGACGGAGGAGATATGGCCGGTCTTGACGGCGGACACCGCATCGTCCGCATCGAACAGCACGGCGAAGTAGCGGGTGGCATAGCGGAACTCGGGGTAGAGGCTCTCGCTTATGAGGCCGTGGCCGTACACGGAGAAGAGCGAGAGGTCTATGTCGTTTCCGTTTTCGCGGCCGCCTTCGCTTTCGGATGAGCCGCTGTCGATCTCGGGGAGATCGCCGTCGTTGTCGCAGATGTAATTGAGGACCTCCCGGATCTGCCGGCGCGTGCTTATGAGGTTTGCGACGTTGATGAAACCGGAAATGAAGATCACGACCGCCGCAATCGAGGCCATCGCGATCAGGACAAATTTTCTTCTGAGTTTTTTGATGGACTGGCTGTTCATGCTTTTGTGAGTCGGAAGCTCCCTCCGCGGTTTCCTTCGATGCGCACATTTGCGTCGACGGCCTTAAGCTTGCCTCTTAAGTAGGAAATGTAGAGATAGACAGTGTCCGCACCGGCGTCCGGCTCGCCGGCCCAGAGCTGGTTTAAAATGAACTCCGTGGACAGCTCTTTGTCGGGATTTGTGATGAGCAGGCGCATGAGCTCGAACTCCTTCATGGAGAGGCGGACGGAATTCTCGGCCGCAAGCTCAAGGCTCTCCGAGCGGAGGGAGAGGCCCTCGAAATGAAGCTCCTCCGCGCTGTAGCGGGTGCGGCGGCGCAGCATCGAGCGGATGCGGGCGAGCAGCTCCTTCATCGCGAAGGGCTTGGTCAGGTAGTCGTCCGCGCCGGCATCAAGGCCGCTGACCCGGTCGTCCACCTCGGCCTTGGCGGTGAGAAGCAGGACGGGCGTCGAGTCGTTCATTTTCCGAAGGCTGGTGAGCACCTCGATCCCGGAGACCTTCGGCATCATGATGTCGAGGATGATCCCGTCGTAGCTTCCCGCGGTGAGAAATGAAAGAGCCTCCTCACCGTCATAGGCGGAGTCCACCTCGAAGCCCTCGTGTTTTAAAATGGCTGTGACCGCGCGGTTTAAGTCCCGCGTGTCCTCGGCGAGCAGAAGTTTCATTTACGCGCCCTCCTCGAGAATCATGTCCCGGATCGTCTGCATGGAGAGATCGGTGGAGGCGAGCTCGTCCGCGCAGCGCTTGAGCTCGGAGGTGAGGAGCGGCAGGTTGCCGTTCACCTGCTTCTTGTAGCGCATGTGGTGTTCGAGGGCCGCCCAGACGTCCATGGAGATCGTCCGAAGCTGGATCTCGGCGTAGAAGCCGTTGTCGGACCTCAGGATCATGTGGAGGCTGCGGTAGCCGTTGGGTTTGCATTTTTTGATATAATCCTTCTCATCCACGACAGTAAAGCCCGGAATCGCGGTCAGGCGGTCCCGGATCGTGTAGACGTCGTCGATGAAGGAGCAGACGACGCGGATCCCGATGGCGTCGTGGATATCCGCGAGGGCGGAGTGCTCGGTTTCGGGCAGGCCCTTGCGGCGGCATTTTTCGCGCATGCTCTCCTCGGATTTGATGCGGGAGAGGAGGTGCTCGACGGGGTCGGAGCCGGTCTTTTCGGTGAGCTCCTGCCGGACGGCGGTGACCTCGGTGAGGATCGTGTTCATGGTATTGTTCAGTTCCGGAAGGTGGGAACCGTAGATGCTTGTCTCAGACATGGTAAAACTCCTTTATTTGGTACTGCTATTATACACGGGTTTTGTGAAGAATTGATAAACAAATGAGAAAAATTGGGGTAAAATTTGATGAAGTGCGCCCGTAACGTGGTATAATCTCCTTAAGTAAACCCACGGAGGCAACCTCATGAAATTTCTGCACATCGCTGACCTTCACTTCGGAAAAACCATACACGGCGTCTCGCTCATCGAAAGCGGCGACCAGCCCGCCTGGGCGGACCGCTTCCTTGCGCTCGCCGCGGACATAAAACCGGACGCGGTTCTCATCGCCGGGGACGTCTACGACCGCTCGAGCCCCTCGGGGGACGCGGTGGAACTTCTCTCCCGCTTCCTGACCGGACTCGTGAACCTGGGCATCCCCGTCCTTATGATCGCCGGGAACCATGACTCCGGGCAGCGGCTCTCCTTCGGGGGCGAGCTGCTCGCCAGAGCGAACCTGCACATCGCGGGAGGCCTTGGAAAGGGGGGCAGTATCCCCCGCGTGACACTGCGTGATGAATTCGGTCCCGTGAATTTCTATCTTATGCCCTACATCTTCCCCGCGCTGGCCCAGGAGGCGCTCGGCGATGCCGAGATCCGCGACTACGACGCCGCGGTGCGACGCATCCTCGCGGCCCAGGACATTCATGCGGACGAGCGGAATGTGATCCTCGCCCACCAGAACGTGACCGAAAGCGGCGTCGAGCACGAGCAGGGCGGCTCGGAATCCATGGTCGGCGGGCTCGGACAGGTCGATTACACGGCCTTTGATATGTTCGACTACGCGGCGCTCGGGCACATCCACGCGGCCTACCCGGTCGGAAGGCCCGGGGTTCGCTTTGCGGGGTCGCCGCTCTGCTATCATTTTAATGAGACCAAGCAGGCGAAAAAGGGCCCGCTCCTTGTCACGATGGGCGAAAAAGGCGAAGAGCTTACTATAGAGACCCTTGCGGTCGAGCCCCTGCATCCCATGCGGGAAATGAAGGGCGCCTACGAGGAACTGCGGGACGAGCTCCTCTCCTCGGAGACGCGCGGGGAGTACCTGCGGATCGTCGTGACCGACCAGAGGATCACTCCGGAGACGTCGGGGTTCCTCAGGGAGCTCTGCGAGTCGAGGGAGAGCGTGCTCATGGAGCTTACGTCGGAATTCAGCGAATTTTCGGGGACGGCCGGAGCCGCCGAGATGGAAATGCTCCGGGAGCGCTCGCTCTCTGAACTCTTCTCGGGTTTCTACGCCGAGCGGAGCGGCGGAGCCGAGATCGATGAGGAGGATCTTCATTTTCTGAAATGCGCGGAAGAGCTGGCGGAGCGCGCGGACATAAATGAAAAGCCCTCGGATGCGGACATCCTGAGGCTGCTGGGTGAACTCATCGGGGAGGAGGCGGAAATATGAGACCGATTAAACTGACCATGACTGCGTTCGGCTCCTACGCGGACACCACGGTGGTGCCCTTTTCCGACTTCAAAAATGAGCCGTTTCTCATCACCGGTGACACGGGAGCCGGCAAGACCACGATCTTCGACGCGATCGTCTTTGCGCTCTACGGGAAGCTGTGCGGCACGGAGACGGGGGACCGCCTGCCGGAGATGATGCACTCCGATTTTGTGGAGAAATCCGTTGACACGGTGGTGATCCTTGTCTTCTCGGAAGGCGGGAAGGAATACAAGGTCGAGAGGACGATCCATTTCCAGAAAAAGCGCGGGACGGAAGGCGGCTACGGGGCGCCGAAGATCAGCGCGGTCTTAAGCGAGCCCGGCAAGGATCCGATCCAGGGAGCCACGGCGGTCACGAATCGGATCCAGGAGCTTCTCGGTATGGATGCGGACCAGTTCCGCAAGATCGTCATGCTGGCCCAGGGGGAGTTCAACAAGTTCCTCAGGGCCGGAAGCGATGATAAAAATAAGATCCTCCGGAATCTTTTTGACAACCGTCTCTACGAGTATTACACGGAGCTTCTCAAGGCGGCCAGGGTGAGGCTGGAAAGTGCCCGGGCGGAACGAAGCCGGGAGATTGAGAACACGCTCAAAGGCTTTTTTATCAAGCCGGAGGAGCTCACGGGAGAGCAGGAACTTCTGTTTCATTCCGGGCACCCCAACCTGTGCGGGAACCTTGAAAAACTGATCGGGGAGGAGGAGGCTGCGGCGGAGAAGCTCTCCGCGGAGGCGGAGGCTGCCCAGGCGGCGCTGAATGCCCTGAATCGGAAGCAGGGCGCGGCGGCAGAGCTGGGCCGCCGGTTCGATGAGCTTAAGGAGAAAAATGAACACCTCGCCGAGCTTGAGGGGCAGAAAGCTGACTTTGAGGCGCGGAAGGCTGCGTATGCCTGTGCGGAAGCGGCGCTCCACAGAGCGCTTCCGGTGATCCGGGAGAAGAAACTGGCGGATAAAGCGTTTGCGGACAATGAGGCCCGAATTAAAAGCCTGACAAGGAGCCTTGAGGAGCTCCTTGCGGTGAGAGAGGCCGCCCGGGCCGAAAAGGACGGAGATGCGGAGCATAAAAAGAGGGCGGAAGCGCTGCGCGGCATGATCGGGCAGATCAAAGACCAGCTGCCGCTCTACGACGAGCTGGATAAGGAACGGGCCGCGAAAAGTAAGAGCCTTGCCCTTGCGGAGGATGCGGGGAAGGAAATTGCAGCAAAGACAGAGACCGTCGAAAAGACGGAGGCCTATATAAGGGAGCACAAAGAGAAGCTGGAGGCTCTCTACGGGATCGACGGAATTGTCTCCGAGAGCAAGGCGGCGGCCGAAAAGGCGGAAGACGTGCGAGTGCGCTTTGCCGGCAGGGGCGGCCTTCTTGAGAAGCTTAGAGATATCGGCACCCGCGAAAAGAGCCTCGCGGAGGCGAGAGCGGCCCGCCAAACTGCGGCCCTGACCGCCTCGGAGAAGATGGCTGCCTACAACAGCGTTTACCAGCGTTTTATCTCCGGGCAGGCGGGAATCCTCGCCGAAGAGCTGCGCACAAAGATCGAGCGGGACGGAAGCACGCCGTGCCCGGTCTGCGGGGCCCTCAGGCACAGGGAGGATGTTCTGCATTTTGCCGTAAAGGGAGAGGATATTCCGGATCAGGAGGCGGTGGAAGCCGCAAAAACCGTATATGAGAGAGCCGAGCAAAAGCGGGCTAAGGCAGACAGAGACGTCGGGAGCCTCGAGGCGGATATTGACGGGAGAAAGGCAGCCGTTCTTGAAGCCGCGGAAGCTCTCTTTAATGAAGAAATATCCTTTGAGACGCTCGCATCCCGGGAGTATCTCGCGGAGAAGCAGGCGGCGCTTAAGGCAGCGGCAAAGAATGCGGAGGACGCTTATCGTGAGGCTCACGCCGCGAAGACAAGGCGAGACAGGCTGAAAGACGAGGCGGAGAAGGCTGAGGCGGAACTTCCGAAGCTCAGGGAGGCAATCCGGCTCGCGGAAGGCAGGAAAGCGGATGGGAGCAGCGCAGCGGCGGCCGCCGGGGCAAGGGAAGAGAGCCTCAAAGCTCAGCTCCTCCACGCTGACAGGGACGAGGCCGGGCGCAGGATGCGGCAGCTTGCGGAGGAGGAGAAGGTGCTCTCCGATACGGTCCGCCGGCATGAGGCGGCCTTTGAGGAGGCTGAGAAGCGATATGCGGACGCCCGGGGGCAGCTGACCGCGAGGGAGGACCAGAGGAAAGCGCTGAAGGAGAGTCTTCTTAGAGCGGAAGAGCATCTTTCAGGGGTTCTTTCAGAACTTCATTTTCCGGATGAGGCAGCGGTCCTCGCCGCGCTCCCGCCCGTCAGAGAGGACCGGCAGGAGAGGTGGCTCAAAGACGAGCGCAGGGCGATCACGGAGTATGAAAACGACTGCACCAACACCGCCGGGCGTATCCGGGAACTTGCGGAAGCCCTCGCCGGCAAGGAGCGGACCGATCTTGAGGCTCTCCGGAAAAAGATTGATGAGGCAGGAGAGCTGCTGGCCCGGAAAAACGAGGAGATGAACGGGAAGAAATCACTCGTCACCAACCATCAGATGACGCTTAAGCGGGTCAGGGCGCATAAAAACTATCTCGACAGGACGGAAGAGGCCTGGAAGCGCGTAAACCGCCTGGGGAGCCTCGCCGAGGGCGAAAAGTCGGAGGGCGGCAAGATCAGTTTCGACCGGTATGTCATCGGAGCGGTGTTCCGGGAGATCCTTCAGATGGCCAACCGGCGGCTCGACATCATGAGCGGCGGCAGGTACAGGCTCATCTATAAGAGCGGCGTAAAGCGAACCAATTCGGAAGCGGGGCTTGAGATATCCGTTCTCGACCTTTCGACCGGCAGGGAGCGGGATTCCAACAGTCTTTCGGGCGGGGAGTCATTTTTTACATCGCTCGCCCTCGCGCTGGGGCTCTCGGACGTCGTGCAGAACCACGCGGGCGGCCGGCGGCTTGAGACCCTCTTCGTCGATGAGGGCTTCGGGACCCTCTCCGACGACGTGCTGGACCTCGCGCTGAGTGTGCTGAAGAGCCTGTCGGAGGGGAACCGCATGGTGGGTCTCATTTCCCATGTGGATAAGCTGAATGAGAGCATACCGCAGAAGATCCATGTAAAGAACGGAAAGAAGGGAAGCACTGTCAGGGTGGAGACGGCCTGAAGGCCCGGCACATATAAAGGAGTAACAAGATGCAGCAGATCACCAAAATCGTCATCACCGGCGGGCCCTGCGCGGGCAAGACGACCGCCATGAGCTGGATTCAGAATTATTTTACGAGAAAGGGCTATGTCGTCCTTTTCATCCCGGAGACGGCGACCGAGCTCATCAGCGGCGGCGTCGCCCCGTGGACCTGCGGGACCAACTTTGACTACCAGGTCTGCCAGATGGGCCTCCAGAACTTCAAGGAGGAGACCTTCATGCGGGCCGCCCGGACCATGCCGGAGGAGCGGATCCTCATCGTGTGCGACAGGGGCCAGTTCGACAACAAGGCCTATATGACCGATGAGGAGTTCGCCCGGATCGCTGAGCGGATGGGCTTCACGGAGGAGGAGATGTACGCCCGGTACGACGCGGTCTTCCACCTTGTGACCGCGGCCAACGGCGCGAGGGAGTACTATACCCTCGCCAACAACGGGGCGCGCTACGAGACGGCGGAGCAGGCGATGGCGCTCGACAACACGCTCATCCGGTGCTGGTCCGGCCACAAAAGGCTCTCCGTGATCGGCAACTCGATGGGGTTTGAGGAGAAAATGCAGACCCTGATTCGGGAAATCTCGGACTTTCTGGGCGAGAAGGAGCCCGCGACGGTCAAGCGCAAGTTCCTGATCGCCTATCCGGATGTCTCGGTGTTTGAAAATGACGAGCAATGCCACAAGGTGGAAGTGGTCAGAACCTATCTTAAGTCGGCGGAAAATGAAGAGATCCGCATCCGCCGCAGGGGCGTCGGCAGCAAGTATACGTATTTCCTGAACTCGAAGACAGACACTGCCGGCGGTCCCGTGGAGACCGAGCGGCAGCTCACGGCGGACGAGTACGAGGTGCTCTTAAAGCAGGCGGATCCGGACATGCGGGAGATCAAGAAGACGCGGTACTGCTTCACCTATGCGGGCCAGTACTTTGAGCTTGACCTCTACTCCCTGTGGAAGCACCAGGCGATCATCGAGACGGAGACAAAAAACAAGGACTCCGAGATCGTGTTCCCGGAGTCCGTTAAGGTTATTCGAGAGCTGACCGGTCTTCCTGAATACCGGAATGCGGTTCTTGCCCGAAAGAAATAAGTATTGGAAATGTTCAGTGCACCATTCGCAGCCGCTTAAGCGGCTGCTTCATGTGGCGGTCAGAGGCGCTTCGCGCCTTGCCCGCCCCTCGAAAGCAAGTGGTTTTTGTCCGAAACGCAAGCGCTTCGTCCTGCAAACCACTCGCTTTCGAGGGGTGCTGAACCTTTACACGTAATCTGCCGGTTTCTCCGGCAGATTTTTTTCCTTGCAGCGGCGGATCGTGATCTGGTCCAGAATGTAGAGGAGAAGCGCGATCGTGGGAACGCCGAGCAGCATCCCTAAAAAGCCGAAGAGGCCGCCGCCGACAACGATCGCGAAGATGACCCAGAACGGGGAGATACCGGTCGAGTCGCCCAGGATCTTCGGGCCGATGAGGTTGCCGTCGACCTGCTGGAGCACGAGGATGTAGATCAGGAAAATGATGCCCTGGGGCGGATCCGTGACGAACAGCAGGATGACGGTCGGCAGCGCGCCGATGTAGGGGCCGAAGACCGGGATCACGTTGGTCACGCCGACGATGAAGGAGCAGAGCATGGAGTAGTTGAGCCCCAGGATCGTCATGCCGATCCAGCAGATGATTCCGATGATGATCGAGTCGATGATCTTACCGATGATGAAGCCGTAGAATATCTGGTTGCCGCGGAGGGAGACATCCAGGATGAACTCCGCGATGTCCGGGCGGAAGGCCGCCGCGACGAAGCGCTTGCTGTGGCCGCGGAAGGTCTCCTTGCTGATCAGCATGTAGATGGCGATGAAGATGCCGATCAGGACGTTGACGATGATCCGGCCGAAATGCAGGCTGTACTCCGTGAGAGTGGATGCGAGATTGTCCTCGGTGAGGTTCAGGTAGTCGCGGATCCACTTCTCGGCGGTGTCGATCCAGACGTAGATGCGGCCGTCCGTCCGTGCCGCCTCCATGACGTCCGCAAAGGCGTAGCCCGTCAGCTCGTCGGCCCAGTCGATGACGCCGACGATCTTCTCATAGAGGTGATTGATCAGGTACTGGACCGTCTCGATGAACTGGGGAAGGATCTGGACCGCGAAGGCGGCGACGATCGCAACCAGGAGCGTGACGGCCAGAACCGCGCAGATCCCGCGGATGAAGTCCTTTTTGCGCTTGAGCTTCCAGCGGTTGGGCTTCTTATTTTCCCGGATCAGGAAGCGGGAGAGCAGCCGCTCGAAGAACATCATGATCGGGTTCGCGAGGAACGCGATCGCAAGCCCCAGAAAGACCGGCTGCAGGATGTCCATGAAGGCCGAGACGATCGAGAGAAACCCGGTGAAACGGTCGATCAGGAAGTAAAACAAGATCACCAGAAGAGCAGCCGGGACATATTTATGAATGATATGGGAGGATTGTTTTTTATCATCCTGCATGGAAAAGATGCTCCTTCGGAAAGAGTAGAGTCGGTTCCTTAGTTAAGTATAACCCGCCGGGGTGGATTTTTCAATGGTATGAACGTAGTACTTGACAACATCTAAAAATTCAATTATTATAGTTAAAACTTTAGAGTGTTAAACCGATGAAGCGGAAGTAACGCTGGTGACGGAACTCACAGAGAGCCGGGGAAGCTGAGAGCCCGGCAGTATACCTGCCTGCAAATGGGCCGCTGAGGGCACGGGGAACGAGATGGTTTCATTTTCAGTATACGTGACGTTGGGCACGCGTTAAGTGCCGGGAATATGCTGGTATTCCGTATGAGCGCACGGCGTTTGCCGTGAAGCAGGGTGGCACCGCGATTTTATCGTCCCTGACAGAAGTCCTTCTGTCGGGGATTTTTTTATACACAAAGGAGGATATGATATGGCACGTCCCGCACTTTCCGAGTTTCTTGCGCTGGCCGCGGAGGGCACATACGCGAGAGCTCCCGTCTCAACCGAGATCATGGCGGATTTCATCACACCGATCGAGGTAATGCGGAAAATGAAAAACATCTCGAACCACTGCTACATGCTCGAGTCCGCATTCGCCCAGGATCGATGGGGGCGCTACACCTTCCTCGGGTTCGACCCGGTGCTGGAGATCACCTGCATGAACGGGGAGATGAAGATCGGAGCGCTTCACATGAAGACGCGGGATCCGGGCCGGTATCTCCGCAGGATCCTCGCCGAGTACCGGTCGCCGAAATTCGATTATCTGCCGCCGTTTGCGGGCGGGCTCGTGGGATATTTCTCCTACGATTATCTCAAATACGCGGAGCCGACGCTGGACCTTGACGCCGAGGACGTCGAGAGATTCAAGGACGTTGATCTCATGCTATTCGACAAGGTCATCGCTTTCGATAATTTCCGCCAGAAGATCGTGCTCATCGTGAACGCGGACCTTAAGGCGGGCGAGGCGGGCTACCGGAAGGCGGAGCGCGAGCTTGGCCTCCTCGAGGATCTCATCCGCCGCGGGAAGCCCGGCGAGGATGAGGCGGGACGGCTCACATCCCCGGTGCGGCAGCTCTTCAGCCGGGAGGAGTTCACGCAGATGGTCGAGAGAGCCAGGCATTACATCAGGGAGGGAGATATCTTCCAGATCGTGCTCTCGAACCGGCTGGAGGCGGATTTTGAGGGGTCGCTCCTAAACACCTACCGGATCCTCCGGACGCTCAATCCTTCGCCCTACATGTTCTATTTCTCCGGAACCGACGTGGAGGTCGCCGGGGCCTCGCCCGAGACGCTGGTGAAGCTCGAGGACGGCGTCCTGCACACGTTCCCGCTGGCGGGCACCAGACCGCGCGGGAAGACGGTGGAGGAAGATCTCGCGCTCGAGGAGGAGCTCCTGGCCGATCCCAAGGAGCTCGCGGAGCACAACATGCTGGTCGACCTGGGGCGCAACGACATCGGAAAAATAAGCCGTTTCGGGACGGTGAAGGTGGAGACCTACCATGAGGTCCTTCGCTACTCCCACGTCATGCACATCGGATCGACCGTATCGGGGAAGATCCGGGAGGATAAGGACGCGGTCGACGCGATCGAGGCGGTCCTGCCGGCCGGGACTCTCTCGGGGGCTCCGAAGATCCGGGCCTGCCAGCTGATCAACGAGCTCGAGAACAACAAGCGGGGCATCTACGGCGGTGCGATCGGCTACATCGATTTCTCCGGCAACATGGATACCTGCATCGCGATCCGGATCGCCTACAAGAAGAACGGAAAGGTCTTCATACGGAGCGGCGCGGGCATCGTCGCGGACTCCGTGCCGGAGAAGGAGTACGAGGAGTGCATAAACAAGGCGGCGGCCGTCGTCGCGGCGCTTCGGGAGGGAACGACCCTCACCGAGACGGAAAGGAGGAGGTCATGATTCTCCTGATCGACAATTACGACAGCTTTTCCTACAACCTCTATCAGCTCATCGGAGCGATCGAGCCGGACATAAAGACGATCCGGAACGACGAGATGAGCGTGGAAGAGATCCGGAAAATGAAACCCGCCGGCATCATCATCTCCCCCGGACCCGGACGGCCGGCGGATGCGGGGATCCTCGAGGAGCTTGTGAGGGAGCTCGGCGATACTATTCCGATCCTGGGCGTCTGCCTCGGCGAGCAGGGGATCTGCGAGGCGTACGGCGCGAACATCACCTACGCGAAGGAGCTCATGCACGGAAAGCAGTCTCCGACCCGCCTTGACGTCTCATCAGAGCTCTTCAGAGGCCTTCCGGAGGTCATCCCGACGGCCCGCTACCACTCGCTGGCAGCCGATGAGGCGACGATGCCGGAGTGCCTTCGGATCAC
Organism: uncultured Eubacteriales bacterium; assembly: GCA_900317515.1. Classification (GTDB taxonomy): domain Bacteria; phylum Bacillota; class Clostridia; order Lachnospirales; family Lachnospiraceae; genus Chordicoccus. The sequence goes on from ONHA01000006.1 coordinate 24,128, forward strand.
CGCGAGGGCGGACGACGGGGAGATCATGGCGGTCGAGCACACGGTCTACCCGGTTTACGGGGTCCAGTTTCACCCGGAATCGGTCATGACGCCGGACGGATCGGTCATTTTAAGAAACTTTATCGATATCACAGGGAAATTCACGGCGGAATGAGCCGGAGAAGGAGGAGTTATGATAAAAGAAGCTATTTTTAAGATCGTGGGCAAGGAAGACTTAACCTATGAGGAGGCCAGGACCGTCATGAACGAGATCATGAACGGGCAGACGACGCCGACCCAGAATGCGGCATTTTTAGCGGCCCTCTCGACCAAGAGCGCGAAGGCGGAGACCAAGGACGAGATCGCGGGCTGCGCCTACGCGATGCGGGAGCTTGCGACCCCGGTCGAGCACCCCGGCATGGAGGTTCTCGAGATCGTCGGTACGGGCGGCGACCACGCAAAGACCTTCAATATCTCGACGACATCGGCCATGGTCATCGCCGCGGGCGGCGTCAAGGTCGCAAAGCACGGCAACCGAGCGGCCTCCTCCCTCTCCGGGACGGCGGACTGCCTTGAGGCTCTGGGCGTCAACATCAATATGTCCCCGGACCTCTGCCGGAAGATGCTTGCGGAGACCGGCTTCTGCTTCATGTTTGCCCAGAAGTATCACTCCGCGATGAAGTATGTCGGCCCGATCAGAAAGGAGCTCGGCATCCGTACGGTCTTCAATATCTTAGGCCCGCTGACCAACCCGGCGAGACCGGAATATTTCCTTCTCGGCGTCTACGATGAGTATCTGGTCGAGCCCCTCGCCAAGGTTCTCACGGACCTAGGCGTGAAGCGCGGCTTCATCGTCTACGGGCAGGACAAGATGGACGAGATCTCCGCGAGCGCCCCGACGACCCTCTGCGAGATCCGGGACGGCTTCTACCGGACGATCGAGATCAAGCCGGAGGATTTCGGCCTCATCCGCGGCACAAAGTCGGACGTCGTCGGCGGGACTCCCGTGGACAACGCGGCGATCACCCGCGGCATCCTGGCCGGCGAGGTGCACGGCACCAAGCGGACGGCGGTCCTCTTAAATGCCGGCGCGGCTCTCTACATCGGCGGCAAGGCGGAGTCGATCGCGGACGGCGTGGCGCTGGCCGCGGACCTTATCGACAGCGGCAAGGCGATGGAAACCTTAAACAGAGTGATTGAGGTATCAAACGAAGGGTGAAACCATGGGAACGATCCTTGATGCATTGGCGGCGCACGCCCGGGAGCGTGCCGAAGCGGCGAAGGCGGTGTGTCCGCCCGAAAAAATGAGAGAGGCGGCCTTTGAGCGCGCCCGGGCAGAGCGGCAGGATGCACGGTTTTTATTTGAGAGGCGGCTTGCCCGGCCGGGCATGAACTTTATCTGCGAGTGCAAGAAGGCGAGCCCTTCAAAGGGGCTCATCGCGCCTGATTTCCCGTACCTTGAGATTGCAAAGGAGTACGAGGAGGCGGGAGCGGCGGCAATTTCGGTCCTCACCGAGCCGAAATGGTTCCTCGGGAACGACCGGTACCTTCGGGGGATCGCGGAGACGGTTTCCGTACCGGTGCTTCGGAAGGATTTCACCGTGGATCCCTACATGATCTACGAGGCAAAGGTGCTCGGAGCTGGCGCGGTCCTTCTCATCTGCTCGCTCCTTACCGCAGAGGAGATCGAGGTTTACATAAGAATTGCCGATTCCCTCGGCATGTCGGCCCTGGTCGAGGCTCACAATGAAGAGGAGCTCTCGAAGGCGGTCGCGGCGGGCGCCCGCGTGATCGGGGTCAACAACCGGAACCTGAAGGATTTTACGGTTGACATTCATAACAGTATCCGGCTGCGGAAGCTGGCTCCGGCCGACACGCTGTTCGTCGCCGAGAGCGGGATCCGGACGGCGGCGGACATCGCGGAGCTTAAGGAAAACGGAGTAAACGGCGTCCTCATCGGGGAGACGCTCATGCGCGCTTCTGACAAGCGCAGGGCTTTGGGAGAGCTTGGAGGTGAACAGTATGGTTAAGGTGAAGATCTGCGGACTGCAGACGATCGCGGATGTCGAGGCGGTGAATCGGGCCATGCCGGATTACGCGGGGTTTATTTTCGTGCCGGGAAGAAGGCGTTATATCGAACCCGGGGAGGCGGAGCGGATCCGCAGACATCTCAGCCCGGGGATCCGGTCGGTCGGCGTCTTCTTAAACGCTCCGATTGAAATGATCCTCTCCGTGCTCGAGGCGGTGAACCTCGATGTGATCCAGCTTCACGGGGAGGAGAGCAAAGCCTACATCAGGGAACTCAGGGAATGCCTTTCCGGGAAGTTCCCGGGAGCGGAGTATCTCATTATAAAAGCCTTCCGCGTTGCGGAGCAGGAGGATCTTGAACCGGCGAGGCATTCCGAGGCGGATCTCATCCTTCTCGATGCCGGGGCCGGAGGCGGAAAGACCTTCGACTGGCAGCTCATCGGCGATATGGGGAGGCCTTATTTCCTGGCCGGGGGCCTGAGGCCCGAAAATGTCCGCGCGGCGATCGGAAAGCTTCACCCCTACGGGGTGGACGTGAGCTCCGGCGTCGAGACGGGCGGAAGAAAGGATCCTGAAAAAATAAGACACTTTATGATAAATGCAAGGGGGACACTATGACGGAGACGAACGGAAGATTCGGAGAATACGGCGGCCGCTACATCCCGGAGACCCTGATGAACGCGGTCATCGAGCTTGAGGAGGCCTACAATTTTTATAAAAATGATCCGGCCTTCAACGCGGAGCTCACAGAGCTCTTTGACGAGTACGCGGGGCGGCCGAGCAGGCTTTATTTTGCTAAAAAAATGACGGAGGACCTCGGCGGCGCAAAGATTTACCTTAAGCGCGAGGACTTAAACCACACGGGCGCCCACAAGATCAACAATGTCTTAGGCCAGGCGCTCCTCGCAAAGAAGATGGGCAAGACCCGCCTCATCGCGGAGACCGGTGCGGGCCAGCACGGAGTCGCGACGGCGACCGCGGCGGCCCTCCTCGGCATGGAGTGCGTGGTCTTCATGGGCAAGGTGGACTGCGACCGCCAGGCGCTCAATGTCTATAAAATGAAGCTCCTGGGAGCCGAGGTGGTGCCTGTCACAACCGGCACGGCGACGCTCAAGGACGCGGTCTCCCAGGCCATGCGGGAGTGGACGAGCCGGATCGCGGACACCCACTACTGTTTAGGCTCGGTCATGGGGCCGCATCCCTTCCCGACGATCGTGCGGGACTTCCAGGCGGTGATCTCGAGGGAGGCCCGCGAGCAGATCCTTGAAAAGGAGGGGCGGCTTCCGGACGCGGTGATCGCCTGCGTGGGCGGAGGCTCCAACGCGATCGGGTCCTTCTATCATTTTATCCCGGATGAGGGAGTCAGGCTCATCGGCTGCGAGGCCGCCGGCCGCGGGATCGACACCTTCGAGACGGCTGCGACGCTGAACACGGGCAGGGTCGGCATTTTCCACGGGATGAAGTCCTACTTCTGCCAGAACGAGTACGGGCAGATCGCCCCGGTCTACTCGATCTCGGCAGGGCTCGACTACCCGGGGATCGGCCCGGAGCATGCCTATCTCCACGACATCGGCCGCGCGGAGTACGTCGCGGTGACGGACGAGGAGGCCGTATGCGCCTTCGAGTATCTCTCGCGCACGGAAGGCATCATTCCGGCCATCGAGAGCGCCCATGCGCTCGCCCACGCGGTCAAAATCGCGCCGCAGATGGGTAAGGACAGGATCATCATCGTCACGGTCTCCGGCCGCGGCGACAAGGACTGCGTCTCCGTCGCGAGATACCGCGGCGAGGACCTCACGGAATCGTAAGGAGGGTATGATGAGCAGAATCAGGGAGGCATTTTCAGATAAAAAAGCGTTTATCCCCTTCATCACCTGCGGGGACCCGGATATAGAGACGACCGAGAAGATCGTCCTTGCCGCCGCGGAGAACGGGGCGGACCTTATCGAGCTCGGGATCCCCTTCTCGGATCCGACGGCGGAAGGTCCGGTCATTATGGAGGCGGACAGCCGGGCGCTCGAGGCGGGAACAACCACCGACGACGTCTTTTTGCTCACCGCGCGTCTCAGGGAGAAGCTTGCGATCCCCCTTGTCTACATGACCTACGCGAACGTGGTCTTCTCCTACGGGACGGAGAAATTTGCAAAAAAGGCGGCTGCGGCCGGGATCGACGGGATCATCCTGCCGGACGTCCCCTACGAGGAGAAGGGCGATTTCGAGGAGGCCTTTGCCGCGTGCGGGATCGATCTTATCTCCATGATCGCGCCGACGTCCGAGGACCGCATCGCCATGATCGCGAAGGAGGCCCGGGGCTTCCTATACATCGTCTCCTCCCTCGGAGTCACCGGGACGCGAAGCTCCATCACGACGGACATCGGGGCGATGACGGCTCTCATCCGGGAGCACACGGACATCCCCTGCGCGGTCGGGTTCGGCATCTCGACGCCGGAGCAGGCCCGGGCGATGGCAGCCCTCTCGGACGGGGCCATCGTGGGCTCCGCGATCATCAAGATCATTGCAAAATACGGCCGGGAAGCGGCCCCGCATGTCGGCGAGTACGTGCGGGCGATGGCAGCGGCGGCGCACTCCGCATGAGAGCGCAAAAAAGTAATAAAATTTGCCCAAACAGTGCAATTTTCATGTATAATAATGATTAACCGTCGTGTTATGATAGGTTTAAATAAACGTAACTGTTCAGCACCCTCATTCGCAGCCGCTGCGCGGCTCGCTCATGTGGCGGGTCAGAGGCGCTTCACGCCTTGCCCGCCCCGGAAAAGAGAACCGTTTTTGGTCGGAACGCAAGCGTCCCGACCTGCAAGAAGGTCTCTTTCCCGGGGTGCTGAATAGTTACAAATAAACAGCGGGTTTAATTTCCCGCAGAAAGAGGGAGAAAATGAAAATCGCACTGATCAACGAAAACAGCCAGGCTGCGAAGAACGCACTGGCCCTGAGCTGTCTCAAAAAAGTTGCCGAGCCGATGGGACACACGGTTTATAACTACGGCATGTATGCTGCGGACGACGCCTGCCAGCTCACTTACGTGAAGGCCGGCCTCCTCGCCGCGATCCTCATCAACGCAAAGGCGGCCGATTACGTCGTCACGGGCTGCGGCACGGGCGAAGGCGCGATGCTGGCCTGCAACATCTACCCGAACGTCCTCTGCGGACACCTTGAGGATGTCGAGGACGCGTTCATGTTCGCCCAGATCAACGACGGCAACGCGATCGCGCTTCCGTTTGCGAAGAAGTTCGGCTGGGGCGGCGAGCTGACCCTGACCTACATGTTCGAGAAGCTTCTCGGCACACCGTCGGGCGGCGGTTATCCGCCGGAAAGAGTCGAGCCGGAGCAGAGAAACAAAAAGATCCTCGACGAGATGAAGAAGATCACCCACAAGGACATGATGACGATCCTTCGCGAGGTCGATCAGGATTTCCTTCGCGAGACGATCAGCGGTGAGCATTTTGCGGAGCTCTTCTATCCGAACTGCCAGGTACCGGAGATCGCAGAGTATTTAAAGAGCCTTTGATGGAGGGACACCATGGAAAACTTCTTAAACGAATTCTCACTTGAAGGCCGCGTGGCCCTGGTCACGGGCGCAGCCTACGGAATCGGCTTTGCGATCGCGGAAGGTCTTGCAAGCGCCGGCGCGAAGATTGCATTTAACTGCAGAAGCGAGCATCATCTTGAGAAAGCACTCGCGGATTACAAGGAGGCCGGCATCGACGCGCGCGGCTACATCTGCGATGTGACCCATGAGGACGAGGTCGTCGCCATGGTCAAAGCAATCGAGAAGGATCTGGGACCGGTCGACATCCTCGTCAACAACGCCGGCATCATCAAGCGCATCCCGATGGTCGAGATGAGCGTCGAGGACTTCCGCCAGGTCGTCGATATCGACCTGAACTCCGCATTCATCGTCGCGAAGGCGGTCCTTCCGCACATGATCGAGCAGAGAAGAGGCAAGATCATCAACATCTGCTCCATGATGAGCGAGCTCGGCCGTGAGACGGTTTCCGCCTACGCGGCGGCCAAGGGCGGCCTCAAGATGCTGACCAAGAACATCGCCTCCGAGTACGGCGAGTACAATATCCAGTGCAACGGCATCGGCCCGGGCTACATCGCGACCCCGCAGACGGAGCCGCTCCGCGAGCGCCAGCCGGACGGCAGCCGCCATCCGTTTGACAGCTTCATCATGGCCAAGACGCCGGCAGGCCGCTGGGGCACCCCGAAGGATCTCATCGGTCCGGCCGTGTTCCTCGCTTCCCCGGCCTCGGATTTCGTGAACGGCCACATCCTCTACGTGGACGGCGGCATCCTGGCCTACATCGGCAAGCAGCCGTGAGCCTAGTCAAAATGACATAAAAAACGGTAAATATTTGTCAGAATGCCCATAGGTTTTTGAAGGGCGGCAGGGTATACTGCATATAGTTGAAAATGAAGTTCCCCCAGGAGGGACAAATATAAGGAGGATTCAAAAATGGCATCTCTTTCTCTTAAGCATATCGACAAGACCTATCCGAACGGCTTCAAGGCAGTTAAAGACTTCAACCTTGAGATCGCTGACAAGGAATTCATCATCTTCGTCGGCCCGTCCGGCTGCGGAAAGTCCACAACCCTTCGTATGGTTGCCGGCCTTGAAGACATCACCGGCGGCACATTCGAGATCGACGGCAAGGTCATGAACGACGTCGAGCCGAAGGACCGCGACATCGCGATGGTTTTCCAGAACTACGCTCTGTATCCGCATATGACGGTTTTCGATAACATGGCATTCGGCCTTAAGCTTCGCAAGGTTCCGAAGGATCAGATCAAGAAGCAGGTTGAAGAAGCCGCTAAGATCCTTGACCTTGACAAGCTCCTTGACCGTAAGCCGAAGGCTCTTTCCGGTGGTCAGAGACAGCGTGTTGCCATGGGCCGTGCTATCGTTCGTAACCCGAAGGTCTTCCTTATGGACGAGCCGCTGTCCAACCTGGATGCTAAGCTCCGTGTTCAGATGAGAACCGAGATCTCCAAGCTGCATGACAGACTTGGCGCTACGATCATCTACGTTACACATGACCAGACCGAGGCTATGACGCTTGGTACCCGTATCGTCGTAATGAAGGACGGCGTTGTCCAGCAGATCGACACCCCGCAGAACCTGTACGATCATCCGTGCAACCAGTTCGTCGCAGGCTTCATCGGCTCCCCGCAGATGAACTTCATGGACTGCAAGGTCTCCAATGGCGGCAAGACTGTCGAAGTCGGCGGCTTCAAGCTCGGCATCTCCGATGCACGTGCAGCCAAGCTGAAGGCTTATGACGGCAAGACTGTTGTTCTCGGCATTCGTCCGGAAGATGTCCACGATGAGGCTGACTTCCTTGCTAAGCATCCGGAAGCTGTCATCAACGCTGAGATCAAGGTTTACGAGCTCCTCGGCGCCGAAGTTTTCCTGTACTTCGATTTCGCAGGCAGCCAGATGACCGCTCGTGTCAATCCGCGCACCACAGCCCGCACCGGCGACACTGTCAAGTTCGCGCTCGACATGGAGAAGGCTCACTTCTTCGACAAAGAGACCGAGAAGACCATCACAGACTGATCAAAACCCGGTTATTACGCAGCCCGGTACCGAAAGGTACCGGGTTGTTTTTTGCGGAAAAATGTTGGACGGGGTGGGAATATGCGGTATAATAATCTGTAAAAATAAAAGGGCGGGCAATCGCCGTGCGGAGGGAACCATGACACCCGAAGAGAAACTTACACGGGAACTGAAGGAGCTTAAGCGGCTGACGGGCATTTCATTTTCCATCGACGAAAATGAAACCGCGGACACCGCGGACATCGCGGAGAAAATCAAACTCCTAAGCGACGCCTTCCGGGAGAAGAACAGCCGGACGGCATTTTTTAAGAAGCTGCTCTCCGGCGAGCTCGAAGTCTCCCGCATCTACGAGGGGGCCTCAAGGCTCCACCTGCCGGTGGAGAGCCCGGCGAGGATCTATGTCATCGAGACGGAGAACGTGAACGATGAGAGCGCGCTGATGGTCCTCCGGCAGATCGGCGCGGGGCGGAGCCAGGACCATCTGGTGCCGATGGACGGGAAGCGGATCGCGGTCATCAAGTCGGGCAGAAACAACGAGAGCGAGGAAGATGCGCTGATGCTCGCGCATATGTTTGTCGACATGCTGAACGCGGAGGCCATGGTGCGCGCGAGATGCGCGTTCGGAGAGTGCATTCCGAGCCTTACGGCCATGCCGGAGGCTTACCGCGAGGCGGGACTGGCGCTGGAGGTCGGGCGAATCTTCTACACGCATGAGACGGTCATGCGGGCGGGCAGGCTCGGGATCGGGCAGCTGATCTACCGGCTGCCGGAGGAGGTGTGCCGGCGGTTCCTGAAAGAGGTATTTCCGGACCGGAATCCGGATAATCTCGATGAGGAGACGCGGAACACGGTGGATGCATTTTTCGAGAACAACCTGAACGTCTCCGAGACGGCCAGACAGCTCTTTATTCACCGGAACACCCTGGTCTACCGGCTTGAGAAGCTGAAGAGCGCGACCGGCCTCGATGTGAGGTCCTTCGAGGATGCGATGACCTACCGGATCGCGGCGATGGTGGCGAACTTCCTAAATGACCGAAAGTGAAGAAACTGTAGCAATTGTCCGAACAGAATATAATAGTGTACACAATTAACAAAATATCAGGGTGATTTTAAAATTTACAAAGAAAAATTAAAAAATGTGTTGACAAATGATTTCGTATCTGCTAATATAGGTTCATCAAATAAAACAACCACATAAAAGTTACTTATTAACCATTACATTTAAAAGGAGGGCATATTCCAATGGATGTGTTTGAAAAACCGTACAGGTTATCCCTCAATATGAAAAGGCAGGAGCCGGCAGTTCCAGGCAAGAATCACCTTTTCCCATAAATTGAATGAAATAATTTTAAAAATCTCAATCTGAGGAGATAAAAAAGGGAAAAGAGTTTATCCGAGCAGGCTTACATATTGAGAACAAACTGCCGCCGAATTAAAAAATGAATTGTAAAGAAAGTTCATTTGGCAATCGGCAAGGAGATGCAGCTGATCCAAAAAAGTAATCGGGGGCTTTGCCACAATGAGGGAGGGGGCTTTCGATGAAATATCCATCGGGGCATCAAAAACGGATAGTAAGAACTTCTAAGCATACAGTTTTAAAACTCTGATTATAAAAGAAAAACCTGATAAAAAGAAAAATCTTTAAAAGAAAAGATCGTAAGAGACGTCATTACAGGAAATTCTTTTTAAGAAAAACTTAAAAAGGGATAATTTTAAAATCAGAAGAAAGTTTTAAAACAAATGCGAGCCCGGAATGAAAATAAAAATTCAAATAAATTAATTCCTGCCCCAAAAAAAACAGGGTAAGGCGCATGGACAAATCAAAAATTGAATAAAGAAACGGAGAAAATGTCCATTGAAAATTGAACATTAAGCGGCCGCCATTGACGAGGGAGAACGTTATGGCGGCCGTTTTCGTTGTGTGGTACAATATCCCGTGAGGGGGTGAGGCCATGAAAATCATCTATGAAGACCGGGAGCTTATGGTCGTTTACAAGGAGGCAGGCCTTGCGGCAGAGACGCGCCGGCCGCTTGAGAAGGATCTTGAAAGTATCCTTAAAGTATACCTTGCGGAGAGGGACGGGAAGGTGCCGGAACTCTACCTCATACATCGGATCGACCAGGTGGTGGACGGCCTGGTTCTTTTTGCACGCACAAAAAAGGCGGCGGCGAGCCTTACCGCGCAGCTTACGGACGGGAGCATGGAGAAGATCTACCTGGCCCGCGTCGGAGGCCGGATCCCGGCCGAAAAGGGGGAGCTCACAGACTGGCTCCTTAAGGACGCAAAAACCAACACATCCCGCATCGTTCCCCCGGGAACCCGCGGGGCAAAGCGGGCATGTCTCTCCTATGAGAGAGCCGGGGAGGATCTTCTTCTGATCCGCCTTAAGACCGGGCGGCACCACCAGATCCGCGTGCAGCTTGCGGGTGCGGGCATGCCGATTAAGGGCGATGTCAAGTACGGAGGGGAAGCTGCCGGGAGGATTTCCGGAAAGGGAATTTGCCTGACCGCGGCGGAACTGTCCTTTAAACATCCCGGGACGGGAAATGAAATTCGCGTGAAAGTCCCTGAAATAACAGGGTAAAGGAGCAGTAAAAATATAATCAAATTCAAGTTTTTGTATATTTTTCCTTGCAAAGCGTTTATGATATGGTAAAATTATAAAAATGTACCAAGATAAAAGCTGTGGAAAACAGCTTTGAAAGGAAGGCGGTGGTTCAATGATCGAAGAGAGCATCAAGGCGGTCCGCGAAGCGGAAGCGAAGGCCGAATCACTGATCCTGGACGCACAGAAAAATGCGGCTGAGATCGTGAAGGCGGCTGAAGCGAGGGCGGAGACGGATAAGGCGGAGGCTTTTGCGAAGTTTGCGCAGGAAGTGCTTGACGCTGCGAAGGCGTCCAAGGAAGCAGGAGATGCGCAGCTTCTGGAGGCGGAAGCCGAGGCGGCCAGGGAGGCGGCATCTCTCAAGGCGTCTGTTGCGCCGAAGACAGAGGCTGCTTTAAAAGCTGTCATTGAAACGATTCTATAAACCAGGAGGTTAGCATGGCTGTTGTAGAAATGCAGAAGATCTCTCTTGCGGCTTTAAAGACGAAGCGCAAGGCGATCCTCGAAAAGCTTCAGATGCTCGGCATCATGCAGATGGAGGTGGACTCCATCGATGACGAAGAGCTCATGAAGATGGACACGGCCGAGTCACGGGCAACCTGGGACAAGCACGCGGAGCTTTGCGATCAGGCGGCTGCCATTCTGGACAAGTACGCACCCGAGAAGAAGGGCATGCTGGACAGTCTGAAGGGCAAGGAGCTGCTGACGATGGAAAATGCGCAGGAGGTCATCGAAAGACGCCACCCCTGCAACAAGATCGCAAGAAAGATCCTGCGTTACGAGAAGGAGATCTCGGACTGCAATGCGAACATTGCAAAGGACGAGAACCTGATCGAGTCGCTTGTTCCCTGGATGGCGCTGGACGTCCCGCTCTCCTTTGAGGGGACGAAGAAGACGGCAGCCTTTATCGGGACGCTGCCCGGTGTGCTCACGGAGGAGCAGATTCTCACAGGGCTTCGGGAGAAGGCACCGGAGCTTGCCGCGGTGGACGTGAAAGTCCTCTATACGGCGTCAGACTCGGTAAATGTTTTCATTTTATGCCTTAAGGAAGAAGCGGAGACCGTCGAGACGGCGCTCCGGGGTCTCGGATTCTCGAGACCGCCGCAGCTCACGCTCGGAAAACCGGAAAGGGTTGCGGAGGAAGCCCGAAAAGATATCGAAGAGCAGAAAACCAAGATCGCCGGGGTGATCGAGCGGGTGAAGGTGAATGCCGGATCCCGGGAAGATTTCCACATCTTAGGCGACTACTACCGCACGAGAGCCGAAAAATACAGGCTTCTGGGGCAGATCCCCCAGTCGCAGAATGCATTTTTCTTAACCGGCTGGGTCCCGAAGGATGCCGCCGGGGCCGTCAAGAACCTGATGGAGAAGGATTACGGTGCGGTCTGCGAGTTCGAGGAGAAGAAGGAGGACGAAGTCGAGCCGACAGCCCTCCGGAACAACAAATTCTCATCCGTCTATGAGCCGATCGTGGCATCCTACGGACTGCCGCAGCACGGGAAGGTCGATCCGACGACGATCATGTCATTTTTCTACATGTTCTTCTTCGGCATGATGCTCTCGGACGCCGGCTACGGTATCGTGATGGTGATCGGAACCGCGATCGTCCTCAAAAAATACCCGCGGATGGGCGAAGGGATCAAGAAGATGCTCACGATGTTCTTCTGGTGCGGCATCTCGACGACCTTCTGGGGCTTCATGTACGGCGGCTTCTTCGGCGATGTGATCGACGTGGTCGCGACGACCTTCCTCGGCTACACGGGACCGACTCCGATCCTGAAGCCGATCTGGTTCAACCCGCTCGATGCGCCGATGAAACTCCTGGTCTACTGCATGCTTTTCGGTCTCATCCACCTCTTCGTGGGTCTCGGAATCAAGGGCTACCAGTACCTTAAGGAAGGCGACGTGGTCGGATTCGTCTCCGACATCATCGCGTGGTACGCGCTCCTCATCGGGCTCATCCTGATCCTGCTGCCGACCGACCTCTTCGGGAACATCGCTCAGATGCATTTTGAGTTCCCGGCGGCGGTGAACATGCTCGCAAAGGTTCTCGCGGCGGGCGGCGCGATCGTCATTCTCCTGATGTCCGGCAGGTCCAACAAGAACTGGGGCCTCCGCATCGCGCTCGGCGCCTACGACATCTACGGCATCACGAGCTGGCTCTCCGACGTGCTCTCGTACTCGAGACTGCTGGCTCTGGGCCTTGCGACGGGCGTTATCGCTCAGGTCATCAACACGATGGCGGCGATGGTGGCGAAGAACCTCGGGATCGTGGGGATCGTCATTTTCATCATTATCTTTATCGTGGGTTCGATCCTGAACCTGGCGATCAATCTCTTGGGTGCCTACGTGCACACGAACCGACTTCAGTACGTCGAGTTCTTCGGTAAGTTCTATGACGCGGGGGGCGAGCCCTTTGTGCCATTTGAAACTAAAACAAAATATGTTGAAATTAAATAGGAGGCAAATAACATGAGTGATTTAGGTATGTTCTTCGGGCTGCTTGGCGCAGCGGTCGCCGTTCTCTTCGCAGGCGCAGGCTCTGCTCTCGGCGTTGGTATTGCCGGCCGTGCGGCGGCGGGCGTCGTCACTGAGGATCCGAGCAAGTTCGCACAGGTCCTTCTTCTCCAGCTTCTTCCCGGTACACAGGGTATCTACGGTCTTCTGGTCGGCTTCATCACGCTCTCGAAGATCGGCCTTCTCGGCGGCGGCGACGTCACGGTCTCCCTTTCCACCGGTCTTATGATCCTGGCAGCCTGCCTCCCGATCGGTATCGTCGGCCTTATCTCCGGCAAGTCCCAGGGCCAGTGCTCGGCCGCTTCCATCGGCATCGTCGCAAAGCGTCCGGAGTCCTTCGGACAGGCTATGCTGTTCCCGGCCATGGTTGAGACCTACGCGATCCTTGCACTTCTTATCTCGATCCTCGCAGTTTCGAACATCCCGGTATAAGCAGGGAGGGAAATCATGGCAGGAATTGAAACCATTACCGGCCGGATCCTTGAGGAAGCGAAGAAAGAAGCGGACAGGGTCGTAAGCGCTGCCAACGGCAAGGCACTCGACATCGCGGTCGCCGCGGGTGATGAGATCCGCAAGGCGAAGGCGGAAAATGAAGAGCGCATCGCCCGCGACAAAAAGACCTACGAGGCCCGCACGCTCTCATCCTGCGATATCCTGAAGAAGAAGGCGATCCTTTTCGCCAAGCAGGAGATCATCGAAGCGGTCCTTGCCAAGGCTCTTGACACGCTGAAAGGGCAGGATAAGGGGGCTTATTTTGATATGATGCTCGGCATCATCAAAAAGGCCGTCCGCCCGGAGGCGGGTGTGATCGCATTCGCGCCCGGCGACCTTGAGCGTCTGCCCGCGGATTTCGCAGCGAAGGCCGCGGCGATCGCCAAAGAGGCCGGCGGAACGCTTACCGTCCAGGATGAACCGGCGAAGATTGAAAACGGATGCATCCTCATCTACGGCGGCATCGAGGAGAATTGTTCTCTCTCCGCCATATTTGAGGCAAATAAAGACCGAATGCAGGACGCAGCAGCAAAGGTCCTGTTTTCCTGATAACCTAAGGAGCAGCAAATGGCATCAGATTGGAGTTATACCTATGCGGTGGCCCGTATCCGCGTTCTTGAGACGAGACTTCTCTCGAACAATGACGTGAATACGATGGCCGCGCAAAAAAGTGCGGATGCCGTCGTGACTTTCCTGAAGGACAAAGGGTGGGGCGACGCCACGGACGGAAACGATCCGGAGAAGATCCTCATGATCGAGGAGCAGAAGATCTGGTCGATCATGAAGGAGCTCGGGGTTGATTTTTCCGTGTTCGACGTTCTCTCGCTCCCAAATATCTATCACAACCTGAAAGCTGCCATCAAGGAAGTGTGCACCAGCATAAGCAACGATAAAGCCTTCATGAGCGACGATGTATTCGGACGCGCGCAGATGGTGAAGATCGTGACGGAGAAGAACTGGTCCGCGCTCCCGGATCATATGCGGGCAGCGGCAGCGGAGGCCCTTGAGACCATGCTGCACACCCGCGACGCGCAGCTCGCGGATACCATCGTGGACCGCGCCTGCCTGGACGCCATCGAGGCAGCCGGCAAGGCAAGTCCGGACAAGGTGATTCAGGACTACGCGAAGTCCCAGGTGGCTGTGACGGATATCAAGATCGCGGCTCGCTCCGCGAAGACGAAGAAAAGTCTGGATTTTCTGCACAGGGCGCTTGCGCCGTGCTCTTCATTTGACGTGAGGACGCTGGCACAGGCCGCATTCCAGGGGGTGGATTCCCTGCTGGACTACCTCTCCTCTTCCGGTTTTGCGGAAGCGGCCGAGGCACTTAAAAAATCACCGTCGGCATTCGAGCGCTGGTGCGACAACCGCGTGATCGAGACGATCAAACCTCAGAAATACGAGGTCTGCACGGTCGGTCCGCTGGTCGCCTACGTCCTCGCGCGTCAGAATGAGATCAAGACGGCACGCATCGTGATCACCGGCAAGGCCAACGACCTTTCCGAGGAGGCGATACGGGAAAGAACGAGGGAAATGTATGTCTAAGATAGCAGTCATGGGAGATTATGACAGCATCTACGGCTTCGCGGCACTCGGGCTTGACACCTACCCGGTGGAGACGAAGGAGGAGGGCACTCAGCTCTTAAAGCGTCTCGCCGAGAACGGCTACGGGATTATTTATATGACCGAAAAGCTCGGGGATACCCTGAAGACCGCAAGAGAGGAATACATGGGCCGGATCTCTCCGGCAATCATTCTCATCCCCGGCGTTTCCGGAAATACAGGCGAAGGCGTCAAAGGTGTGAAGGGAAGCGTCGAGCAGGCGGTCGGTTCCGACATCCTGTTCGGGGAAGATAAGCAGTAAATATATAAAACATTTTGATGTTGATATGCGAGGAGATATAAATTGAGCACAGGCACGATTAAAAAAGTAGCAGGTCCTCTGGTTATCGCCAGCGGAATGCGCGATGCGAACATGTTCGACGTCGTCCGTGTCAGCCGCCAGCGTCTGATCGGCGAGATCATCGAGATGCACGGGGATGAGGCTTCCATACAGGTCTATGAGGAGACCTCCGGCCTCGGCCCCGGCGAGCCGGTTGAGTCCACCAATGCTCCGCTGTCCGTGGAACTTGGCCCGGGCCTCATCAGCTCCATCTACGACGGCATCCAGCGTCCGCTGAACAAGATCATGGAGAAGACCGGAACAAATAACTTAAGCCGCGGCGTCGAAGTCGAGGCTCTTGACCGGAACGCAAAGTGGGATTTCGTCCCCTGCGTCGCCGTCGGTGACGAGGTTGAGGCCGGCGATATCGTCGGTACCGTCGTCGAGACGCCGGTCGTTACCCAGAAGATCATGGTTCCCTACGGTGTTTCCGGCAAGATCAAGGAAATCAAAGCCGGCGAATTCACCGTTGCCGACCCGGTCTACACGATCGAAACGAAGGATGGCGACAGGGAATTCACCATGATGCAGAAGTGGCCGGTCCGCCGCGGACGCCCCTACAAGGAGAAGATCCCGCCGGTCAAGCCGCTCATCACGGGCCAGCGCGTCATCGACGCGTTCTTCCCGATCGCCAAGGGCGGTGTCGCAGCCATCCCGGGTCCGTTCGGCTCCGGCAAGACCGTCACGCAGCACCAGCTCGCGAAGTGGTCCGAGGCTGACATCGTCGTCTACATCGGCTGCGGCGAGCGCGGCAACGAGATGACCGACGTTTTGAACGAGTTCCCGGAACTGATCGACCCGCGTACCGGCGAGTCCCTGATGAAGAGAACCGTCCTTATCGCCAACACATCCGACATGCCGGTTGCGGCCCGTGAGGCCTCCATCTACACCGGCATCACGATCGCCGAATATTTCCGCGACATGGGTTACTCCGTCGCTCTGATGGCCGACTCGACCTCCCGCTGGGCGGAAGCGCTCCGTGAGATGTCCGGCCGACTCGAGGAGATGCCCGGTGAAGAAGGCTACCCGGCTTACCTGGGTTCCCGTCTTGCCCAGTTCTACGAGCGCGCGGGTCATGTCATTTCCCTCGGCAAGGAAGGCCGTGACGGCCAGCTGTCCGCCATCGGCGCGGTCTCGCCACCGGGCGGTGACATTTCCGAGCCGGTCTCCCAGGCAACCCTTCGTATCGTCAAGGTCTTCTGGGGCCTCGATGCGGACCTTGCCCACCAGAGACATTTCCCGGCGATCAACTGGCTGACATCCTACAGCCTCTATCTCGACTCCATGGGCCCGTGGTTTGACCAGAACGTCGCTCCGGACTGGATGGCAACCCGCCAGAAGCTGATGAGCCTGCTGCAGGACGAGGCTTCCTTAAATGAAATCGTCAAGATGGTCGGTATGGACGCCCTTTCACCGTCCGACCGCCTGAAGATGGAAGCGGCCCGCTCCATCCGTGAGGACTTCCTGCACCAGAACTCCTTCGACGAGATCGACACCTACACGTCGCTCCAGAAGCAGTACTACATGATGAAGCTCGTCTATGCATTCTACGAGCAGGGCGCCAAGGCGCTCGCCCAGGGAGCAAAGATCGGCGACCTCATCAAGATGGAAGTCCGCGAGAGAATCGGCCGTTACAAATACACGCCCGAGGCAAACATCGATGCAGAATACAAAAAGATCGGCGAGGAGCTCGCATCCGAGATCGCAGCGCAGATCGGAAAGGAGGACCGGTAAATGCCTAAGGAATATCGCACCATACAGGAGGTCGCCGGACCTCTGATGCTCGTAAAGAGCGTAGAAGGCGTCAAGTATGACGAGCTCGGCGAGATCGAGCTTGCGAACGGCGAGACCCGCCGCTGCAAGGTCCTCGAGATCAACGGCTCCAATGCCCTGGTACAGCTCTATGAGGCTTCCACCGGCATCAACCTTTCCAACAGCAAGGTCCGCTTCCTCGGCCACTCCCTTGAACTGGGAGTCTCCGGCGACATGCTCGGCCGTGTCTTCAACGGCATGGGCAAGACCATCGACAACGGTCCGGAGATCCTTCCGGAGGAAAGACGCGACATCAACGGCCTGCCGATGAACCCGGCAGCCCGCGCGTATCCGTCCGAGTTCATCCAGACCGGCGTTTCCGCCATCGACGGACTGAACACGCTGGTCCGCGGCCAGAAGCTCCCGATCTTCTCGGCTTCCGGTCTTCCGCACGCCAACCTGGCTGCCCAGATCGCCCGCCAGGCGAAGGTTATCGGCTCCGACGAGCCGTTCGCGGTCGTCTTTGCCGCGATGGGCATCACGTTTGAAGAGGCCAACTTCTTCATTCAGTCCTTCCGCGAGACAGGCGCGATCGACCGTACGGTCCTCTTCATCAACCTGGCCAACGACCCGGCCGTCGAGCGTATTTCCACGCCGCGTATGGCGCTGACCGCCGCCGAGTACCTGGCATTTGAGAAGGACATGCACGTTCTGGTCATCCTGACCGATATCACGAACTATGCGGACGCGCTGCGTGAGATCTCCGCAGCCCGCAAGGAGGTTCCGGGACGCCGCGGTTATCCGGGCTACATGTACACCGACCTTGCTCAGATGTACGAAAGAGCAGGACGCCAGAGAGGCAAGAAGGGCTCCATCACGATGATCCCGATCCTCTCTATGCCGGAAGACGACATCACGCATCCGATCCCGGACCTTACCGGTTACATCACCGAGGGCCAGATCATCCTTTCCCGTGAGCTTTACCGGAAAGGCCTGACTCCGCCGATCGACGTTCTTCCGTCCCTGTCCCGTCTTAAGGACAAGGGTATCGGCAAGGGCAAGACCCGTGAGGACCATGCGGCGACGATGAACCAGCTCTTTGCAGCGTACTCCCGCGGCAAGGACGCCAAGGAACTCATGGTCATCCTGGGTGAGGCCGCTCTCTCCGAGACCGACCTTATCTACGCGAAGTTCGCGGATGAGTTTGAAGCGAAATACATCAATCAGGGCAACTTCACCGACAGAACGATCGAGGAAACCCTTGAGATCGGCTGGGATCTTCTCCGCATCCTGCCGCGTTCCGAGCTGAAACGTATTAACGACCAGATGCTGGACAAGTACTACGAGAAATAAATCAGCGGAAAGGAGCGCATAAATGGCAGCTACACAGGTAAATCCTACCCGAATGGAGCTGACCCGGCTCAAGAAAAAGCTGGTCACGGCGATCAAGGGACACCGCCTGCTGAAAGACAAGCGGGATGAGCTCATGCGAGAGTTCCTTGATCTGGTCCGTGAGAACATGGAGCTCCGGCTCCGCGTCGAAGAGGGGATAAAGAGCGCGAACACCAATTTCGTCATCGCGAAAGCGGGCATGTCGGAGGAGATCCTCCACGCGGCGCTCATGGCTCCGAAACAGGAAGTCACGCTCATCGACAAGACGAAGAACGTCATGAGCGTCGATATTCCGGTCTACGAGTATACGACCAGGACGCCGGATCCGAATGATATCTACTCCTACGGCTTTGCATTTACGTCGAGCGATCTCGACGGGGCTGTAAAATCCCTGGCGGACATCCTTCCGGATATGCTCCGCCTTGCGGAGGTGGAAAAGTCCTGCCAGCTCATGGCTTCGGAGATCGAGAAGACCCGCCGCCGCGTTAACGCGCTGGAGCACGTTATCATTCCGGAGACCCAGTCCGGGATCAAGTACATTACCATGAAGCTTGACGAAAACGAGCGGAGCACACAGATTCGGCTTATGAAAGTCAAAGACATGATGCTGGAGGAAGCCCACGGGTACAGTGAGAAACAGAATCATTAACATAGCAGTACTCCTCGCGGTCTTTATCGCGGGAGTACTGTTCTTCGGAAAATTCATGAACAGTGAAGTGACAGAGAGTGCGTCGGATCTTTTGGATTCGACGCTTCCTGTCGTGTGTGTAAAGAACGAAAATTACCGGACAGGGCTCATGTACGGCTCTGCCGGATCGATGGATCCGATGCATGTCAGGGATGTTCTCATTCCCATGACGACCGAGCGGGAGATCACGCTCTCCGTGAAGCCGTTTGGAAATGAAATAAACGCGGTCTCCTTTACCGTGGCGGCCCCGGATACCGGAGAAGTCATAGAGACGAGAAAAATCGTCAATTTCAAGGAGGACGGCGAGTGGGAGACGGCTTCATTTTCCTTAAATGAGCCGATCCTCATGAACCGCGAATATCCGATCACCTTTACGGTCTCGACCGGAAAGGGTGAGTTCAATTACTATGCGCGTCTTACCATGCGCGAGGAGCTGATCCCGGACCGCTACCTGCAGTTTGTGGATTACTTCTATAAAAAATGCATTGAGTCGCCCGGCGCAACGGAGCTCTCCGCCTATCTCGAGACGGACACGACCGTGACCAACACCTCTCTCGCCGAGACGGACATCACGTCCAGCGTCGCGCAGATCACCTTCGGGAATCTCGCACCGAAGCTTGTGCGGGAGGGCATCCCGACGATCCGGGAGATCAGCCCGGCAGCCTGCACGCTCACCAACGAGTACCTCATCTCCGCGGATTTCGACGGCACGGTGAAGTATTACCGCGTCTCCGAGTTCTACAGGCTCCGCTACGGAACCAGCCGGATGATGCTGCTGAACTTTACGCGGACCATGGAGCAGGTATTTGACGGCTCCGACGGCTCCATCACGGCCGACGGGATCATGCTCGGAGTGGTGCCGAGAGGCGTCGAGTTCTCCCAGAGCCCGGACGGAAGCATCACGGTATTTACCGCCTGCGGAGCCCTGTGGGCCTACGATGAGGGGGAGAACACGCTCTCTCTGGTCTACGCGTCAAGCCGTGCGGGCGACGTGCCGGACGAGCGCGAGGACCACGACGACTTTATCTACAGAGTCCAGCGGGTCACGGACGAGGGCAACATCGACTTTGCCGTCATCGGCTACATGAACCGCGGGACAAATGAAGGCCGCACGGGCATCGCCGCCATGAAATACACTTCCGAGAGGAGATTCGTGGAGGAGACCGCCTTCATCGACGTGAACGTGGGCTTTGAGGAGCTCAAGGCGGACACCGACAAGCTCTTCTACCTCGCGAAGGACGGCAGAATCTTCGCCTATCTTGACAACACACTCTACCGCTTCGATCCCGCGGACGCTCAGATGAAAGCTGTGCTTACGGACATTGTACCGGACTGCTTCGTCTCCTCGTCGACCGGAGCCATGTGCGCCTGGGCGGACTCGATGAGCCCGACGGCCGCGGACACGCTCACCGTGCTGGACCTCGAGAGCGAGAAGAAACGCACTGTGACGGCGGAGGACGGCAAGCAGCTCAGGTGTGTCGGGTTCATCAACGAGGATTTCATTTACGGAATTGCTCTCTCGGAAGAGATCACCGCATATCCGTCCGAGGAGATCTTGTTCCCCATGCATGAGATCCGGATCGAGGCCTTCACCGGGGAGCGGATCAAGACCTACACGCCGGAGGGCATGCGGGTCGTCGGAACCAAGATCAAGGAGGGGCTCGTCGAGCTCACCCGCTTCTACAAGACGGAGAACGGCTGGGAGGCCGCTCCGGCGGACAATATCATGAACAACCGCAAGTCCCAGACGACTGCGGAGGCCGCGTCCTCGACGGATTCCCGCACCGGAACGGCCGTGACGCTGACGCTGCCCAGCAAACGGCGCAGTCTTTCGCCGATGATCGGAAGTTTTCGCATGAAATCACTGGACGGCGGGGCTAAGTTTACTGTACAATATACCTTTAACGGGTCACTGCCTTCCTATTACGTCTACGGCGGCGGAGAGCTTCTGGCCGTTCTGACTTCCCCGTCGGAGGCGACGCTTCTTGCGGATGAGCATGTCGGGACAGTGCTGGATTCCGAAGGCCGCTATATCTATGAGCGCGCAAACAGGAAGACCAAGACCGAGCTCGCAAATGAAGACATCCCGGAAGCGTTTCTTTCGGGAACATTCTCCGCGTCCCAGCTTCAGGCGGCGGTTCCGGAGGGCGTTCGTGTACTCAACCTGTCCGGGTGCTCGCTCGACATGGTGCTCTACGAGGTCTCCATGGGCCGGGCGGTCGCAGCCAGGATGGCGGACGGCACGGCGACGGTCATCGTCGGCTACGACGGCTACAATACGAAGCTCTACAATTTTGAGGATGGGTCCCACTATTATATGGGTCTCAATGACAGCCGGGCTTCGTTTGAGGCGGGAGGAAATGTCTTTGTGACATACGTGGAGCCGCAGACGACCGTAAAACGGTGAAATACAGCAGGAGTTTATTATATGTACGAAGATGATAACAAAGGCCGGAAAAAGTGGATCATTATCCTGATCCTCGCCGTCATCGGGTTCGGTGTCAGCATCGGCTTTGTCGGCTGGTATCTCATGCAGCGAAGGGCTGAAAATGAAGCCATGGAGAAGCTGCGCGAGCAGGTCGTCACCGAGACCACGCCGACGCCGACGGCTGCGCCGGAGGCGGACAATTTCACGGAGCCGGAGTTCACCGGCGAACGCGAGGGCGAGGCGGCCGAGGTCCCGGAGGGCACGGCGGACAGTGTTAATCACTGGATCGATTTTGCGACCTTGAAGAGCATCAATTCGGAACTCTACGCGTGGATCTACGTGCCGGACACCAACATCGACTATCCGGTCGCCCAGCACATGGATCCGAACGACCAGAAATATTATCTGAATTATGATTTTTACGGCGGGGGCCGCTATGCGGGGTGCATTTTCAGCGAATACGGCACCGCTCTGGACTTCTCGGACCCGATGACGATCCTCTACGGCCACAACATGCTGGACGGATCGATGTTCGGCGACCTGCACGCCTTCGGTGATCCGGAGTTCTTCAGCACACATCCGTACTTCTTTATCTACACGGAGGATCGGATCCTCATCTATGAGGTGTTTGCAGCCTACCACTACGACAACCGCCACCTGCCTACATCGTTCAACTTCTTCGATCCGAATGTGCTTGCGCAGTATCTCTCGGAAATCCGGAATCTTCACACCACCGTGAAGAATATCCGGGAAGAAGCTTACGCGACGGCAGACGATAAGATTCTTACACTTTCCACCTGCATCTCGGGAGAGAGAGAGAAGCGCATGCTGGTCGCGGCAAAACAGGTCTTTGCGGGCGGCTACGACGAGGTGGAGGCCGCGGAGCAGGTGATCGCAAGCCTTACGGGAGGTCAGTGACGTGAAAAAAGGTTGGAAATCATTTTACGCAAAGCATGTGAAATACACGCTATCGCGGATCATAGGCTGGACGGGCATCATCCTCTTCTGGTGGCTCTTCCTCATCATCGCAGTGCTCATACGCCTCGACGACCCGTCGGGGCCGGCGCTCTTCATCCAGGACCGGGTCGGTCAGTACGGCCGCGTCTACAAGATGTACAAATTCCGGACGATGAAGGTAGGTGCTGAGCACACAGGGACAGGCGTCTACTCGGACGACAATGATCCCCGGGTCACGAGACTGGGCAGATTCCTTCGGGCCGCAAGCCTTGACGAGCTTCCCCAGCTCATCAACCTCGCAAAGGGAGACATGGCCCTCATCGGCTTCCGAAGCCCGCTGACCTACCATCCGTGGCCCTGGTCGGAGTACACGAAGGAGCAGAAGAAGATGTTCCTCTTAAAGCCCGGCATCACCGGCTGGGCCCAGGTGCACGGCCGGCGGACCGTCGAATGGCACGACCGCATCCGCATGAACAACTGGTATGCAGACCACGTATCGTTCTTCCTTGACATAAGGATCTTCTTCATGACGATCTTCAAGGTCATCGAGAACAAGGACAACGAAAACATCGGAGAGACCGTCAAAAAAGAAAAGTAAAAGACTATGGCAAATGAAATCCACACACACAGGCGGCATCACCATCATCACCGAAGCTCGAGAAATCCGATGCTGGAGTCGGCCCACAGAGACCCGGCCACGCCGGAGGAGCTGAAAGAGCTGAACGAAGGTCTTAGAGAGGCGCTCACAGACGCATCTGAGGGCGATGCCGAAGGCGGCGAAAGGCACCATCGCTCTTCTCACAGAAGGAAGCATAGCCGGCGAAAAAAGATGAAGGGGAGTAAAATTGCCCTTATCGTTGTCGGCGCGCTTCTAGGAGTCGTGCTCATCGCTGCGGCAAGTTTCTTTGTGCTTCAGAGAATCGGCGCCGGCCGGCTCTCCCACAAGGAAGCACCCGCCGAATCCGCCGCCGAGAAGATGGCCGAGAAGACCGGAGAGAAGATCAGCTACGAGGAGGGCGTCATCACCTACAACGGGGCGAAATACCGCTACAACGAGGATCTGGTCACGGTACTTTTCATGGGCATTGACCGGTCGCTTCAGGAGGAGAACACCGTCGACAATGTGATCGGCATGAACGGGCAGGCCGATACCCTGATCCTCGGGGTCGTCGACAACCGGCACAAGAAGATCACGCTGATCAACATCTCCCGCGATACGATTGCGCCGATCGCCCTCTACAACACGGACGGCCAGTACATGCGGCACGCGGACTCGCAGATCTGCCTTGCATTTGCGTTCGGCGATGGGCGGGAGAAGAGCTGCGAAAACGTTGTCGAGGCAGTGTCGAATTATTTTTATGGGATCCCGATCTCATCCTACGCAGCCATCGACTACGAGGGCATCGGCGTCCTGACGGACACGGTCGGCGGGGTTGAGGTGGCCATCACGGACGACTACTTCGCGGACACTGACCCTGAGATGGTGCCGGGCAACACGGTGACGCTGGACGGGTGGCAGGCCATGCGGTATGTACGGTCCCGCGATGCCTACTCTGTCGAGGCAAACAACGGCCGCATGCAGCGGCAGAAGCAGTTTCTCCTGGGGCTCATCAGGCAGACTCTCGAGACAACCAAACAGAACTTCACGATGCCGCTGGCACTCTACAACTCCGTGAGTGACTACACAGTCACCGATCTCACCGCCCCGGACATCACGTATCTCGCGGCCACGGCCGTCCAGTACGGGTTTCAGGAGGAAAATCTCCGCGGAATCACCGGTGAGATAAGGGATGAGAATGAGCATGCAGCATTTTATGCGGATGAGAAGAAATTTTACGAATTGGTACTTGAAGTTTTTTATGAGAAAGAGTAAACTATAATATATATAGGGATTTTTGCAGGGAGGTATTTATTTATGAAAAAGAGAATGGCAGCGCTTATGATGGCAACGATGATGGTCGTGTTATCGGCTGTTCCGACATTCGCTTACGTAAAGAATCCTAAGTGGAGTCCAACCGGCTCCGTCATCACGGAGACACCTCCGCCCACCTCTCCGAAGACGGGCGAGAGTGATGCGCTTCTTTACGGTGTAGGCGCGGCAGCGGTCTGCGGAACGGTTATGGTGGTGTCCGGCAGGAAGCTCAAAAAGTCATAATAACGTGTGCAAAAAGAAAGCCTTCCGAGAGGGAAGGCTTTTTTTTTGCATTTTATTCGGTGATGTGGACCACCAGGGAAACCGGCAGGGCAGAGAGTCCGGCATCGTTCGTGACCGTGTAGGTCAGGATGTAGGTTCCCGGCACCTCCGTATTCACCTCGCCTTCGCAGCGGACCTTGGCGCCGATGGAGGAGCCATTCGTGTCGATGACCCGTTTTACATTGCTGTACTTGCCCGTAAATGGATTAGAAGGCGAGCAGGTGACCTCCGCCGTGGTAAGCTCGATGAAGGGAAGGTCGATGACGGGGGAGACGGAAGTTCCTGCATAGGCGGTATCCCCGAACATGTTCGAGAGAGAGAAGTTGTAGGTGATATTTGTGATATCTGTCGGGTCGATCTCGACGGAGCTCACAAGCGAGTCTCCGATATTGTTGCCGTAGCCGTCGTCCGCGATAAAGCCCTCGGAAGTTACGACACGCGCGCCCATGCTCTCGAGCGTCGAGAGTGATACTTCCGGCATGGCAGCGGGAAGGGCGAGCATGGGACCGGAATAGTTCTCAAGCGTAAGCGGGCGGTCTGCCTTCACGGTTCCGCTGTCGGTCTTAACGGAATAGCTGATGACTTTGGCATTCTTGCTTGTGCCGGCCTTGATCTCCGCAAAGACGCCGGTTCGGATCTCCTCAGGTGTAAGAGTCCCGAAAGAGACTCCCTCAAGGAGATTGAGACTTCCGGTACCGTCGTAGACCAGCGTTTCGGGATCGAAGGAGAATCCGTCGGAAGACACCGGGGCGACTTCCTCCTCCGCATCTTCGCTTCCGGAATCGATTTCTGTCTCCTCAGTCGTCTTAAAACGCTCGAGAAGAGAAGGAATGAAAGCGGTGTAATCATCGGTGAGGAAAACCAGGCCGATGTTGATCACGGCGACTACTGCAATGACAACCTTCAGTATTTTTCGAAAGAGATTCATAGTATCACCTTATTCTGTACTTAATAGAAAGAGTATAGCATATCCGAAGAGAAAAGTTAAGCAAAAGAGTGATATTCTCCGGAGAATAACTACTATCATTTTTTAAAGATATGTGCTATGATATGAGCTTAAGAGTTAAAACAAGGAAAGTCTGCGGAAGAGAAAATGAGAAAAACACACATCGCGATCGTACTGATCTTTATCGCCTGCATGGGCATCTACTTTTATTACAGATCAAGGCCGGAGGCTGTGGACGACCATATGGGACCCGAAATTCATATGGAGGAGACAACAATCAATGTCCCCTCGAATGCCTCCGAGGCGGATATCCTCGCCGGGATCACGGCTGTGGATGCTATGGACGGCGATGTCACCGGCAACCTCTTCGTGGAGCAGCTCTCAAACTTCGTCGAGAAGGGCAGGAGGAATGCCACCATCGCGGCCATCGACAGCAGCAACCATGTGACAAAGACAATCAGAGAGGTGGTCTATACAGATTACCACTCGCCGCTCTTTGAGATGCGGTCGCCGCTCGTCTTTAATGTCGGCAGCGTATCACCCCTCGATTATCTGAACGCCTACGATCCAATCGACGGGGACGTCACGGACAAAATCGTTATCTCCGATAAATTCAGCATATCCACGAGCACACCCGGCGAGTATCCGATGCTCTTCTCCGTGACCAACTCCGCCGGCGATGTCTCAGAACTGCCGGTCACTGTCTCGGTCAGGGATCCTTATGCGGAAAACAAGAGCAGCGGACCAACTGTCACACTCTCGACCGGCCTTATCAACGTCCCGGCGGGCGAAGGAGCTGATGTCTTCTCTTACGTACAATCGGTGCGCATGGGAAACATCACTTATACAAGGCGGGATGACGGAAATCTGCACACCGATGCCGACTGGGAGCGTCTTGAGATACCGGAGCAGCTCACCATGTACGACATGGCGGTGGAGGGCCCGATCGACTTCAATACGGTCGGCTCCTACGAACTGAAGCTTCACTTTACCGATTTTGACGGCAATGACGGCTGGAACCGGATCATTGTGTTTGTATACTGACGGGGAAGAAAAATTGGAAGAAAACAAAGAGCAACAAGCAATAAGCACCGGAATCGATCTCTACAGTATCGTCCGGGACGTTCTCAGAGAATGGTGGACGATCGGCCTCCTGGCCGTGTCCGTCTATCTCATGGTAAACATGTGGACGGAGATGAGCTACAAGCCGGAATATACAACGACCGCAGTTTTCTCGGTCACTGCCCGGGGCATGAACCAGACCCTCTATGAGCAGCTCAGCAGCGCCCAGTCGGTCGCCTCGAAGTTTAAGACGGTCCTTGAGAGCGACCTTTTCGACCGCAAGATGGAGGAGATCCTCGGTGAGAAGATCGAGGGGACAAAGACTGTGCGGCAGATTGAATCGACCAACCTTGTCATGATGTCGGTCACAGCCTCGTCTGCGATGGATTCCTATCGGCTCATGAGGGCCATAACGGATAACTACAGAGAATTATCGGATTATGTCATAAAGGATGTATCGGTTGACTTTCTGCGCCGCCCGGCAGTGCCTCTCGGGGCTTCCAACCCTCCCGGAGGGAACGGAAATGCCAAAAGAGCCGCAGCAGCAGCAGCCCTTCTTCTGGCTGCCTACTACGCATTCTTCTCTTACATGAAGGACACCGTGAAGAACCGGCGGGAGGCCCGCAGCAAGCTGCTTGCCCAGCCGCTAGGTACCGTATGCCATGAGGCAAAGCGTTTCTGGCGCATCGGAAAACATAATGTGAAGGGACGGCTCATCACAAACCCGATCATGAGCTTCCGTTTTGTCGAGACGACCCGCATGACAGCCTCCCGGATCGAGAACCGTATGCACCGGCGGGGCGTCAAGGTTCTCATCGTCAGCTCCGTTGCGGAAAATGAAGGAAAGTCCACCATCGCCTCCAATCTGGCCATCTCCCTGGCTCAGTCCGGCAAACGAACGCTGATCATCGACTGTGACTTCCGTAAGCCCTCCCTCATGAAGCTCTTCGAGATTCCAGAGGAAGAGGTGACGGATCTCACGGAGACGCTCCGCGGCAACGAGATTCCGGAAAATCTCATAAGGCCTGTCTGGGTGAACAACCTGTTCCTCATCAGCAACAACCACGCAACGAGCGATGTCGATACCATCGTGCGAAGCGGAGGACTCGGACGTATCATCGGCTTCTGCCGCAATCGATTTGACTATATCATCCTGGACATGCCACCCATCGGTGTTGCCCCGGAAGTGGAGATGTTCGCGGAGTACGCGGATGCCTCCCTTATCGTTGTGCGAGAAGATATGGTTCTCACAAGGGACATTAACTCGGTCATTACAGCTCTTAATAACACGAATGCCCCGGTACTCGGCACGGTCTTAAACGATGACCGGAGCGGCCAGGCATCCGGCAGCTATGGGTACGGTTATGGCTACAGCAGACAGTATGGAGGCTACTATGGAAAATCAAAAGCATGAATCCGAAACCGTGGCCGCACGGGAAGCCTCCGGGACAAGGAGTATCGGCATCTCGGCTCCCCAACCGATCGCGATCCAGACACTGGCTCTTAACGCACTCAAGGGGTTTCGCAAGTTCTACTGGCTGTTTTTTCTTATTATCAGTGTCCTGAGTTCATACTTCTATATCAGGGCTGAACGGAGTTATGTGCCCTTATATCAGGCACATATGTCCTTTGCGGTCAACACCCAGTCGGCATACGGCTACTCTGAGTCCTATTATAATCAGGTGTCTGTTAAAAAGATCGGCAGCGTATTTCCCTATATCCTCGAGTCAGGCCTTGTACAGCAGAAGGTGCAGGAACGGATGAATATCCCTTCTTTGAACGCTTCGATCTCCTCGAGTGTTCTGGAGGAAAGCGCGGTCTTTACAATCAATGTTGGCGGCAGTGATCCGGAACATATCTATGAGGTGCTTACCAACGTCGTCGACTGTTTCCCGGAGGTCGCCAGGTATGTCATCGGCAACATCCAATTGTCCGTTATCGATGACAGCGGTGTGCCGAAGACCCCTATCAATCCTCCGAATTTTAAGAGTCTGGCGAGACGCGGAGCTATGATGGGGGCGGCCATAAGCGCTCTTCTGCTCCTCTTATATGCGCTCTCCCGCAACACGGTTACCAGATCGGAGGATCTCGAGCGCTATATCTCCATGCCCTTCCTCGGCGGTATTCCCAAAATCAGAGCCGGCATTGACCGGAGGACGGGAAAGAAGCTTTCCATCCTGCTCGACGAGAGGGGCAGCATGACGGCTCTCGGTGAGAGCCTGCGCATCATCCGGACCCGCTTCATGCGGCAGGCGGAAGAGCGAAATATGAAGAAGATCGTCATCACATCCACTGCGCCGGGTGAGGGTAAATCCACCATCGCGGTCAACTTTGCGGTGTCGCTGGCCCGCGAGGGCAAGAGTGTTATCCTGGTCGACGGCGACCTGCGGAATCCGACTGTCCGCACCGCAATGCATCTCACGGGCGGAACCGCCGGATTTGCGGATGTCCTGAACGGCACAGCGGAGCTCGGCGATGCCCTTGTCCCCTACAAGGATGAGAATATCATGGTACTCCCGGGCAGCCTTGATTCGGTGGACCCGGCAGGCCTGCTTGGCAACGAGCGCATGAAGGAGCTTTTTGCAGCGCTCGGCAAGGCAGCCGACTACCTGATCATCGACGCCCCGCCCTGCGGGATCCTCTCCGATGCGGCAATCATCGCCCGGGAGATGGACGGAGTTGTATTTGTCATTACCCAGGATCAGCAGCCGCTGCCGAGGATCCTCGATGCGATCTCCGGGCTTGGGGATTCCCATGCCCAGATGGCGGGTTATATACTGAATCGTACACAGGTATTCCTTACGGGCAGCCGCTACGGCGCTTACGGTTATGGGTACGGATACGGTTACGGCTATGGTTATGGCGGCTACAGCTACGGGTCGTCCAAGAACTACGGTTACGGCTATGGAGACAAGATAATTCAATCTACAGCCGCTAAGGAACAGAATGACAAAGACATCTGAAGGCGAAGCTTACCTTACTGAAACGAAAGTAAAAGGAGAGTAGTATGCCGCTCAAGCTTCTATACATCACCAATGATCCCCGAATCGCGAAGATCGCCGAGGATAACGGGGTTGATCGCATTATGGTCGATATGGAATATATTGGTAAAGACCAGCGTCAGGGGGGACTGGACAGCGTCAAAAACCATCACACAGAGACAGATATTCTCACCATCCGGGAGGCGGTCAAAAAGGCGCAGCTGGTGGTTCGGGTCAATCCAATCCACGAGGCCGGCGAGGAATACGGCTCCTCGGAAGAGGAAATCAATGGAGCCATTCGCTGCGGAGCGGATGTTCTTATGCTACCGTATTTTAAGACAGCCACAGAAGTGAAGCATTTCCTCGCCTGCGTGAACGGGCGCTGCCGCACGATTCTGCTCCTTGAGACGAAGGAGGCGGTTGAAGCCCTTGATGACATTCTGACCATTCCCGGGGTTGAGGAGATCCACATCGGACTTAACGACCTTTCTATCTCTTATGGGAGAAACTTTCTCTTTGAGCTCCTGACAGACGGAACCGTTGAGCGGATCTGCTGGCGCATCAGAAAGGCCGGAATACCCTACGGATTCGGCGGGATCGCCTCCCTGGGGCGCGGCGATGTCCCTGCGGAGATGATCATCCGCGAGCACTACCGGCTTGGGTCCGGCGGTGCGATCCTGAGCCGCAGCTTCTGCAACGTCAACAAGATCGATAACCTCGAGGCGGCAGAGGAAATCTTCTTCCGCGGGGTGAGGGAGATCAGGACGCTGGAGAGGGAGTGTGCTGCCTACAGGGATTATTTTGAGGAGAATCGGAGAGAGCTGAGGACGGCGGTGGAGAAGGTTGTCTCCAGGATTAAGGCGAGATATAACGATTGATAGATCGATTTGGAATAGGGAATATGAAGCTGTCAAGTTATTGCAATTATATAAAAAGATTCAACAAGAACGCCTCCAGACTGGTGTTTGCTGAAACCGGTTGGGGGGTGGCACAATATATCAGAATTTGGGCCAGTGAAATTTATTGCTTCTGTAGATTCGGATGCAGTCCGGATGATTACTTTCGGTATGAATTTTATAAGAAATCAAATTACGAAAGAGCGAAATTTATAACATACAGAAAAAGTCAATTTCTTATAAAGAAATATAATGCGCCGAAATATCGTGAAGTATTACAGAATAAAGTAAGTTTCAACAAGTTCTTTGACGATTATATTAAAAGAGACTGGATTTCCCTAAAGGATGCAACACAGGAAGACTTTGCACAATTTATAAAAAAGCACGGGGAAATTCTGGTTAAGCCTTTAAAAGGCGGACAAGGAATTGGAATTCATAAGGTATCCGTTGACGATGTGGCGAAGGTAAAGATTCAGGAGTATCGAGATTTTATCGCCGAAGAGATTTTATCCCAACACACGGCGATGAAAACGCTGAATCCTTCCTCGGTAAATACTGTGCGCGTTTTAACCTTTGATGGAGAACCTATTGCGGCAGCTATACGAATCGGCGTAGGCAGTTCCATCGTTGATAATCTTCATTCTGAAGGAATATGCGGGCATATAGATTTGAACACCGGTATTATTGATGCTAAATGCATCAATAACAGGTACGAGAAATTTATTTTACATCCAACGACAGGAGAAAAACTTGTCGGATTTAAAATCCCATATTGGGCTACGGTACTGGAGACGGTAAGAAATGCGGCGTCTAAATTGCCGCAGGAGAAGTATATTGGCTGGGACGTAGCAGTCCTTGAGCAAGATGTAGCATTGATTGAAGGTAACCATGATCCGGGGCATGATGTCGTACAGATGATTGCACAGACCGGATTATGGAAGGTCATTAAGAATAAGATGAGATAAGAGAGAGAATGGATTACACGGACATTAAGCGGTTGACTGACCAAAATAAACTTATGAGGGACAAAATATATGCCAGAGGCTTTTATCTGACGAATGATTTTGTTGATGATGAGGCGTATCCCTTTTACGGATGCTGGCAGTTGACAGAATGGCGGAACTTTAAACTTCTCGTCCATCCGAAGCAAAATTTTCACTTAAATGAGACAAACGGCCGATTCATGTGCCTCATAGGACACGCCTATGATCCATTCAATATGGCAAGTGATGAATCGGTTATTCTCAAAAAGCTTAATAGATTATTTGCTGAAAATAAGTCTGAATGTCTGGAAAAATTCAATGATCTGACCGGTATCTTCACATTAATCTGTATAGAAGACGGTAAAGTATATCTAGTAGGTGACCCTGCCGGTATGCAGACAACCTTCTACAGCATGAAAGATGATAAGATTTATATCTCATCTCACACAAAGCTTTTGGGGGATACTTTAGGTCTTTCTATGGATCCTTATGTGAAAGAACTTGTTGGATACAAGTTTTTTAGACTGCTCGGTAATTCGCTTCCGGGTGATCTCACGCCATATAAGCGTGTGAAGAGGCTGGTTCCGAATCACTATGTTCTTTTTAAACAGCCGGGTGTTATAAAGATTAAGCGTTTTTACACACCGGCTATGCTGCAGCAATCCGAGGAGGAACTTGCAGCTGAAGCCGCTGAAATCATGCATTCAAATCTGCAGCTAATCGCCGAAAAATGGGAAAAGCCGGCAATTTCCCTCACCGGCGGCTGTGACAGTAAGACGACGCTGGCCTGTGCGAACGGCCTTTATGATAGATTCGGGTACTTCAGCTATATCTCATCAGAGGCTGAGAGGGTCGATGCGGAGGCTGCGCAGAACATCGGCAAGGCACTTGGGCTTCGGCACACGATTTATAACATACCGAATCGTGATGAGGAAATGGATGGTGTACAGACCGCAAGTGATATTCTTTTCTGGAATACCGGCGGGATACGCCGCAGCAATCCGAATGATGTCAGAAAGCGGGTCTTCTTTGCGGATACCGAGGACTTTGATGTGGAAGTGAAGTCCTGGGCTTCCGAAATCGGAAGAGCATACTATTCAAAGCGTTTTCACGGAAGAAAAAACTTTGGTGATTCTCCGACACCCAGGAAATGCACAACTCTCTATAAATTCTTTCTGCATAACAGGAAGCTTGTAAGAGAGACAGATGAAGTATTTGCAAAGTATTTGAAGAGGTATTTCCGGCAGGATACAGAACATCCGGTTCCATGGCAGGAGCAGTTCTTCTGGGAATTTCGAATGCCCAGCTGGAACGGGCTTGTCATAACAGGTGAGCACAGGTATTCATTTGACATCACAATTCCCTACAACAATCGGAGGCTCTTAAACATTCTTTTAAGTGCTCCGATTGACGCAAGGATTAATGATTCGCTATATAAGACGATAAGGCAGTTAATGAATCCTGCAATTGACAACACCGGTATTTCTGTCACTAATTTACTTCATACTGAAAAACGGGAAAAAGCTGAGAATTTATATTACATGATTCATTCGAAGCTTCCGTTTTAACAAAAAGAGGCAGGTATGAAATTTCTTCTTTTATCACCTAAAAACCGCACCACCTACAACTTCCGCGGCGATCTCCTCATGGATATCAAGGCCCGCGGCTATGAAGTGGTCGTAACCGGACCCGACCGGACGGATGTCGACCGGATCGAGGCGCTCGGTGTGCGCTTTGTCGAGGTTCCCGTGGAGAAGAACGGCACCAGCGTGCTGGGAGACCTCCGTTATTGCCGGAGCCTCATTCGGCTCATGAAGCAGGAAAAACCCGACGCGGTCCTCGGCTACACTGTAAAGCCAGCCGTCTACGGCGCAATCGCCGCAAAGATCGCCGGTGTAAAAAATATCAACAGTATGATCACCGGCGGCGGCTACACCTTCATTTCGACAAACCTGAAGGCAAGAATACTCGGACTGATCGTCCGAACACTCTACCGGATCGGGCTTGCCCAGGCGGACCATGTCATCTTCCAGAACCGGGATGATCTCGAGGAATTCACCGCAAAGCACCTCGTGAGCCGCAAAAAGTGTGATATCGTCAACGGGTCGGGCGTGAATATGGAGCATTTTGCACCGGCACCGCTTCCGGAGACAACGACATTCTTCATGCTCTCAAGAATCCTTAAAAATAAAGGTGTGCGGGAGTACCTGAAAGCTGCAAAAGCCGTCAAACAGGTTCATCCGGAGCTCCGTTTCTGCCTCCTCGGCAAGTATGAGGATAAGATGCAGGACGCAATCCCGGCAGAGCAGGTGGAACCCTACATCCGGGAGGGCATCGTTGAGCGCTTTGAGGAGACGGATGATGTCCGTCCCTATTACGAACAGTGCTCCGTTTATGTACTGCCCTCTTACCGGGAGGGAACACCCAGAACGGTTCTTGAGGCAATGGCGATGGGAAGGGCCATCATCACGACGGACACGAACGGTTGCCGCGAGACGGTCATCGAAGACGAGAACGGCTATCTTGTGCCCGTGCGAGACGCAAAGACGCTCGCCCGCCGCATGAAATATCTTGCGGAACACCCGGACCTCATCAGGAAGATGGGAGAGAAGAGCCGTGCATACGCGGAAGAAAAATTTGCAGTCGACAAAGTCAACGCGGAGATGATCCGCATCATGAAACTATAAACCATACGGAAGGCATACATATGTTTACAGATCTCTATGAAAAGCTGGCGGCCGGAGAGGAAAAACTCTCGCTGGTCGGTCTCGGCTATGTCGGGATGCCCATCGCGGTGGCATTTGCGAAAAAGATAAAAGTCATCGGTTATGATTTAAACGAGAAGAAGATCGAGCTCTACAAAAGCGGTATCGATCCGACCCGGGAAGTCGGTGATGAGGCGATCAAGGCCTCCACGGTCGACTTTACGGCTGACGAGACACGTCTCCGCGAGGCGAAATTCCACATCGTGGCGGTTCCGACACCGGTCAACGATGATCACACGCCTGACCTCACTCCGGTTGAAGGGGCGAGCCGTATCCTCGGGCGCAACCTCACAAAGGGGTCCGTCGTAGTCTTTGAGTCCACTGTCTATCCGGGCGTGACCGAGGATGTCTGCGTTCCGATTCTCGAGAAGGAATCCGGACTTGTCTGCGGCAAAGATTTCAAGATCGGCTACTCGCCGGAGCGCATCAACCCGGGCGACAAGGTGCACCGTCTTGAGACCATCACCAAGATCGTCTCCGGTATGGACGAGGAGACACTGGACATCGTGGCAAAGGTTTACGAGCTTGTGGTCGCTGCCGGCGTTCACCGCGCAGAGTCCATCAAGGTTGCGGAGGCTGCCAAGGTCATCGAGAATTCTCAGCGCGACATCAACATTGCGTTCATGAACGAGCTTTCCATCATCTTCAACAAGATGGGCATCGACACGAAGTCTGTCCTTGAGGCGGCAGGTACCAAGTGGAATTTCCTGAAGTTCCAGCCGGGTCTGGTCGGCGGCCACTGCATCGGCGTCGACCCCTACTACCTCACCTACAAGGCAGAGATGCTGGGTTACCATAGCCAGATCATCCTTTCCGGCCGTCGCATCAACGATGATATGGGAAAATACGTCGCGGAGACCCTTGTGAAAAAGCTGATTGCGGCTGACAAAGCGGTCAGAAATGCCCGCGTCGCCATCCTTGGTTTTACATTCAAGGAGAATTGCCCGGATACCCGCAACACCAAGATCATCGACATCGTGCGGGAACTGCGCGAGTACGGGATTGAGCCGGTCATCGCTGACCCGCAGGCCGATGCGGAGGAGGCGAAGCGCCTGTACGGAGTTTCATTTTCCGGCATGGATGCCGTAAAAGATATGGATGCAGTTGTCCTCGCAGTGGCCCACAGGGAATTCGCAGACCTCTCCATGGAGAACGTTGATGGCTGGTTCGGCCAGGGCAGGAAGGTCCTCCTCGACCTTAAGGGAATGCTGGACCGGAAGGCCTACGAGAAGGCCGGCTACATCTATTTCAGACTGTGAGGCAGTGAGATGGGTTATCAAAATGTAAATTTTCCGGAAAATACACTTTTCCTCGTGACGGGCGGAGCCGGCTTCATCGGCTCCAACCTCTGCGAAGCGATCCTCAAGAAGGGCTGCAAGGTGCGCTGCCTCGACGATCTTTCGACCGGCAAGCAGGAGAACGTGGATATTTTCAAGGAAAACCCGAATTACACCTTCATCAAGGGAGACATCAAGGATCTGGGCACCTGCATGAAAGCCTGCGAGGGCGTAGACTATGTTCTCAATGAGGCTGCCTGGGGCAGCGTACCCCGCAGCATTCAGATGCCTCTCTTCTACTGTGCAAACAATATCCAGGGAACCCTCAATATGATGGAGGCGGCCCGGCAGAACAATGTGAAGAAGTTTGTGTACGCCTCCAGTTCTTCGGTCTATGGGGATGAGCCGAAGCTTCCGAAGCGGGAGGGAACCGAGGGAAATCTCCTTTCTCCCTACGCACTCACCAAGCGCTGCGATGAGGAGTGGGCGAAGCAGTACACGATGCACTACGGTCTTCCGACCATCGGCCTTAGGTACTTCAACGTCTTCGGACGCCGGCAGGATCCGGACGGGGCCTATGCGGCGGTGATTCCGAAATTCATCAAGCAGCTCCTGAACGGGGAGACGCCGACCATCAACGGGGACGGTCGCCAGAGCCGGGATTTCACCTACATCGAAAATGTCATCGAGGCCAACCTCAAGGCCTGCCTTGCGCCGGATGAGGCCTCCGGGGAGGCATTCAACGTTGCCTACGGCGGCAGAGAGTATCTCATTGATATCTACTACGGGCTCACGAAGGCGCTGGGACTCGATGTGGAACCGAACTTTGGCCCGGACCGGGCGGGAGACATCAAGCACAGCAACGCGGATATCTCGAAGGCAAAGAGGCTGCTCGGGTATGAGCCGGAGTGGAGTTTTGCGAGGGGGATTGAGGCGGCGATTGAGTGGTATAAGGAGAATTTATGAAACTTTATGATATAAAGGAAAAGCTGGCAAAATGGAGAGACGACAGTGAAACGGGCAGATTGGTTTTTGTTACAATACGACATGTTGCCTTAAAATTTTTATCATTAATACCGGATAAGCCCTATGCTAAATTATTTTATAAAGTTTATACAGGAAAGAATCTGAATCTGGATAATCCGACATCCTTCAATGAAAAATTGTGGTGGTTGAAGCTGAATAACAGAGATCCGCTTCTTACAGTGTGTTCGGACAAACATCGAGCCAGAAAATATGTTAGAAAATGCGGATACGAAGACATTTTGATTCCGCAGATCGGTGTTTTTAAGAATGCGAACGATATTGATTTTAGCAAGTATAAAGAACCGGTAATAATCAAATGTAATAATGGGTCTGGCGGAAACGTTTTGTATGATCCGGCTAACCGTACATTTGATGAGAAAAGAGCAAAGAATTCTTTAAATAAAACTTTAAAGGAGAAGTATTACCAAATTTCCAGAGAATGGAATTATAAAAATATTCCACCAAGAATTGTAGTTGAAAAAGTGATTCGAGACAAAAACGGAAATCTTCCCAGCGATTATCGCTTTTTTTGTTTCGATGGCGTACCAAAGATTATGATGATGGATATCGGCGTTCTAAATAAGGAAGGCAGGCATCAATTTGAATTTCCAAGAAATATTTATGACATGGATTTTAATCTGATGCCGATACGTTTCGGCCGTGATAACTATAAAGGCCATGTAGATAAACCGGAAAATTATGAGCGTATGGTAGAAATCGCTTCAAATCTTTCAAAGCCGTTCCCGATGTGCAGGGTAGATCTTTATAATATAGATGGAAAAATCTATTTTGGTGAGATGACTTTTTATCATGGCGGATGTTGTCAAGAGATCACTCCTAGTGAATGGGATTACCGGTTGGGAAGTTGGATTGATATAAAAAGCAGTAAGATAATAAAAAAGAAATAATAGTATTTAATCAGGTAGTCAAATGAGAGAAGAGAAGCATCCTGTTCGTGTATTATGCGTTTTTTCCACATTGGATCGTGGCGGTGCGGAATCAATGTGTATGAATCTATATAGGAATATCGACAGGGAGAAGGTACAATTTGATTTTGTAAAACACACTCCTGAAAGGGGGGCTTTTGAAGATGAGATTCTTTCATTGGGCGGAAGAATATATACTGCACCCAGGCTTAAAGGTTATAATTTCGGCTCGTATTTAGCATGGTGGAATAGACACTTTAAATATCATAACGAGCATCATGTGGTACACGGTCACTTTTTTACAATATCGCCATTGTATTTTTATGTCGCGCATAAGAATAATCGTGTAACGGTTGGGCACGTGCATGCCTCACGAATTAATGGGAAGATAAAGAATCTGCTCGTTAGTTTAATTGAAAAAAACGCAGATTATTGTCTGGCTTGTTCAAAAGAATCGGGTAATTGGGTGTATCCTCACAGAAAATTCTCGGTTTTAAAAAATGCACTGGACACACAGCTGTTTTCATATAACCCTGAGGTAAGGAAAGAACAAAGAGAAGCTCTGGGACTGGACAACGACTGTTTGGTTTTAGGAACAGTGGCTAATTTCTCTGCAGTCAAAAATCCGTTGGGACTATTGGATATTTTTAAATATATTCATGATGGCAATGCGTCTGCCAAATTATTGTGGGTGGGGGATGGAAGCCTTCGAAATGATATTGAACAGAGGATTAAAGACTACAGTCTGAATGACAGTGTGATATTATTGGGAAAGAGGAACGATGTACCTCAACTTTTGCAAGCTATGGACTATTTCTTGCTGCCCTCACTTAGTGAGGGGCTGCCTGTTTCTGCAATAGAAGCACAGGCAGCAGGGCTTCCATGTTTTATTAGTGACACTGTAACAAAAGAAGTTGACATAACGGGATTGTGCACATTCCTGCCAAATGGGGAAGAAAAAAAATGGAGTGAAAGTATCCTTGCCAACACAGTAATTCGTACAGATACATCGGAAAGGATACGAAAAGCGGGGTATGATATCAAAGATACCGCTAATCGAATAGAGAACTTTTATTTACAGATTAACAACAAACGGAGATAGTCGATGCGGTCCATATTTACATTGATAGTAGAACTCCTCTTTCTGAATGCGATGGAATTATTTGGCATTAAAGAGCGTTCGGCACTGATGATTTCAATATTGATTGGTGCATTCTCGCTGGCTTTTTGCATGGATGTTGAGAACGATAGAACTTCTAACTATCTAAAACATGAATTGCTATTAGGGTATTTCTGTAGATTATTCATGTTGTATTTTGATATGTATGGGCATTCAATATATGTTTTGCCGAATAGTGGGGCTGATTCTTCCATGTTTTTTGCTGGAGCGCTAAGAGTTTATAATGGTGCAGAAACCGGAAGAACTTTCTTTCCTGTAGTGATGGGATATATATTTAGATGGATAGGAGTATCACGGCTCTACGGTCAATTTCTGGTGATGCTGTGCTCAATTGTATCTTTCTATTTGCTGGCCAGGATGATGCCATATTTTCACATTCCTGTCAGTATTCAGAAAAGTACTATGATGATTGTTGCAGTGCTGCCGAACGTATTAATTCTTTCGGTTGTTTTTTTGCGCGAGTCTATAGTAACCATGTTCATCACTATTGCATTGTATTGCTTTGTAAGATGGGCATCATCCGGAAAGGAAGTATGGTTCGGAATATCTTTTGCATCAATCGGCATGGCGGCCTTTTTTCACAGTGGAGCCGCCGGAATGGCATTGGGACTGATAATTGTAAGACTTCTCTATGACAGGAAAAAGAATCAAATCCACCTCAGATTCGCCAACATAGTGCTGGCAACCGCGTTGAGCATATTTATAACATTTATTTATTTGAATTATGGAGAAGTGCTATTTACTAAAATGGCAAGAGTAGATTCCCTGAGCGATATTGCAAATACAAACGAGGCAGGTGGATCAAGCTATGCCGCCTATGTGGGAAATAGTGATTCTATCTCGAATATGATTATCTATACGATTCCACGGATTATATATTTTTTGTTTTCTCCATTCCCGTGGCAATGGAGAGGTTTTAGCGATATCATAGCTTTCTTTGGAAGCTCCCTGTTTTACATATTATCAGTTTACAGTGCTATTAGGTGTATTATAAATCGAAGGTCTGATAATCATGTATTAGCAGCAGTGATTTTATTGATAGCGATAGGTGTCGTATTTGTATTTGCCTGGGGATGTGCAAATACAGGTACAGCTGCCAGGCACAGAGAGAAGATGGTTATGATATTTGCTTTATTATGGGCTGTCAGTCAGGATAGCTTTACAAGGGACGATAGACATTTGCGACAGCAAATTATATGATCAGCAGAAACAACAGTATATTTAAAGATACTAGCAATGACAAATTGGAGGTCAATAAATGCAGAAAGGTTATGATTATTCAATCTCTTTCATGCGAGTTTGTGCAATGCTGTTTATAATGATTTGCCATTTGGGGAGTCATTTTAAATTAACTGCCATAGGCCAGTTTTTTAATATAGGGGTTCCTATTTTTTTTCTGGTCTCGGGTTATTTGTATGGTGATAAGGATATAAAGGACATCAAGAATTGGATTAAACAGAGGGCGATTCGATTATATGTTCCGTTGTTGCTCTGGGGAATCATAATGACAGCAGCAATGGTTGTACGTGGTAATCAAATCCCATCTTTTAAGGAATATATCTTCTTTCTTCTGAATTTGCACGGGCTAAATTTTATTTTCTATAGGATGAAAGATCTTGCGATGGGACCGTGGTTTTTCACAGTAATAATGGTTTGTTATTTAATGACAGCATTATACTTTATAGTCAGGAAGCATTTTAAGAATTTAGATAAAAGCCTGTTTTATTATGGAGGCATAATCCCGCTGGCAGGATTCATTATTTTGGTTTATCTGGGTGTAAACTTAAGTGGTCTTCTTTGCTATATGATAGGCTTTGGCCTGAAGAAAAGGGCACTTTTGTCCAAAAAGCGACCACGTAATATTTATGTATCTGTGATAGTGTTTATACTTACCATAAACATATGGTTGATTTCCAGACGATTTATTGATGGGACGATTTTCTATAATCAGATAATTGCTCCAATGTCACATGTCTTAATTGCAGTAGCTTTTTTCATCGGAGTTAAATGGTTATTTGATCAGATCCCCAAACCTTTAAACATAATTGTGTCCAGTAAAATCTTTAGATGGATAGATAAAATATCAATCTTTGTATATGTTTGTCATGACTGGTATTTAGATCCATTATTTGTTGATGTCTTTGCGCTCAACTTACCTATCATATGGAGCATTTTGATATTCTTCCTTCTTGCATTTATTACAGCCTCCGGGATGTCATTAATTGGAGAGGGGATTACGAAGGGTCTTAAAAAAGTGGCAGCATAATATGAAACTGTACGAGGAATAGTGAAAGATGATTTCTATAATAATTCCTGTATACAATTTAGAAGATAATATAGAAAATTGCTTGAATTCTGTTTGTCAACAAACCTTTAGGGATATTGAGATAATTGTTGTTAACGATGGTTCGACAGACTGTACACTTGAAGTTTGTGATAAAATCGCCGCTCGGGATTCGCGCATACACGTTATTACGCAGGAGAATAAGGGAGTTTCTGTTGCGAGAAATACAGGAATCAGAGTCGCACAGGGTGAGTACATAATGTTCGTTGACGGGGATGATATAATTTCTCCTTGGTGTGTTGAGCATCTGCTGAGTTACTTTAACGGAGATACCGTGGCGGTTATCGGAGACAGTGCACGAATCAGGACATATGAATACTCTTTTGAGAAGGGGGAACACTCAGAACGCTCTATTACCTGTGCAGATAGCCTGAAGTTACTGATAGAAGGCAGATTCCCAATCGGCGTATGGGCAATACTTTTTCGCAGAGAATGTGTCGTAAAGATCAGATTCCCGGAGAAGATTAGGCATAATGAGGATAAGTATTTTCTGTTTCAGTTTTTGATGGCTAATCAAAATAAAAACCTAATACGAACTTCTGAGAAAGTATATGGCTATTATGTACGTGAATCTTCAGTAACAAAAGCTAAATGGAATGGGTCGACAGATGTTGTGAAGGTGGCGGATAAAATTCTCTCTGTGGTGGAGGACACAAAACCGGAATTGGCTGAAATAGCTAAGCTGGCGGCACAGGGGGCACGCCTTCAACTACTCAAGGACATTGTACTTGCGGAGAACAACCAAAGAAATAAGGTTCTTTATAAAAAGTATAGACGAGAAGTGTTGGCAGCTGGTTTTCCTAAGGCCTCCGGAACGCGTGCTAAGACAATGTATGCAGCGCTCTTTCTGGGAAGACGGACATATACCGGACTGGTAAAGCTATATTATAAACTTTATTCGGAAGATCGTAGATTTAAAGTTAATGAAGCTCAGACAAGTCTTTGAATGATTTTACCGGGGATGTGGAATGTTAAAGAAGCTGAAAAAATAAACATTAGGATAGTAGTATCGCTTTTGAAATTTGTGCTGGTTTTCCCGGCTGCATTTGTGGTGCGTTTTTTAGCTCTGAGGTTTGGATTGTAACGGAGAGATCGAATCAGGCGCGAGATAACGGCTATGTTTTTTTCTTATGTAAGGCAACATCACCCGGAAAGAAAAATCTATTATATTGGAGAAGGATACCCCCACTCTATCGATAATAGTTCCTATACATAATGTCGAGAAGGAACTGGGAAAATGTATAAATAGTATTTTACAACAGACATATACAGATTTCGAATGCCTGATTGTCTATGACGAGTCTACGGATAGAAGTAAAGAAATCGCTGTAAGATTTACTGAGCAAGATTCTAGAGTGCGTCTGATAAATCAAAAATGGGGGGAGTAAGTAAAGCAAGAAATAATGGAATAAAGGAAGCTCGCGGGAGATACATAGGGTTCGTAGATGGAGATGACTTTATAGAGCTAGATATGTATGCAACTCTTATTGAGATGATAGAGCGATTCCAGGCAGACATTAGCTGCTGTAATATTGACTATTGTCGGGAAGATGGAGTTTTTGAAGAGCATGCTGTCAGAAATATACCTGAAGTTATGTCAAGAGAAGAATTCATGGCTCATATTTTCGACAGACCAAAAACCATTATGGGATATGGAGTAAATAAATTATATAGAAGAGAATTGATTAAAGACCTGTTTAATGAAAATCATAAAATGTGCGAAGATATGGAATTCCTTGTTAATTATTGTATGAGTATAAAAACGGCAACGTATGTAAATCGTCCGTTCTACCATGTATATGTGAGAAAAAGCAGTGCATCTCGAAATGTTCAAAAAGATCCATCAGATGAGCTGAGTATAAGGGCTTCGTTTATACCAATGTTGGAGACGATGAGCAAGCGGCTGCGAGATATTTCGGAAGCAGATTTTTTGGATGCCTGCTTGCTATATGATAAATCAAAGGAAATACTGAAAAAGTATATGAAGGCTAATCGGCATAAGGTTTGGGTAAATAAAGAGTTTACACTGAAATTTAAAATAAAGTGTTCACTGGTGGGATTATTTTAGAATTAATATGTGAGATGACTTTTTGAAGGTGGTATTCTACATAAAATATATTTCTATTTGCATTTATGGATTTATAAATCCTAATAGTGGAGGGGTGTCTTATAAAAGGTGGATGGTAAAAAAGGAATTAAAAACATATTCTACGGCGTAATCGCGCAAGCAATTACGATTATTCTGGGGATCATTATTCCCAGGCTCGTTTTAGTCAATCTGGGGTCGGAGGCGAATGGTCTTCTGACCTCTGTTAATAATATTCTGACATATATGTCACTGCTGGAAGCCGGCGTTGGGACTGCAACCCAGCAGGCACTTTATGAACCGGTTGCCGAGCAAAAGCATCATGATATTAACAGAATTATGGCGGCAACGCATTATTTTTATAAACGCACCGGTTATGTATACACGGCGATAGTAATACTAGTGTCGGTCGTGTACACCTTATTTGTGAACAGCGATATTCCTAAAATGTCAGTCTTTCTGGTTGTACTGCTGACAGGGCTTTCAGGCGTATTGAGTTATTTCTTTCAGGGTAAGTACAGGATACTCCTGACGGCAGAGGGAAAAGGATATATCCTTACCAATATCGGAACGATTAGAACGATAGGCGCGAGTCTGACGAAAGCCGTGCTTTTGATTTGCGGCTTTAACGTTGTGGCAGTACAGACGTCTTACTTTATTTATAATTTTATTCAAATGCTGGTAATTGTTGTATACATGCGCCGGCATTACAAATGGATTGATCTGTCCGTAGAACCGGCGTTTGAAGCACTCGCTCAAAAGAATGCTGTTTTAGTACACCAAATATCGGGGTTGATTTTTAACAATACGGATGTATTGCTGCTGACATTTTTTGCTTCTCTGAAAGTGGTAAGTGT
The DNA here is from genome assembly GCA_900317515.1 of uncultured Eubacteriales bacterium. GTDB lineage: Bacteria > Bacillota > Clostridia > Lachnospirales > Lachnospiraceae > Chordicoccus. The sequence goes on from ONHA01000006.1 coordinate 68,007, forward strand.
GTACTCGCTTTACGCTTTGATATTTGGGTATGTAAAGACGGTAGCGGTTATCCTCTCTGAAAGCTTTATCTATGCATTGGGACAATCATATCATGACCGTAAGCGGTTTATGCCGATGTTTGACGCATATGAAGTTTATAACATGGCGCTGACGTTTACTTTATTCTGCATAGCTAAAATATTTATATTGCCATTTTTAACTTTATATACACAGGGAGTTACGGACATACAATATATTGATAAGCTTCTTCCGTGGCTGTTTGCTGCATTCTACTTGCTGCATAATGCCAGGAATTCCTCCGCGCATGTAATTAATTTTGCGCAGCATTTTGAAAAAACGAAATGGAGATCGGTATTAGAATCAGTCATAAATTTGACGGTATCCATTTTGGCAGTGCATAGATGGGGAATTTATGGCGTTTTGATTGGGACAATCGCAGCGCTTTTGTATCGGGCGAATGATATGATTCTTTATGCATCAAAATTGCTGCAGAGGTCGCCGCTTGTCACATATAGGCGATGGTTTGTGAACATCGTCATTTTTGTCTTTCTTGATGCGGTATTTTCAAAGATTAACCTTTCGGCTGCCGGCTATTTACAGATGGTAGTCAAGGCGGCAGGCGTTTCCATATGTGTTTCGGCAGTGTTTGCTGTGGTAAATATGATTTTTGAAAAAGATGCGGTGTGGTATGGAATTAGGGTGATAAAGCGAACCTTGAGAAGACGATAGATAATATGGTATGAGTAGCTATGCTTAAGCAGGGCAAAGATGGTTGTTATGTTTGACTGGGTGGATATAATGGAGAGCTCTCTTATTCACCTGAGTGGCAAAGTCCGCGAATCGGATTTCTTGAATTGAGCTAGTACAAGTGGTGAAGAAGGCTAGAATCCCAGAAAGATAATTTTATGGAAGATTTTATTATGATTCTTATGGTTTGGAGCTTTTTAAAAGATGCGAAGAATTATATGGATTACAACAAAACCACTTAGCTAAATCGTGGTATAAAATGATACGGGGGCGACGGACAGTTTTTTTGACGCACTTCGATCAGAAGTTTGAGCTTGGCGTACGTCTTTCATCTCAGGCAACGGTGCAGTAAAGTTCAAGCAGGATTCGGCTGGAATGATCTCCGGTGCCCTGGCTGGATGATCCACCTGAATGTCGAGGAGATTTTGTATGTACAGGCAGAGAGCAATCAGAGAAACAAAGCGCTTTATAAAAAGTACAGGAGAGAAGTGTTAGCGGTAGAGTTTATGAAAGCAGCTGTAGTTTATATGAAGGTGGTGTGTGTGGCGCTGCAATCGGGGATATGGGCATTTACAGGTCTTACTAAGCTCTATTATAGATCGTATTCGGAAGATCGAAGGGTTAAGGTGAATGAAGTGATTGGCGGAAGCCAGAAATAACAGAAAGGGAGTGCGTGAAATGGATATAGACTTTGTCGTTTTATGGGTTGACGGTAATGATCCGGTCTGGCAGACGGAGAAGGCCAGATTTTCACCTGAGAAAGTGACGGATGCAAATGATGATAAACGCTACCGAGACTGGGGATTGATGAGGTATTGGTTTCGTGCCGTAGAAAAATACGCGCCTTGGGTGAGAACGGTACACTTTGTGACCTGGGGTCACATTCCCTCGTTTTTAAATGTTCATAGCCCAAAGCTGCATATCGTGCGGCATGAAGACTATATGCCTTCGGAGTGGCTTCCAACCTTCAGTTCACATTCGCTGGAAATGAACATTCATCGTATACCCGGTCTGGCAGAACATTTTGTTTACTTTAACGATGACATGTTTCTCACGCGGCCGATGAAGAAAACTGATTTTTTCAGGAAGGGAATGCCCTGTACTGATTTTGGTGAAATACCGTTTGGGTTTGTGGGCAAAACAGAGGTTTGGCAGCTCTCGGCGGCAAATGATCTGGGAATCATTAATAAGTGGTTCAACAAGGCAAAAGCAGAACGTAAAAACCCATGTAAATATTATAATTTAAAATATACCTGGTATGACAACCTCCGCAGTTTTTTTATGTATCTGCTTTTTCCTAACTATTTTACAGGCTTTAAAAATTTCCATTCGCCGGCTGCATATTGTAAAAGTACATTTATAGAGCTGTGGGAAAAAGAGCCGGAACTTTTGAGCAGAACATCCATGCATAAATTTCGTGACCGTGAAGACGTGAATCAATGGCTGGCTCTTTGGTGGCAGATCGCAAGCGGGAAATTTGAGCCTCGAAGAATTAATGCGGGGGTATATTTTATTTCCAAAGATACTATTGATGAAATCTGTCTGGTCATAAAAACGCGCAAGCATGAGATGATTTGCTTGAATGACAATGCAGAACTGCAAGACTATGAATTCCTGTCAGCAAAATTGCCAGATGCGTTTGAAAAGGTTTTGCCGGAAAAAAGTCAATTCGAGATGTCTGAGGGATGACGCAGTGTGTCAAATCCGGCAAGATGCAAACCGAATTGTAATTACTTGAAGAAAGGTATGGTATGTTGACATTAAGCGTGATTGTGCCTGTTTATAACACAGAGGAATATCTGGAGGAATGCATTAAAAGTATATTAATGCAATCCTTTAAAGACTTTGAACTTATCATCGTAAATGACGGCTCTACCGATGGCTCTTCAGCAATCATCAACAAGTATGCAGCAACAGACTCCAGAATAGTTGTGATTGATACGGTTAATAAAGGCGTCAGTAATGCCCGGAATTTGGGCCTGCAGGCAGCAAAGGGAACCTATGTGGGTTTTGTTGACTCGGATGATACGATTGAGCCTGATATGTATCAGAAATTAATAGACAGCATACGGGCCGCTGATTCAGAAATGGCGTGCTGCCTGGTAGAATGGGTGAATGTTGGACCCGGTTCGAACAGAATCATAAAAATACCGTCAGTTATTGACAATAAAGAGTTCATTACCCGCATTTTTGATCGGCCGCCAACCGTATATAGCAGCGTGTGGAACAAATTGTTTTTAAGGGACAGAATCACAGAAATATTTGACACGAACCTGATCATGGATGAGGATACAAGATTTCTGGTTCATTATTCTATGAAGGTCGAACGGGTTTCATTTTTAGAGTATGTTGGCTATCACTATAATCGGAATGATTTAAGCCTTACCAAGAGAGATGCAGGGAATATTGCAGTAAGACTGCCGGCAAGACGGGTACTGATAGAAGAAATAGAACTATATTCCGAAGAGATATTCAAGGCAGCTGAAGAAAACTTTTTGGACAGCTGCTGCTGCGGAGTGGCCACCGCGTTAAATAATCGAAAAACGAATTATTATCACATCGCTAAAAAAGAATTATTGATGTATGTCAGAAAACATTCGGGACATATCCTGCTAAATCACGCGATCTCCTGGAAACTGAAACTTGTTATAGGTTTCAGAATTGTTCAGTGTCTGCTGATTAAATAAATTTGATTTTATATACGAAGAATGCTGTATACGGACAGATTGGTTTGTACGGAAGGATAAAATATTGGATTCAGGTTTTTTTAGTAGTGCTCATGTCCGGTTTGTCAGGAGTGATCAGCTATTATTTTCAGGGGAAGTTTCGCCTTTTGTTGACAGCTGAGGGAAAGAAATATATCATAACCGGAATAAACACCGCTACACACGTCGGAGTCAGTATCTTTAAGGCGGTTGTTCTCCTCGCAGGCGGCAGCAGTGATAGCTGTTTTTATTTGCACCAACTGGATGTTTAACAGAGATGCAGCGAAAAATGCTGTTCAGTATATTAGCCGTAATGTAAAGGAAAGGCTGAAAAAGCATGATGCCTGAAATCTCGATAATTGTCCCTGTTTATAAAGTTGAAAACTATCTTTGCGAATGCATCGACAGTATACTGGAACAATCTTTTACTGATTATGAATTGATCTTGATTGATGATGGGAGCCCGGATCGATGCGGAGATATCTGCGAGGAGTATGCCGCCAAAGATACTCGGATTAAGGTGATACATCAGAAAAACCAGGGGGTATCCGGCGCAAGAAATGTTGGTATAGAGAGCGCCTCGGGTAAATATATCACTTTTATAGACAGCGATGATGTCATAAAAGGCGATTATCTCCGGATCTTATATGATATCCTGATAAAAGAAACAGCGAATATCTCCTGCTGCGGATTTAAAAAATTTACCGACAGATGCGAATTTGAGAAAACCGGACCGGAGAGCTCATATATTTGTATGAGCGGGCGAGAGGCTGCAATGGAGCAGATGATCATTCAGGAGTCGAGAAAAACAACAGTAATGCCCTGGGGAAAGCTGTACAATAAACAGTTATTTGATCATATTCGGTTTCCTGTCGGAAGAATACATGAGGATGACGCCGTTACCCCGATTATTTTCAGCCGGGTCGAGAAAGTTGTTGTATGTTCAGAAGTCCTCTATGGTTATCGAGTCAGAAAAGGGAGCAGTATGAGTGCTTCGTTCTCACTGCAAAGATATGACGTGATTAAAGCAATTGATGAATGCCTGGCGTATTTTAAACAGCAGGGCGATAAAGAATTGGTGGAAGCCGCTTCAAAGCACAGGGCAGAAATGATTGCGTATTGCTCTTTGCTGGCCAGAAAAGCGGGAATTTATAAGAAGCTGCCGGAAGAATACAAAATGTCAAGGATTAAAGCGGTAAGATGTATGAAAGAGAATCTGTCTTATGGCGTTTACTCCTACAGGATGGTAAAGATTAATCCCATATTTATTATCGGCGCTTATATCAGAAAGTTGAAATCGCTGTGCCCTTTAAAAACCCCAAAAGGGCAGTGCAAGGGAAGATGAGGATAACAGAGGCAGACGAGATGGGAGCAACGGATAAGGAAAAACTCCATACAAGTCAAGCTACAGGGAAACATCAATTGTCCACAGTATCTGAGTTGTATTGAACCACGATATAAAAAGAAAGGAAATATGGTGTATTTGCTTCTGACTACATCATACAAGGTAAACATGGAGGAACATTTCAAAACACACATCTCATCCGAGCACAGGATGTTTGATCTTCATTTGAGAGAGACATTCCAGTACCGGGATTTAATATTCCTGCTTGTCAAGAAGGATTTTGCAGCGCTTTATAAACAGACGATCCTGGGACCTCTCTGGGCGATCATTCAGCCGCTGCTCACAACGATTGTCTTTACGGTCGTGTTTGGAAACCTGGCCCGGTTGACAACAGCAGATATCGCCGGGGATTACAATATTCCCGGCTTTTTATTTTATATGTGCGGAAATATCTGCTGGGGCTATTTTTCTTCGACACTCCACGCGACATCCGGTACATTTCTGACGAACCGGGTTACAATGGGGAAGGTCTACTATCCGAGACTTGTCGCGCCGATTGCAGCGGCGTTTTCGCAGATGATTGCATTTGTCATTCAGTTTGCAATGATGTTCATTTTCTGGATGTTCTTTCTGATAAAAGGGGGAACAGGCATACAGATCACACCGCGGCTCTTTATGATCCCGGTGCTTGTACTGCACATGATCGTGCTGGCCGTCGGATTCGGAATCATCATTTCGTCTGTTACTACCAAATACCGGGATCTTGCCATGCTGGTGGGGTTCGGCCTTGAGCTCTGGCGCTATGGCTGTCCGGTTGCATATGGCTTGCAGCTGGTTCCGGAGAAGTTTATGGGGCTTTATATGCTGAATCCGGTGACGCCGGTTATCACAACATTCCGGTATGCTGTGTTCGGGTTCGGATATTTTAATCTTTGGTATTATATCCTGAGTGTTGTAATGAGTCTCATTGTCTTCCTGATCGGTCTGGTTCTTTTCAGCCGGATCGAGCGCACGTTTATGGATACGATCTGAGAGGGGAAGTATATGAGCGAAACGATGCTTAAAGTGAGTCACATATCAAAACAATATAAGCTGGGGCAGATCGGCGGAACGACGCTTCGGGATGAGCTTCAGCGCTGGTCTGCGAAAATGAGGCATCGGGAAGATCCGACCCAAAAGATCGGCGCCGTCGGTTACAAGGCAGGAGAGACCTTCATGGCTCTGGATGACGTGTCGTTTACGGTCCGAAAGGGGGAACGCATTGGAATAATCGGCCATAACGGGGCCGGAAAATCCACTCTGCTGAAGCTGATTGCGCGGATCACCGCACCGACGAAAGGGGATATCTGGATGAATGGCCGGGTGGCCTCCATGCTGGAAGTCGGAACCGGATTTCACGGTGAGCTGACCGGGCGCGAGAATATTTACATGAACGGCGCCATTCTGGGCATGAAGAAAAAGGAGATTGACGCCAAGATCGAGGACATTATTGAATTTTCCGAGTGCCGGCAGTTTATCGATACGCCGGTCAAGCGGTATTCATCGGGAATGTATGTGAAGCTGGCATTCTCTGTGGCGGCGCATCTTGATTCGGAGATCATGATCATGGATGAAGTGCTGGCAGTGGGGGATATGGCATTTCAAAACAAGTGTCTGGAGAAGATGAGCGATGTGTCGAAGACAGAGGGAAGAACGATCCTGTATGTCAGCCACAATATGAATACGATATGGCAGCTGTGCGAGCGGTGTATCGTTCTGAAGCACGGCAAGATTATCTTTGACGGTGATGTTGAAAAGGGAATAGATTGTTACTCCGAGAACAACTACAGCAATGAGCCGGCTGTCAATTATGAGGAAATTCCGGGTCCGCGCTGGCTCCTTGCGCCGAAAATCAGGCTGCTGTCCGCTGCTTACACAGACAGAAAGCACAGCAAATTCGGGACGGATGAAAAAATAAAGTTCCGGTTGGCCTGGGAAAATCTCAGCAGAGTGAAGAACGTTGGCCTGCGCGTTGAGATCCGGACGTTAAGCGAGATTCGGTTGGCTACTTATGTACTCTATGATTTTTACTCAGGGGAGGCAGATAAAAAAGCGGAGCTGACGGCTGAGTTTGATCCGCATGAATTTGCCGAAGGGTTCTACTATATGACATTTACATTTTTCGAGCATGATGTCAGGGGCAGCCAGGCGGACATCGAGTGCCGGAAAGGCTTATGTTTTGAGATCACTTCAACAAAACATACCGGCAAACTGAACTGGCAGCCGGCTAAGTGGGGCTATCTGGCGCTGGATGAAATTGAAGCACTGTCTGTTGCAGAGATTGGATGAATATATGGAGAAAATGATGGTATCTGTCAGCGTGCTGATGCCGGTGTACAATACGCCGGCCGGTTTCCTTGCGGAAGCTGTGGAAAGTATATTGAATCAAACATTTGGAGAATTCGAGTTTCTCATCGTTGACGATTGTTCAACTCTGAAAGAGACAACGGAGTATCTGAATTCGCTGGATGATCCCCGGGTGAAAATCATAAGAAATCATGAAAACCTGGGTATCACAAAATCGCTGAATATCGGAATCAGGGAAGCTGCCGGAAAGTACATAGCAAGGATGGACAGCGATGACATCTCGCTGCCGCAGCGGCTGGAAAAACAGTATGCGTTTATGGAAGCGCATCCGGAGGTTGTTGTGTGCGGATCAAGAGCACAGCGCTTTGGGACTCTCAGCAGTATCTGGCATGTTGCTACAGGGGACCAGGAATTGTATCGAATCAGATTACTGTTTGGAAATGCCGGACCCGCTCATCCTTCCGTAATGTACAGAAGAGAAGATTTGCTCAAGTATCATCTGTTCTACGACGAAAGGATTAGGTATGCCCAGGATTATATGATGTGGGTTAATGCTTTGCGTGTTGGGGTCGTGCACTGCATGGATGATATACTCATACGCTATCGGTTTCATGAAGGACAGGTGAGTACGGCAAAAGCAGCGGAGCAGCGAAGGTGCGATAATATTATTCAGGCAGAGCAGTTAAGCTGCTTGCTGGACCATGTTGATTTGCAGACTGCTGATAGGCATAAGAGCTATGTCGATGATGACATACTTACGGAAGAGAGTTACAGATGGTTTAAGAAACTCATAGAGGCAAATAATAAAAAGGGAGTCTATGACAAAGGTAAGTTTAGAACGCATGTTGAGAGCCTGATCGAGGATAAACTGTATCCGACATATGGAATCAACTGGAAAAACCTGTACTCATTTAGAATTCTTTTTAAATATTTGCCGGCATCCTATGTGTTTTACAAAGCCAAAAAGATTGTGGCGCATAAACTGGGAAGGATACGGTATTAGTGTGCGCGGTAAGATGTATGAAAGAGAATCTGTCTTATGGCGTTTACTCCTGCCCTTTAAAAACCCCAAAAGGGCAGTGCAAGGGAAGATGAGGATAACAGAGGCAGACGAGATGGGAGCAACGGATAAGGAAAAACTCCATACAAGCGAATCAGCAGCTGCAGTCAGTGTGATCATGAGTGTATACAACTGCGCTCTTTATCTTGCTGAAGCGATCGAGTCGATCCTGCGCCAGACGTTTACGGATTGGGAGCTTATCATCTGTGATGATGGGTCGACCGACGGGACCTACACGGTGGCGAAACAATACGAAGAGCGGTACCCGGATAGAGTGCGGCTCATTCGTCTTATGCAGAACTCCGGCCAGGCTATCGCCCGCAACCGGTGTCTCGCTCTCGCAAGAGGAGAGTATGTCGCTACGATGGATGGGGACGATACGTGTGATCCGGAGCGGCTTAAGAAGGAGTATGATTTTCTGGAGAAACACCCGGAAGTCGACTTTGTCGGCACGGGAATGACCATATTCGACGAGGACGGAGCCTGGGGCGCCAGCATCCCGAAGGAGAACCCGGAGGCGAAGGACTTTACGAAAGGGATACCGTTCTGCGCGGCGACCTGCCTTTTTCGGAGAGAAGCCCTGGAGGCTGTGGGCGGATATCGGGAGGAAGCTAAGTACCGGCGGCTTGAGGATGTGGATCTCTTTGTGCGGCTGTATGCACACGGATTTACGGGGATGAATATCCGGGAGCCGCTGTATGATTACCGGGAATATCGGGCGACGCTCGGCAGGCGGAGCTTTAGAGTGCGCCTTAAATGTACGGTTTATGTCAGCGAGATCGTGAAGCTCCTTAAACTTCCCGCCTGGATGAGTCTCTTCGGAGTGAGGAATTTGCTGGTGGGGCTTCTGCCCCGCGGACTTTACCGTGCGCTCCATCATCTCAAATATCGCTCAGAAAATGAAAAGAAGACCGCGGCGCGGGTGATTCTTTCATTTGACGACGGACGCAAAGACCAGGCGGAGATCGCAAGATATCTCAAGGAACAGGGGGTTCCTGCCGTCTTCAACATAACAACCGGCTATATTGAGGGACGATGCCCGCATATAGCGAGTGTTCCGCCGATGAGCGCAGAGGATGTGCGGTGGATCGCCGGGCAGCCTCTGTTTGAGGTGGCTTCGCACGGAGATATGCACGAGAATACGGTGGCGGATATTGCGGCGGGAAGAGAGATGGTTTTTGAAATGCTGGGGACGGAGCCGGCAGGCATCGGTTTTGCTTCGCCGGATTCGAAGATGTCTCCTGCATTTGTTGAACGCCATGAAGAACAGCTTAAAAAGCTTGGATTTTCTTATGTGAGGACAGGGAGCTCGGTGCGTACGTGGCGGCCGGTTCGCATTTTCTTGAGAAAGTTTGGAAGGGTGGTTCATTGGCCGATTTTGTACAGGATCGCTTACGGTGAGTCACTTGCGGACGCTTCGGAAAAGTTCTGCTTTACAAGTGTGCCGGTTATGGCGGATACTACACTTAAAGAGGTGAAAACTATCGTTGAGCTGGCGGCTCGCCGGGGTAAGGTTTGTGTGCTGATGTTCCACAGTATCTCCGGGGATGGGAGCACTGATCTCTGGACCTGGGATAGGGGGCGGTTTGAAGAACTGGTTCAGTATCTTAAGGACAGGCAGGCAGAGGGGGAGCTTGCGGTGACGACGATGGAGTTCTGAGGCAGGACTTCCTGGGAATCTGCATTTTTAGGAGAGAAAGATAATGGCTGGAAGGGATAAATCGGAAGAAAAGAAACATCTGAAGCTGATTACGCTGTACAGGGAGGCGGTTCATCAGGTTGAACCAAATGACGAGTGCCGCGGGGCGGATGAGCATCGGAGGCTGACGCTGACGATGGATTATTTCGATGCTCTGGAGGTGAAGGATGACTTTGCTGACGGCGATCAAATCAGAGCGTTTTTCGGGCAGAATATCGATGAAGAATTGAATGACTATGATGTGGCGATGCACAGCATTCCGATCTACTGTCCGGAAAATGAAATTACGGTTCAGGCAAGAGAAAAAGACCCGCTCTATGGTGATCCGTTTGAGGAAAGGCAGGGGGCAGGATACCTCTGCCTGATTCAGGTTTATATAACTCCTGAGGTATTAAGACGAATCGATGTCTATAAATCTGTGGAAGGAGATAAGACGGAGGCGGCCTCGAAAGTGTATGGTTGTTTCTTTAATGACCTTCATGAGGCAATGCGGGAGTATACATCAAATAATTTCTATGAGGTGATGGAGGACGGAAGCAGAAAGTGCACTGAAGAGGGTTTCTGCTACAGCATCTATCAGTCGCTGTCTATTGGAGACTTTATGATCGGCATTCGGAGCCGGAGCCTTGATTGTGTGTTTCGGATTGTGAGGGCGATCAGACGGAGAAAGTTTGTTGATATTTATGATAAAGGCACGAGTGTCGGTGAGAATGATCCGAAATCCCTGATTCTTTATAAAACATATACGATTGTCAGTATCAGCAATATGGTCATTCCGGAAGAGAACGACAGGGCGAAGACCTTGGACGGGGGAAACAGGTTCGTTTTGAGAGCGGTTCTGTCAAATCATTATTGGGATGATGAGAAGAAGATAGAAAGGGAATTTCCTCCGGATCTCTATTTGTACAGTTCTGAGTTCAAGTGGCTCCATGGGCGATATAATTTCTCGGTGGAGCTTAGTGAGTCTGCCTTTTTGCGTCTGCTTCCTACAATAAAACAGTGCAAACTGAATCAGATTGAGACGGAGAACAGGAAAGTCAAGCTCACTGACAGGGAGGAGAATATCTGTGGTTTTTTAGAATTTCTCCTGCTTGAAGGTTATATTTCACACCTGAATGAGCGATATGTGGCAGGCAATAATCCGGCTGTTAAGCAGACAGAAAAGAGACAAAATGATATAGTTGTCCCGTTTTGTGATCTTCGAAAAGAAGAGGGCTATTTTAATGAGGCAATAAATGAACAGCTGACTGCTTTGAAGGATGATATTCAGAAATTGAACAATCGTATAAAGGGGTTAAACACATCGAGGGAGAGCCTCTTTTATAATGCCCGCCTGCTTAATCGGTTAGCAAATACTTGCAGCGCTATCAACGGTTACTCAGACTCCAGGGTTTATGCAGTAATCATCATTCGGTTAATTAAGGCTGTTCTGAGCGGTGCTGAAGATTATCTGAATGTTTATACCGAGGCGAAGGACTTAGGCATCATCAGGCAGATGGATGATGAACTGAATGGGGCGATAACAGATCTGAATGAATTCTCAAAATATATCTTAGATAACAGTATGCAGTCGATTCAGGCACCGGATTTTAATCTGGAGTCTCATACCAGCGTGGAAAAGCTCATGATGAGTTACAGCGCCTTTCTGCAGAACATGATCGACTGGTTCGGTTCTACGGATTTCGCGAAAAGTATAGGCGGACTGCGAGAGAAGTATGTAACGGTAATGGTCCCGAAGGCTGTTGACAATGGTATTTCCATAAAAGCGTATTACTATCGGCTGAATGAGAATATTTCTGAGAACGATGGCGCCGAAAAACTGCTGGCGGTACACTGTCCGTCTTTCTATACACTTACGGACTTTGCGGGGGCAATCGGCCGCCTGATGCATGAACTGGCTCATAATCTTCGGTATGAGAGCCGGGAGAAGAGAAATGAGTTTATTATCAGGTATAGTGCGGGGCTATTGTTCAATCAGCTCGGCGTGGATATGATGGAGCGTCTTCGGATGGAGATTGAATCCTTAAAAGAGACGGTGAAGGCACAGGAAGTGCTTGATGAATGTTTTGCGGAGAGCTTTATTTCATACCTCAAAATGTACCTGAAGAATAATATACCTGATTATAAGAAGATGAAACTTCTTAACCTTACAGAGGCGATTAAGAAGTGTTACATAGACCTTGTGAAAACAGTTTCGTATCTTGGCTCACTGAGAAATTCTATTATAAAATTTGTCCGAAGTGAGGATTATTCTATTCTTGCTGATGAGCAAATTAAGAAGATCTGGGATTTTTACGAACTGTTTTTCGAAGAGAATGCGAATCCTGATAAATATGCGGAATTGCAGGAGAAATCAAGAAAAGAACTGGTCATGTTATTAAGAGAGGTTCTTTATAACACTGCTAATGATGAACCTATGGAATGTGCCAGAGGTTTATACGATATGCTTGGCAATGGCCTTCCTGATGAAGATGCTGAGAGATTCTTTTATACCTGTAAAAGTGCTGCGACCTTTATAAAAGAGCTGACACGAAGCGTGTCGGAAAAAGTGGATCAATTTCAGGGAACACCGGACGGGAGGAAGATTGCCAGACATTTATCGATGGGTTATTACTATGTATCAGACAGTGCATCAATTGACTTTATGGATAACATGCGGCTGAGCATACGCAGAACTAAAACGGAATCGTTTGATTTTTGGGATAGAAATATCTATCTCTACAGAGAAGTGGCATCGGATCTTTTTATGGCGAAGGTCCTTGGCCTGACGCAGTTCGGATATCTTAATTACTGCACGCAGTATATTCCTGTAGATGGTGAAATGGATGACAGCTACACCGCAAGGGTAGCATTGACTATATATGCAATGAATGGTACAAAAGAAGCTTTGAGCAGAGAAAGTCAATCTTTCATGTGGAAGACAATGTTCCATTCTTTGTGCAATTATCTCGGTAAAGAAATTTATAAAGTTATCGATAATGCGGCAGGAGAATTGTCAGAGCAATTAATGGATATCGGTGCAGGAATGGAAAACTATGCAGCACGCCCGGTAAACAATGAAGTTAAAATGCTGGAACTTGTTGAGGTGTGGGGTAAAACCTTGTCCAGGCTGTGCGATAAAACAGGGAATCAACATATTTCCGGGGTTCTGATGCAGTGCAGCTTTCTGTGCAGAAATTTTCTGAAGGTACGCAGCCGTTATGTTGCGTACCTGGGAAAACTGAGTTGGTCAGCTGCGTTGGCGGAGGACCTTGCGGAAGGCGGAAAAGCGCTTGGACTGTTGCACGAAGAACTCAGGAACACCTCTCTTTGGCGGTATTGCTGCACGATAGGAGAACGCTTTAATGAGCCGGCGGCAATAGACAGAACCGAATCCGGCACTTTCTCTGTGCAGGACATGAATGAATTTGTGCTGCAAATGCATTATGATATGCTATTTCGAAATATTGATAAATTTAATAGACAAAGTGGGAGTTCTGTGATAAGATAGTGGGGTAACGTGGAGTGTCGTGGGGAAAAAGCACGCTTTTTCCCCTGTTTTGTATAAATTTGAAAGGAGCAGCAAACAGCGATGAGTTCAAACCTGAACAGCCCGCATCGGAGTGAATCGTTTGCCGGGGACGAGTTGGGAGACAATTTGATAGTCGGCAGCTTCGAGACATCAGAGTACCTTGCCAATAAAGGTTTGGTAACGCCATGGCTGAGAAACAGGCATATTGACTGGACGGATATCTCGGAAGCTGACAAGTATATTTCTGAAATAAAAAACTGGAAGAATGATACGATCGACTGAACAAAATCCGAATTTCACGGCCCTGTGAAATCGGATTTTTTTATTTAAGCGAAACGAGGACCAGCTGATGGCGATACTATTTTCTTATCTCTTTCTTGATAACTATCGCTCGCTTGAGAAGCGGGAGATTTGCTTTGACCATCGATACAAATTCGATGAGACAACGAATACGGTTATGAAGGAGGACGACCAAAAGGGCGGATTTGGAAGTTATTTTTATGGTAAGAACATCTACTCCGCAACGTGCCTGGTCGGAAAAAACGGAGAGGGGAAGACGAGCTGTATAGACTTCCTTCGCGACAGCTTTGCCTTGATAAAATTTAACCTCGACAGCGGAAGGCTGCTTTACCAGAAGGATAGGAACGGCGTTGTCGATCTGCCAGAGGGGGAGATTAGGAGATACCACCTGGACGCGGGCATGCGGTTTCTGGTTATTTTTAAAAGTGGAGATACTGATTACTATGTGACAAATATGGGTGAGGTTCGGTTGGACAAGGGAGCGTCAAAAAAATGCCAAGCCTACATTCCAAAAAACAATGAAGGCGACATCGAGTACAGAATTGCCTATTTTTCAATGCTGCGCCTTCCGGATGGCGTTACAGCAGAACAGCGTGCGTTTATCCGTAAAAGAGATGCTGAAAGTACAGAGGAAGGCTACTACAATCAGAAGATAACAGATATTCAGACACTCTCTGAGCAGTACATGTATGATCTCTCGGAAGAAAGTCTTAATGCGCTGAGAGTGAAAAAGAGAGATGGTTTTAATGCAGATCTCTTGATGCAAATGGCCTTCTTTGAAAATGGAGATAGTGACCTACTGGAAGATATCTTGGGAAAGGACTATGAGACGCGCGTAGGACTTGCAGGTGTCGAAACAGGAGACGAACGGATTGATGTAAAGGCGCTGAAAGATAATTCATCAACAATGAAGATGCCACTTCTGGATGCTTTGAAGGAAACGACCGCATATTTTTGGCCGTTTTCCTCTGGACAGTACAGCAGGTTTGCATTTTTGGCAAGGCTGTACTGGTTCATGGGAGGATGGGAGCGTTTCCAGGAGTCTGATAAGACGAAAGGACTTCGTGATAGGAGCATATTGTTATGGGGCGGCAGAAGACGTTTTGAACATATGAAATACTTCTCGCTTAATTCTGAATCGGTTATCCTCCTCATCGATGAAGGCGAACTCTATTATCACCCAGAATGGCAGCGGCGGTTTGTGAAGGATGTTTTTGACATCATCAGTGGCTACAAAACGAAAGTTGATGTACAGGTCGTTTTCACGACCAGCTCGACATTTATGCTCTCTGATATCCTGCGGGAGGATGTAGTTGTGCTCTCGAAACCAAATGCGGAGATGAAACCTTATCTTGACGAGGACATCCAGACCTTCGGGCAGAATATCCACATGCTGCTGGCCAACCGTTTCTTTATGGACAGCACGATCGGGCAGAGGGCGGAGAGGCTGATCACGGGGCTTTTTGAGATGCTGGCGGATAAAGATGGTGAGCCAGCGGATAGATGGCGGGAGCGCGTTAAGGGGGCGATTGATGAGCGCTTCAAGGCGTATGTGGGGGCACATCCGAAGAAATTTGAATCAGATGCCGGTTATGATGAATTTGTACACGAGTTGATTGAGAGCATCGGTGAGGATTTTTACCGGCGGCAGCTGCTGGGGATGTTTGAGGAATATAGGCGGAAAACGAGAGAACCGGAATCGCAGGAGGCACTGGTGCGCCGGCTGTTATCGGAGAAAATGAAAACAGCTGATGCCGCGCAGAAGGCGAGCCTTATGCAGGCGATGGAGCTGCTCGGAGGGTAAAGCGGACAATGATTACTCTGAACGCGGAAAAATACAGGGAGAACGGCTTTGAGCAGATTTATCTGAAAGCCGTATATGAGGTGCTCTCCGAAAACATGAAGGGGAACAAAACCATTCAGAGCACAAAAGAACCGAAGGTCGTGCGGGAGATAGTGCGGTTCCTGCAGAAATATGGTCTGCTGAGCGTGCTGGAAGCGGATGTTCCCGCACATACGGATGTTGATGATCTGGACGAGGAGACTCTTTTTGCTGTCATGAAAGCGCTCATACTTGCGGATGAGAAAAAACTAAGGGAGATGTATGAGCGTTTGGAGACAACGTCATATGAGGAGGACAGAACAAATCTGACGAAGCCGGGACCGCTTCATGAGATTTTTGATTTTCTTAATTATTTCGGAGATAATGCGTATGAACACATGCGAAAGAAAGAGGTATCTCTCTTAAATGGCGAGGACGAACCCGACAAGCTGCCGAACCAGATGGTGAAGAGCCTCGAACTCAGGACCTGCCCTTACTGCAACCGGGCATTTATCGGTACGGTCGGGAAGGAAAATCTGGGGGTGCAGCTGGATCATTTTTACAGTAAGAGCATATACCCTATCTTTGCGGTATGCCTTTATAATCTGATTCCGAGCTGTTCGCACTGCAACCGGATAAAAACTAACCGGGACGATAAAGAGCTGGTTTCCCCGTTTAGGAAGGGAGTCTCTTTTGAAAAAAAGATTAAATTTGAGCTTGTTGACGACGGGAAGGTTCAGCTGGTTGTGGATGAATCAGATTCAGAACTGACGCTAAAGAGCAATGTCCGTACTTTTAAGCTGAAGGAGGCGTACAATTTCCACAATATTGAAGGTAAACGGTTTGTGGATAAGATGCGCGCCTATCCGCCCAGCCTCATTCGGGAAATTGCCAGGCACATGACAGTCAGGGACGAAATAACGGGCGATGTGATAGAAAAGGTTCCCGTGGAAGCACTCGAGATGGGGCTCTTTCAGGAGTATTTCTGTGAGCCGGCCGATTACATAAAGAAACCGCTTGCGAAGTTTTACCGGGACCTCTATTATGAGTACAGAGGTTGGGAGTGAGGAAATAGTTCTCTCAGAACCTCGTCAAGGCACTCCACCGCATCCTCGGAAATGTCGCAGAAAAGCTCGTACACCGGAACCTCCGCGATCAGGCGGTCTGTGAGGTCCATCACCCTGAGACGGAAGTCCCTGTCCCAGGTGTTGGTGGTGATCTGCTCCATGAGCTCCAGGGCAGCGCTGAAGGGGTTCATTTTCCGGCAGCGGTTTGAGGGGGCTTTACGGAGCATCACGATCGCCCCGACCGGGCGGGACTCGTTGCGGCAGATCCCGGAGCTCCCGCAGATCGGCCAGCCGTGAGCGTACCAGCCCTCTGTCTCGCGGATGAGCAGGGACTTGTCGCCGTTTAAGATCGCCGCGCCGCGGTGGCGGACCCAGAGGTCCGCCTGGGTGGACTTTCCGATCCCGGAGGGACCCGAGAAGAGCAGAGCCCGGCCGTTCACATCGAGGTAGGATGAGTGCAGGATCAGAGCATTTTTGCGGATCATGATGCGCTCGAGCGAGAGCAGGGAGTTAAAGACCGTGTCGTAGGAGAGAAGATCGGCGTACTGCCGGTCGAAGGCGACCTCAAATGAGCCCTGAGGGCTCTCGAGGGTGACCGCGTAGGGGTACTTTGCACCTTCGAAGCGGAGGAGGCGGCATTCGCCTGCTCCGTTGTCTGTTTCGAATTGGATTAGCTTCGGGCGATCGATGAGGGTTCCCGGAGATTTCCGGGCCATTGCACTTTGGGTATCGCTTTGGAGATCGTCCGAGAAACGGATTTCATAGACTGCGTCGAGCGTTTCGGGCTCGTCAGCGGCCTCAAAGAGGGACATGTTGGCTGGAATCGGCATGTCTTCGGGAAGCAATATTTTGATGCAGGAGTGTCCGATGCGATAAGTGCGGGTGGTCAAGGCGGGGCCCTCTTTCTTTCTTGTTTATCACGAAGAGTATACCATATAAGAGCATATGAATCCAATCACCGATGTAAACCCAATTGAACAAATGCTGGTCGACCGGGCCGCCGGGATGCATCTTCCGATCGCATGCACGCTGGAGCTGACGCCTTTGTGCAATTTCAACTGCCGGATGTGCTACGTGAGGCTCTCCGGTGAGGAACTGCGCGGGCGCGGAAGGCTCCTTAGCGGCTCCGAGTGGCTCCGGATCGCGGAGCAAATGAAAACCGCCGGCGTCCTCTTTGTCCTTCTGACCGGGGGAGAACCTCTCACGCATCCTGATTTCAGGGAGATTTACAGGGGTCTCATTTCCATGGGGATGATCGTCTCGGTGAACACGAACGGCTCGCTCATCGATGAGGAGTGGGCGGACTTCTTCGGGGAGAACCGGCCGAGAAGAGTTAACATAACTCTGTACGGAGCAAATGAAGAGACGTATGAAAAGCTATGCCGCGCGAAGGGACAGTTTGATAAGGTCTTGCGCGGGATAAAGCTGCTTAAGGAACGGGGCGTCGCGGTGAAGATGAGCGGGAGCCTTGTTCCGGAAAATGAAGCCCAGACAGGGGTTCTTCTCGATATCTCGGAGAGGCTCGATGTGCCGGTCAACATCACAGCGTATATGTACCCGGTCACGAGGGAGCGGGGCAGAGCGTATGATGAGGCGGCGAGGCTCTCGCCGGAGGCCGCGGCGGACAGGCGGTTCGAGATCCTGCTGCGCGAGTGCAAAGGAGCACCCGGAGGGACTCTTTTGCAGCTTGAGCGGATGCTCGCGCTGGTTCGACCGCATGAGCCGGCGGCGGACGGACACTATCCGATGCGCTGCCGGGCCGGCAGAAGCGCCGCAGCAGTGAGCTGGCAGGGGAAAATGCGTCCCTGCGTCATGCTGCCGTATCCGGAGGAGGATGTGTTATCAGACGGCTTCGGGAACGCGTGGCGGAAGCTTACGGAGGCCGCGGCGGCAATCAACACCGCATCAAAATGCGGGACATGCGAATACCGGGAGCTTTGCCCGGTCTGCGCGGCAGCGGCGCTGGCGGAAGAAGGGGCCTGCGATAAGGCACCCGGATACCTGTGCCGGTACACGAGACACTATATGGACAGAATTCGGAAAAATGTAAAGGAGATGAGCGGGCATGAAGACAAACCCTGATTATATTTTGCGCGAGCTTGCCGGAGAGACGATTCTTGTGCCGACCGGAGCGGCCTCCCAGAAGCTGAACGGGATGCTGTGCCTGACGGAGACGGCGGCGTTTATCTGGAAGATCCTGCCGGAGGCCGACGATGAGGAGGCCGTGGTTCAGGCTCTCATGGATGAGTATGAGGTCGATGAGGAGACCGTCAGGAGGGACGTTAAGGCGTTTTTTGAGATGGCGGAGAAGTATGAGCTGGTTTTGAAATAAGGGGATAAGAGAACAGGTATGACTACCATCGAACATTTCATGGCTCTGCTTGCAGCAGGGCTTAACCAAACCGAATACCGCATCGATACGCTGCCGGCCGTGGAGGAATGGGACCCCCTCTACAAATACAGCCTGCAGCAGAACCTGCTGCCGATCATCTCCGAGCAGCTGGTCTTCAGCGGTGTGTATGAACTCGCCGGGAAGGCAATCTCGGGGAAGGATGCGAAGGAACAGAAGGAGGCATTTGCAGCCATCCGCTATAGAAGTATGTTCTACGAGAACATGATGGCTTTCTCGACGGATCAGGTTCAGCGGACGGTGCAGTTCTATGACTATTATGAGAAGATCGCCAAAGCCAGCGTGAGGCCGATCGTTGTGAAGGGAATCGTCTGCCGGAACACCTATCCGAAGCCGGACCTTCGGCCGTCCGGGGATGAAGACCTCTATGTGAGACCGGAAGATTATCAAAAGGTAAAGAAAGTGCTCCTTGAAAATGACTTCCGCCTCACCGACCGAAGCGCGGATGAGACGATGCTGGAGGAGCTGGAATTTATTAACCCGCAGAATGGCATTCTCTACGAGGTTCATACGAGTCTGATGCCGAGGATCTCTTCATTTTACGATAAGCATAACGCGGCCTTTGAGGGGGCTTTCGAGCGGGCGAAGATAGAGGTGTTCGATGGGTATGAAATCTGCACGCTTGCGGAGACCCAGCATCTCTTTTTCCTGCTGAGCCACCTGCTGAAGCACTTTGTGGCGGGCGGCGTCGGAATCAGGCAGCTCTGCGATATACTGATGTTCATCCGGAAGTATCACGATGTGATCGACTGGCAGGAGTTTAGGGGCTGGCTCGAGAAGTATCATCTGGAAATTTTTTGGGTCAATCTGATGGAAATCGGAGTCAGGTATCTGGCATTTGAGCCGGAGCGTTACAATGTTCCGATGTACGCCTCGGTGAAACCGGATCCGGGTCTGATTCTTGATGATATGTTTGAGGCAGGAGTTTTTGGAACCTCTTCAATGGCCCGCAGGCACAGCGCAAATCTCACAATCAAGGCTGCCGAGGATGAGAAGGCCGGGGTGACCGGCGGTATCCTGAAAGCGCTGTTTCCGTCAGCGGAGAAGATGGCGGAGCGTTACCCATACTTAAAGGAGAAAAAGTATCTGCTGCCGGTTGCGTATGGACAGCGGATCGTGACGTTCCTTAAGAATAAGTCTGAACAGAGCGATGAAACCGGACGGTCGGTCACGGAGCTGGGACGTGAACGGGTGGATATGCTGAAGAAGTATGGTATTGTAAATAAATAGAGGTAATTTAAACGTGAGCATCGGCGGTGATTCAATAAAAAACATATTAAAATCGTGCGTTAGAACGATCAGATATATAAAAGGGCGGACTGAGTCCGCCTTTATTTCTGATGAGGACGCATGGTATTGCCCTTGCTGCGGAAGCAAAGTGAGAGCATTTAAGGCGGGATCTTTTCTGAATCATCCTGAGATTTATGACCGCAGGTGTTTTGAAAATGTGGAGCAGAATGTTCTTTGTCCGGTTTGTCTTTCATTTCCCAGGCACAGAATTATGTGCTGCTGGATTGACCAGAATCTGGAACTGCTGAAAGGGAAAAAGATCCTGTATTTTGCTCCGAATTCTTCGGTGTATTCATTTTTGAGAAAACGTGGCTTTGCGGTGACCACGGCAGATAAATTCGCAAAAGCGGATCGCAAACTTGATATCATGCACATTGATTTACCATCTGAGTCACAGGAACTTGTTATCTGCAACCATGTGATGGAATATCTTGATGATTACAGAGTTGGCTTTTTTGAATTAAAAAGGATCTTGAAGAAGGATGGACTTCTGATCATCTCTTTTCCGACCGATGAATCATTGGAGACGGTATTTGAAGACCCTTCAATTACTTCGCCGGATGCGCGGCGCAGTGTGTTTGGAGAGATTGGTAATCTAAGACTATTTGGCAGGGATAGTGCTGAATTGCTGGAGAAGGCCGGGTTCGATGTTTCTCTGATTGATGGAGATGCCTGTCCGAAAAAAATACTGCCGGCGGTTGGGCCGGCAGGGTATGATGTGAATTATTTGTTTTTGTGTAAAAAATAATATAAGCAAATTATACTATTTATATCAGTGGCTGCATATCTGAACCACAAAAAACCTCTTATAGAACAGAATAATCATAAGAGGTCTTGTATATTTGACTATTGCATTAATGAATCAGGTTTCGCAATTAAAAGCAGGAAAATCATTATCCAACTCATTCATCCATGCGATCATTGAGTTCATGCTGTTAATGTTAGTAAATCTTGTCTGGCTTCTGAACCAGTTGCCGTAATGCCCGTCTTCACTGGTAGTCCATTCCAAATTGGCTTTGTAATAATCATAGCACCCCCCGTCTTCTACAGGTGCTGAATTAACCAAGTGCGTGAAATGGAAAACAGACGTTAATTCACCTTCAATATAATATTCCCAGCTTAAAGCGATGTTTTCATTTAATCTGATTTCACAACGAGATAAAGCCGGTTTTTCAAAATGCTTTTTCATATTCTTAATCCTCCCTTTTGATTCCATTATATAAAAAGTACAGACGTTTTGCACGTTGGCAAAAGTCTTCGGAAACTTGGTCGTAGGAACCACATTCCGCGGCGAGCACTCCGGGGCAACGCAAACAATATTCTTCGTATTTACAATTATTGCAAGCTTCAGGTTTATGTATCTTGCTTGTTATTTCCATTAGTTTCTGCCAGGCTTCATCAACAGAACAATTATTAAGATCCACATAAGGATTACTTAAAAAACTGCACCAGGACATTTTGCCGTCCCAGCTTACTGTAAATGTTGAGCCGTAAGGCTTGCACTCCATCAGATACTCAGGCCTATGTGGAAAAGGTCCATGACCATCAACAAGTTTTTTGAGACGTACCTGATCTGGATTTTTTGATTCTTCCAAGTAGGGCTCAAATCTGACAGATGATGCTTCTGATGAGGCGCCTCGAACCGGTTTGGCGATGCCTTCTGTGACGCTGAGATTCAGTTTGCGTTCAGATGCATACCGATACATTTCCCGAATATCACTTGCATTATTCTTTATGACAATAGATTTCAGAACTATCGGAATGCCTGCTTCCTGCAGGAGCCTGATTGCTTTGTCTACTCGACAAAAACCGTTTTCTACCTGACATACTGAACGATATACATCATTATTGGAACCATAAAGTGAAATTCGGACCATGTAGGGCGGACGCTTCTTTAACCAACTCATCACTTTTTCATCAATCATAGAAGCGTTCGTCATCAATGTAATGAGAAATCCCATTTCACTGAGTTTAGTATATAGTTCCTGAAAATCCGGTCTGGTAAAAATCTCTCCGCCTGTCAGTGAAATATATAATGTTCCAGCTTCCTTTGCTTCTCTGCAAATGCGAAGCCATTCATCTGTAGTTAGTTCCTGTCCAAGTTTTTTAATGTGTTTATCATCCATATGGATATAACACATGCGGCAGTTGAAGTTGCAGCGAGCGGTGAGTTCTAACTGAGCGAACAAAGGAATGCGCTGTGCCTTTGCAAATCTCCGAAGAAGTTCCGGATAGGGGGGCATATCGCAATCATTCATGTATTTGTTGCCTCCAGTACCTGCTCTCTGATTAACAATTCATGAAATTCCTTGACGGCCTCCAAAGCATCTTCATAAGATACATCATATTCCTCGATGAGTGCCTTTGCCAGGTCGTCTTCGGTTTGTTCATTTTCCAAAAGATTCCAGATAAAAGCGCCTGTCTCGTTGAGCGCAATCATTCCGTGGAGATCGTTAACTCGTTCCCCGACCGGAACTGCCATATACTGGCCGGCAATCTCGCGGATGACGAAGCCGCTTTTGATCTTCATGTCACATTTCCTTCCCAAATGTTATTAGATGATACTACAGAGTTATTTTACAACGAAGCGGAATGGTTTACAAGAGAAAAATAAAGATACTTTCTTTGTATATCGAAATTTTTGTAGTATAATGGGAAAACACACAGGAAAAAAATAATGAAAGTATGAGAATACTCGGAGAGATGATGGCATTGTACAGTATCGCCGGAGCGGTCCTCGGGCTGGAGAACGCGCCGGAAGATGTGGAAAAATATTTTGAGGGTTTTGAATGTGAGGAGCCGGGGGCTGCACCGGACATAAGGCTCACGGTGATCAGCGCGGATGAGCTGCCGGAGCCGGCCGTCCGGCCCTCGATGAAGGCCGCGTTCGGGGTTCGGTATGCGGCGCTCTCCGCGGGCGAGGAGCCATGGCGGCACATCCTGACCGTGGAGCCCGGCGGGAGGGAGTATCTTCTGGCCAATGAAGACTGGTCGGAGGCGCTTCTTGCGACGGATCCCTCGTATCATAAGTCTTTTTTTGAACCCCAGCCCAGATGGGCGGGGCTCATCATGTGCGCATTTTATCTGCGCCTTTCTTTTGTGGGAACATTACTCTTGCACGCCTCGGCGGTCGAATATGAGGGGAAGGCGGTGATCTTTACCGCACCGTCCGGCACCGGCAAGACGACGCAGGCGGAGCTCTGGGAGA
>ONHA01000039.1 GCA_900317515.1 uncultured Eubacteriales bacterium
AAACCCGGACAAGCACACCCTGAAAGAGGCTCAGGACTGGTCCAACAGGATCTACCACATCTCCCAGGCGATCTACGGCGGCGGCCAGCCCTCCGGCGAGGCTCACGCAAGACTGAAGGAGACCCTGTATCAGCGCGGCATCTTCAAGAGCGCTCTGATGAGAAAGCCGGTCCTTCCGCTCGATCAGGAAGAGAAAGACTGGGTTGCTGAGGGCATCAAGAAGTCCGGTCTCGGCAAGGTTGACATGAGCCAGTTCGCATAAGACATAAGTTAAAACCGGCTGCCGCGAGGCAGCCGGTTTTAACTTATGTGATCGGTTTAATAATGTACAACCTCCCCCGCTGCCCGGATCGCGGCAAGAACCTGGGCCGCCTCCGGGCCCGCAAAGTACCGGTAGGTCGTCTCCGGGACGAGGGGCCTGAGGGATTCGAAATCCCCCTCCTTTAGATATGTCCGGACGGTGGAGGCGCTGATCGCGCGCCCGTCCGCCTCCTTGCGGGGAATGATCACGCAGGAAACTCCCGCCTTGGGGAGCTCGGCGGCCATGATCTCGTTGTAGAGGCCCGTCACGACGCTGGACTTCTCCTCGCCGACGTAGCGGCGGGTGATGCCGAGCGCCGCCGCGATCTTCGTGAAGACCGCGATGTCGAGCCGCGCGTGCCCGCCGATGACGGCGGCCTCGTCCTTCAGGAAATAGGACGGGAAGGTCGCGCTCGAGATGATGTAGGGGCCGCTCTCGTGGTAAATGATATTCTTAAGGTGGGCCGTGCCCTCCATGATGAGGCGCTTCCGGACCGCGAACGGCACCAGGGAGGCGTCCTCGCTCACCATGAAGAGGTGCAGAACGCTGCACTCGGCGGCCGCCTTCTCGACAAGGTAAAGATGCCCGTTCGTGAACGGGTTCGCGTTCATGACGATGGCGCCGACGGGGTTTTCATTTTCCGAAAATGAAGCCCCGGACTCCTTCTTAAGCCCCTCAAGATACCGCGTGAACCCGTCGCGGCGGTTCTCCATGAATACGAGGGTGCCGTCGACGCGGCTGATCTCGTAGAACCCGAGGTCGCCGAAGAACTTCGCGGAGTCCGTCTTCGTGTAGAGGAAGAGGTGGAGGTTCCCGCGGCCGAGCTGGTACTCGATAAGGTGGGTCACGATCTGGTTCAGGAGCCCTTCGCCCTGGTGGTCATGGCTTACGGCGAAGCAGCGGAGCGTATTTTTGAAGCAGGAGCCGGTCGCGATGACGTTGTAATCGTCGTCGTACATCGCGCAGATGTAGTCGAGGTTTGCGTCGCGCTTGATGCCCTCCGCGACGAGGAGCCTGTCGACCATCGCAAGCGCGGTCTTCTCGGTCGGCTTCACTTCGGAAATGAAATAATCGGCCATCACTTTAACCCTTTCATGGTGAGAGAAATGCGTTTCTTCTTGACGTCAACCCCGAGAACCTTGACGGTCACGATGTCGCCGACCGAGACCGCGTCGAGCGGGTGCTTGATGAAGCGGTCGGAGAGCTCGGAGATGTGCACGAGGCCGTCCTGGTGGACGCCGATGTCGACGAAGGCGCCGAAGTCGATGACATTTCGGACGGTGCCCTTTAAGATCATGCCGGGCTTAAGGTCGGTGAGTTCCATGACATCCTTTCTGAGGATGGGGCCGGCGGCATTTTCGCGCGGGTCGCGCCCGGGCTTTTCGAGGTCCGCGATGATGTCGCGGAGCGTGTACTCGCCGACGCCGAGCGTCTCGGAGAGCTCCTTTTCGGAGATCGTCTTAAGTCTCTCGCGGATCTTCGCGGTCTTCCCGGAGGCAAGGTCCGCCTCGGAGAAGCCGAGCCCTTTGAGGAGCTTTCTTGCCGCCTCGTAGGACTCCGGATGGACCCCGGTCATGTCGAGGGGTTCGGAGCCGCCGCGGATGCGCAGGAAGCCGGCGCTCTGCTCGAAGGCCTTGGGGCCGAGCTTCGGGACCTTCAGGAGCTCCCGGCGGTCGCGGAAGCGGCCGTTGGCCTCGCGGTATTTTACGATGTTGCCGGCGACTGTCTTTGAGATGCCGGACACGTAGCCGAGGAGGGAGGCGGAGGCGGTGTTTAAGTCCACGCCGACCCGGTTTACGCAGTTCTCGACGACGCCGGTCAGGGCTTCCGTGAGGCGCGCCTCGTTCATGTCATGCTGGTACTGGCCGACGCCGATGGATTTCGGGTCGATCTTGACGAGCTCGGCGAGCGGATCCTGGAGCCGGCGGGCAATCGAGGCGGAGGAGCGCTGGCCGACGTCGAAGGCCGGGAACTCCTCGGCGCCTTGCTTGGAGGCGGAGTAGACGGAGGCGCCCGCCTCGTTCACGATCACGTAGGTGACCGGGAGGCCGGACTCCCTGATGAAATCCGCGATGATGGCCTCGGACTCGCGGGAGGCCGTGCCGTTGCCGACGGAGATGATGTCGACATGGTACTTCTCGATCAGCTTTGTGAGCACCTTTTTGGCCTCTGCGACCTTGTTCTGGGGCGCGGTCGGGTAGATGACCGCCGTGTCGAGGACCTTGCCGGTCGGGTCGACGACGCAGAGCTTGCAGCCGGTGCGGAAGGCCGGGTCCCACCCGAGGACGGTCTTGCCGGCGACGGGCGGCTGCATGAGGAGCTGGGTCAGGTTCTTGCCGAAGACCGTGATGGCGGCCTCCTCGGCATTTTTCGTGAGGGCGGAGCGCAGTTCATTTTCAATGGAGGGCGCGATCAGCCGCTTGTAGGCGTCGGCCGCCGCCTCGTGGATGTAGGTCCCGGTCGAGGGGTGCTTTTTCACGCCGGTCTTGAGGTCCAGATAGGTCACGATGTCCTCGGCGGGAGCCTTCACCTTGAGGGTGAGGATCTTCTCCTTCTCGCCGCGGTTCAGCGCGAGGATGCGGTGGCCGGGCAGCTTGTCCAGCTTCTCCTCGTATTCGTAGTAGTTCTCGTAGACGGACTCGGCCTTTTTGTCTTTCGCTTCGGAGACGATCGTGCCGTCGGCCATGGTCTTGCGGCGGATGAAGCCGCGGTAGGAGGCGTTGTCCGAGATGTCCTCCGCGAGGATGTCCTCCGCCATCTGAAGGGCGGTTTTTGCGTCCGGGATGTCCTTCTCGGGATCGACATACCGGGCGGCTTCCGCAAGGGCGTCAAGCCCGGCGTCCGTGCGCAGAAGGAACTCCGCGAGCGGGGCGAGGCCCTTCTCGCGGGCGATCATGGCGCGGGTGCGGCGCTTTTTCACATAGGGACGGTAGAGGTCCTCGAGGGCGACCATGGTCTCGGCTGCCTCGATCTGTTTTTTGAGTGCCGGAGTGAGCTTGCCCTGCTCGTCGATCGACTTTAAGATCGCCTCGCGGCGCTCGTCGAGGTTCCGGAGGTAGCGGAGCCTCTCGTCGAAGGTTCGGAGCACCTCGTCGTTCAACGCCCCTGTCGCTTCCTTTCTGTAGCGCGCGATGAACGGGATGGTGCAGCCCTCGTCGATGAGGCGGATGACCGCTTCGGCCTGCCAGGGTTTGATCTGAAGTTCATTTGAGAGTAAGTCTGTGATATTCATGCGTTTATTATATCATAGGAAGACGGAAAATGAAAAGCGGCAGGAAAAGCCGTGCATTTTTTTTAGAGCATTTCGCTATCGGACTCCCGAATGATTGCTTTTTAAAATTCCCTATGCTAAAATTATTTAGTGATTATGCACACTGGGATATACTGACCCTCGTGCAGACATGTCCATTACGTACAATTTACATTTGAAGGAGGTGGACACGTATGTGTCTTGCCATTCCCCTTAAATTAACGAATATAGAAGGGGTGGATGCCGTCGGAGAACGCGACGGTATCCGCCGTAAGATCCGCGTGGATTTCATAAAGGAGCCGAAGGTCGGCGACTATGTGATCGTGCATGCGGGCTTTGCAATCGAGCGGCTTAAGAAAGAGCAGGCCGAGGCGGACATTGCGGCCGCCCGCGAGGTGGAAAATGCCCTCCGAGCTTGAACTCTGCCGCGAGCACCCCGAACTTTATATCGAAAAGATCCGGGAAATGAACCTCCCGGACATAAACCTCATGGAAGTCTGCGGGACCCACACGATGGCGATCGCGAAGGCCGGCTTAAAGCGGATGCTGCCGGACAACATCCATCTTCTCTCGGGGCCCGGCTGCCCGGTCTGCGTGACCCCGGCAGGGCTCATCGACGAGGTCCTTGCCCTGGCCGCCCGGCCGGACGTCATCATCGCGACCTACGGCGACATGATCCGCGTGCCCGGGAGCGTCCGCGGGCAGAATCTCGGGAAGATGCGGGCGAAAGGCAGCCGCGTCGCGGTCGTCTACTCGCCGATCGACGCGGTGGAGCTCGCGAAAAAGAACCCGGATAAGGAAGTCGTGTTCCTCGGCGTCGGCTTTGAGACGACGGCGCCCGGGACGGCGGTGGCGGTGCAGGCCGCGGCGGCCGAAAAGCTCACGAATTTCACGGTATTTCCGATGCTGAAGACGGTGGAGCCGGCGCTTCGGGCCCTGATCGCGGATCCCGCGTTCAACGTGCAGGGGTTCATCTGCCCGGGGCATGTCGCGGTCATCATCGGCGAGGCGGGCTTTAATTTCCTGCCGGAGGAGTTTCACATTCCGGCCGTGATCGCGGGCTTTGAGCCGGAGGATATACTCCTCACCGTCTACATGCTCTGCCGGCAGATAAAAGAGGGCCGGCCCCGCATGGAAAACGAATACACCCGCGCCGTCGCGCCGGAAGGAAATCCGCTTGCGATGGCCGTCATGGACAGGTATCTTGCTCCCGCCTCCGACATGTGGAGGGGCCTTGGCGAAATTCCGGGAGGCGCGCTGATGCTTCGGGATGCATTTTCCGCATTCGACGCGCGGAAGAAGTTTGACATCCGCCCGGAATATGTCCCGGACAGAAGCGGCTGCCGGTGCGGCGAGGTCATCCAGGGGAAGCTCTCCCCGGACATGTGCCCGCTCTTCGGGAAGGCCTGCACGCCGGGCGATCCGTACGGCCCCTGCATGGTCTCCTCGGAGGGAACCTGCGCGGCGGCCTACAAATATCAGGAGGTATGAGACTTGGAAGATACGATAACGCTGGATTTCGGGAGCGGCGGCGTGAGGACGGCGGCCCTCATCGACGGGCTGATCGTCCCGCTTCTTAAAAATGAAGCCCTTACGGAGCTCGACGATGGGGCCGTGATTCCCGGACATGAGAGACTTGTATTTTCCACGGACAGCTTTGTGGTCAACCCTTACTTCTTCCCGGGCGGCGATATCGGGAAGCTTGCGGTCTGCGGGACCGTCAACGACGTCTCCGTGAGCGGCAGCGAGCCGAAGTATCTCTCGCTGGGGCTCATCATCGAGGAGGGATTTCCGGCCGCCGATCTTGAGCGCATCGTGAAATCCATCGCGAAGACCGCGAAGGAGGCCGGCGTCAAGGTCGTGACCGGCGACACCAAGGTGGTCGAGAGAGGCAAGGGCGACGGCATCTACATCAATACATCCGGCATCGGGTTCCTTAAGGCGCCCTGGCTCGGGAGAAAGACGATCCGCGAGGGCGACGTGATCCTCGTGTCGGGCCCGGTCGGAAGCCACGGGACCTCGGTCATGCTCGCAAGAAATGAGGGACTCCTCGAAGGCGAGGTCCTCTCGGACTGCGGACCTTTGAACCGGCTTGCGGAAAAGCTCATCTCCCTGGGCGAGGACCTGCGCTTCATGCGGGATCCGACCCGGGGCGGCATGGCGACGACCCTGTGCGAGTTCGTCGAGGGAACGGAATTTTCAATTGAATTCAACGAGAAGGACGTTCCGGTGGAGCCGGAGGTGAGAAGCGCCTGCGATATCCTGGGGCTTGACCCCTACTACTGCGCCTGCGAGGGCAGAATGCTCGCGGCGGTGGCGCCGGAGGCGGCCGATGCGGCGCTCGCGCTCATGAGAAGTCTTCCGGAAGGGGAAGGCGCGGCGGTGATCGGGAAGGTCACGAGGAGAAAGAGCGGCGCGGTGATCGAGCGGACGGCGTTCGGGGGCGAGAGGATCGTGACGAGACTTACGGGAGCCCAGCTGCCGCGGATCTGCTGAAGAGATGATAATGGCGGAGATGACTGCCGTTTCATATAGAGCAACTTATCAACAATTTTCAATGAGGTGGATGGTATGCAGGAACAATCATACAACAAGATCAGCATTACCAAAGAGGAAATCGTCCCGACCGCTAAGAAAATGCGGGAGGACGGCGTTATCCTCGCCATGATCCACGGTTACATCGGGAAGGATGGGAAACCGAACATTTCCTATGAGTACCAGATCGGAACCGGGATCGAATCCTACACCGTCGAAGGGGAGGACGTCCTTCCTTCGATCGCGGGGATTTACGATCTGGCCGCAGAGTGGCCGGAGCGCGAGCTGGGTGAGCTCATCGGCGTCACATTTGAGGGACTCGATACGTCAAAGAGACTGTTTATGCCGGACAACATGCTGGACGGCCAGGGACAGATCCTCGTGACGCCCATGGAGGAACTCATCGAGAAAGTACACACGAAGAAGGAGGAGAGTGAGACGTGAGTTACATTGTTCCTATCGGACCGTATCATCCGTCACTGGAGGAGCCGGTCCATGCCCGTCTCATCACAGACGGTGAGCAGATCACGGACGCGGAGGTATTCATCGGATACAACCACCGCGGCATCGAGAAGCTGGCGCAGGACATGAACTTCATCCAGACCATGGTCCTCGTAGAGCGCGTCTGCGGCATCTGCTCGCATTCGCATGCGCTCTGCTACGCACTGGCTCTGGAGAGCATCGGCGGCGTGAAGGTGCCGAAGAGAGGCGAGTACATCCGCGTGATCATCGCGGAGCTCGAGAGACTGCACTCGCATTATCTCTGGCTCGGCATCGCGCTTCACATCATCGGCCATGACAGCCTGTTCATGCACTCCTGGGATGACCGCGAAGCCATCATGGACATCCTGGAGCTACTGACCGGCAACCGCGTCAACTACGGCATGGTCACCTACGGCGGAGCCCGCCGCGACATCACGCTGGAGCAGGCCCAGAAGACGCTCGAGATGCTGGACAAGATCGAAGAGTCCAACAAGCGTCTGGCTGACTTCCTCCTCACGGACAAGACCGTTGCGCTCCGCACACAGGGCGTCGGCGTCCTGACGACCGAGGATGCGATCCGCATCGGCGCCATCGGCCCGCACGCGAGAGCTTCGAACGTCCCGGTCGACGTCCGCACGGATGCACCGTACTCGAGCTACGGCGATTTTGATTTCAAGAAATGCACCTGGGAGAGCGGCGACGTCTTCGCCCGCGTCGTGGTCCGTGTCCTCGAGAACTTCGAGAGCATCAAGATCATCCGCCAGGCGCTCGGAAATCTCCCGAAGGGCCCGGTCAACCGCGGCAACAAGATCCCGACGATCAAGCCCGGCGAGTACATGTTCCGCCACGAGGCGCCGCGCGGCCAGCTCTCCTACAAGGTCGTCACCAACGGCACGGAGAAAAATGAGCGCGTGAGTATCCACGTGCCGACCTTCAAGAACGCACCGACGATCCCGACCATGCTCCGCGGCAACTCCGTTGCGGACGCCGGCCTCATCATCGCCAGCATCGACCCCTGCTTCTCCTGCATGGACCGCTGATATGCACGAGCTGGTCATCGTAGAGGGCATTTTAAATGCAGTCGTCCCCGCGGCGAAGGAACACGACGCGAAGAAGATCCTCTCCATCCGCCTTAAGATAGGCGAGCTCTCCGGGGTGGTTCCCTCCTGCATCCACGAGTATTTCAAGGTGGCTGCGAAGGGCACGATCGCCGAGGGGGCGGAGATCCTGATCGACAATATTCCCGTCGGGATCCGCTGCAAGGCCTGCGGCTACACGGGTGAGCTGCCGAAGAGGCACTACCGGTGTCCTGCCTGCGGGAGCGCGGATTTCCGGATCGAATCCGGCCGCGAGTACTACGTGGATACAATTGAAGCAGAATAATAAAAAATAAAATACGATCCTTTATAAGGAGGTGACATTTGTGAAAAAAGCAAGCATACCCGCTGTGATATCGACAGCCGTCATCTGCTACATCTTCTGGCTGCTGATATCCGGAGGGCTCGTTGCGCTCTGTAAGGGCACACCGGATGTCCGCAACATGATCGTGGGTCTTGTTGTCAGCATCTTTGTAGGCCTCTTTTCCGCAAAGTTCTTCATCCATGAGAATTCATTTTATCTCTGGAATCCGGCGAGACTGGTGCAGCTCCTCATTTACTGCATTTTCATCTTCCCGGTCGAGCTTTTCAAGGCCAATCTCGATGTGGCGCTCCGCGCACTGAATCCGGCTCTGCCCATTAACCCCGGCATCGTCAAGGTTCCGGTGGATCTCAAGTCCGAGTACGGTGAGGCCATGCTGGCCAACTCGATCACGCTGACTCCCGGCACCATCACGATGGATATCGTCGAGGAGGATGTCCCGGTCGAGGAGACCGTTGAGCCCCTCGAGGGCGAGAGCCCGGAGGATGCCGCGGCGGCGGTGTCCGTGAGAACGAAGAAGCAGACATTCTATTACATTCACTGGATCGATGTCGCGACGGAAGACCCGAAGGCGGCCGGCGACATGATCAAGGGAACACTGGAAAAAGGGGTAAGGAGGATATTTGACTGATGAGTGAATTATTATTTTTCGCCGTTTGCTTTATCGTTCTGGCCCTCTGCCTCATGATCCGCGTGATCCTGGGCCCGAGCGTTGCCGACCGTGCGGTCGCGGCGGACAGCATCGACATCCTCTGCGACATGGCGCTCATCCTGTTCGCCCTGCACAGCGGAAGAAGCATCTTCCTTGACATTGCCCTCATCACGGCGGTGCTGGGCTTCGTGGGATCCACGCTTGTGGCCCGTTATCTGGAGGGAAGACTATGAGAATTGTTGTGGATATCCTGATCGTCATCAGCATTTTTTTTGCGTTTGCCGGCGTGGTCGGCATGCTGAGAATGCCTGATTCCTTTACGAGAATGCAGTCCTCGACCAATATTGCGACGATGGGCGTTCTCGGCGTCATCATCGGCGGAGCCGTCTACGCAGCCTTCGGCCTTCATGAGCCGGAGATGGTCGTGAAGCTTCTCGTCCTTGGCGTTTTCTATATCATTACAAACCCGATCTCCGGTCACGCGATCTGCCGCGGCGCATACAAGCACGGCGTTCGCCCGAAGAAGGAAATGAAGTGCGATAAGTACGGAGAGGATATGGTGGAAGATAAATGAATATCATGTTCCTTTTAAATACTCTGGTCATTATCGGCATCGTTGTCTCGGCCATCTGCGCAGTCGCCTTCAAGAAGCCTCTGTCATCGGTCATCGCCCTCGGCATCACCGGCGGATTCACATCCCTTGAGTTCATGCTGCTGCAGGCACCGGATGTCGCGATCTCCGAGGCATCTGTCGGGGCGGTTCTCTCCACGGCCATTTTCATCATCGCCGTGAAGCTGACGACGCCGAAGGAGGAGGAAGAGAAATGAAAAAGATCTTAACCCTGCTCGCCCTCGGCGTGATCCTGGTGACAGGCATCTACGCCTCGTTCTATGCATTTGACAACATCTCGGACACGTACGACGAACACCTTGACGTCGTCGCCCTGGAGGAGGATCCGACAAACTACGACGTGACCGGCGCCGACGGCGTGGCGGACATCATCGTCGCCCAGAACATCGAGCGCACCGGCGCGGAGAACAACGTCGCCGCGGTCGTCTTCGATTTCCGTGGATTTGACACGCTCGGCGAGTCCTTCATCCTGATCACATCGGTCGTCGGCTCCTTCGTGATCTTAAGCAAGGTGAAAAAAGAAGAGAAGGAGGAGGAAGCGGCATGAAATTCAAAGACGGTATCAAAGAGAAGAACATCATTATAAAATGCGGTTCCGACGTGTTCCTGCCGTTC
This sequence comes from uncultured Eubacteriales bacterium, assembly GCA_900317515.1. GTDB lineage: Bacteria > Bacillota > Clostridia > Lachnospirales > Lachnospiraceae > Chordicoccus. Next base: position 9,887 of record ONHA01000039.1, read on the forward strand.
TCTCTCATCTTTGCCCTCTACGTCATCCTGACGGCCCCGGTCGGCGGCGGTTTCCAGGGCGGTGTCCTTGGCGCGGCGGCCGTGCTTCTCATTTACCTGGGCTACGGCTACGATGTGACGCGTAATTCCATCAACCCGGAGATCCTTCGGATCAACGAGGCCTGCGCGACCACGATCTACGCGCTCCTCGGCTTTGCGGGTCTTGTGTTCGGCGCCAACTTCTGCCGCAACGTATTCTACGCAAACGGCTGGCTGACCGGCTTCGTACACGACGGCACGATCGGCCTCATGGACTACGCGGTCGGCTACAACGTCATGACCGGCGTCGGCTTCCTGCTCATCCTCATGCTGGGCTTCCTTGCCCCGGTTGAGGAGGCGAAGAAGGCGAAAAAGAAGGAGGACGAAAAATGATCATAGTCAATTATATCGCGTCAGTCTTTCTGATTGTCCTCGGTCTCTATACGGTATGCACCAAGAAGAATCTAATCAAGATCGTCCTTGGACTTGGAATCACGGATTACGGCATCAACCTGCTTATCGTCAGCATCGGCTTCAACCCGGGCGGAACCGCTCCGGTCTACTACCTGGCTGACCTCTTAAACGGCGTCGCTCCCAACTTCTTCGTGGATCCGGTTCCTCAGGCTCTGACCCTGACCAGCATCGTTATCGGCGCCTGCGTGGACGCCATGGCGCTGGCTCTGGTCATCATGATCAACCGTAAGTACAAATCTGTCGACGCAGATGAAATCAGGAGGTTAAACGGATGATACAGCATTTTCCGGTTATGGCCGTGATGCTGCTGTTCCTCGGGGCTTTCCTGGTGGCTATTTTCGGCCGCATAAGCCCGGTCATTAGGGACGGCATCGCGATCCTTATAGCGACAATTTCTCTGGTACTGATCTACGCCCTGATCAAACCTGTTATGATCGACGGACAGATCATCTCCTACTGGATGGGCAACTGGGAACCGGTGGAAGGCTACGCCATCGGTATCGGCTACGAAGTGGATGCGCTGGGACTCTTCTTCGCGCTCCTCGTGGTCACGACCTTCTGGCTCTCCGGCATCTATTCGCTCGGCTACCTCAAGAAGGATGCGAACAAGATGCACTACTACACCCTCTACCTGATGCTCTCCGCATCGGTCCTGGGCCTCGTCCTCACGGGCGACCTCTTCAATATGTTCATCATGATCGAGATCATGACCTTCGCGTCGGTTGCGCTGACAGCCTTCAGAAACAAGCAGGCAATTGCCCTCGAGGCAGCCTTCAAGTATCTGGTCCTGGGCTCCATCGGCTCCTCCATGACGCTCGCGGGTGTCGCGCTCATGTACAGAGTCTGCCACACCTTAAACATGGCGCAGATCTCCTCGATCATCGGCGGCGAGTTCAACCTGACGACGATCATGGCCTTCGGCCTCATCGTGGCCGGCCTCGGCGTCAAGAGCTACATCGTCCCGTTCCACACACCGGCGGCGGACGCCTACACGGCGGCTCCGACCTCGATCTCCATGATCTTCTCCGGTATGGTCAACAAGGCCGGTGTCTACGGCATCATCCGTATGGTCTACGTGGTCTTCCGCGCGATGGACAGAAGCTCCATCCAGATCCTTCTGGTGGTCTTCGGTGCGGTCACGATGTTCATCGGCGTCACGATGGCGCTTGCGCAGCATGATTTCAAGAGACTGCTGGCGTTCCACTCCATTTCCCAGATCGGCTACGTCATCACGGCGATCGGTCTCGGAACGGCGCTGGGCCTTAACGCGGGTCTCTTCCATGCGATGAACCACACGCTCTTCAAGGGACTCCTGTTCCTGACCGCCGGCGCGGTCCTCACCGCAACCGGCACAACCAACCTCGACAAGCTGGGCGGCCTCTCGAAGAGAATGCCCGTGACCACGGTCTGCTTCCTCGTCGGAGCATTCTCCATCTCGGGTCTTCCGCCGTTCAACGGCTTCGCCTCCAAGTGGATGGTCTACCAGGCGATCTACACGAAGGCGGTCGAGTCCGGCAACATTCTCTTTGCGATCGCCACGATCACTGCCCTGATCGTCTCCGTCATGACGTTGGCCTCCTTCATCAAGGTCACCCAGGCGGTCTTCTTCGGGCAGGAGAATCCGGAAAATGCAAACGCGAAGGAAGTCCCGGTGATCATGCAGATCCCGATGGTCATCATGGCGGTTCTTTGCGTACTGACCGGTCTCTTCTACAACGTTGTTGAAAAGTTCCTGCTTGCTCCGGCAGCGGGCGCGGCTCTCGGCGTCTCGAACTACATCGACAAGATGATGGGCGCGGGCTACGCAAAGGCGGCCGGCATCACGGACATCGAGGCTGCTCCGGCGGCGTTCAGCTTCTGGAACCCGCTCGTCTGGCTGCTGCTCTTCGTGGTCGTCTTCCTCGGCGTCTACATCGTCATGGCGACGTCCAAATCGACCCGCGGCAGAATGCTGGAAGGCGGAGAGGGCTACGATCCCAAGTACGCAACCTTCTTCTCCGGCGAGCAGGAGGAGTTCTCCCAGGTCGGCGGCTCCGATCTTTTCTGGGGCTTCAAGACGGACTGGAAGGGCTACTACAAAGTCCTTCAGGGCCTGCACTCCGGCATTGTCACCGATTACGCTTCCTACATTGTGATGGGAGCTGCAATCATCATTCTCGTCATGTTCATCTGCTTGCGGTAAGGAGGGGAGAAGATTATGTTTAATGTATTGAATATCGTACTGCTTCTTGTCTTCGTCCTGATCTTCCCGGGAGCGCTCTTTACCTCCGCCGTGGGTCTCTGGCTCGCCGGTGTGGACCGCAAGGTGCTCGCACGCATGCAGCACCGCATCGGACCGCCGATCCGCCAGCCGCTCTATGACTTCTTAAAGCTCATGGGCAAGGAGACGATCATCCCGCACGCGGCCAACAAGACGGTGTACCTCGGTGCCCCGATCGTCGGCTTTGTGAGCCTTGCGATGATCATGCTCTTCATCCCGGTCGGCGGCTTCGTCGCCGTCTCCGGCAGCGCGGACCTCGTCGTTATCCTCTACCTCATCACGATCCCGGGCGTTGCCCTGATCGTGGGCGGTTCCTCCTCGGGCTCTCCGTACGCCGGCATCGGCATCTCCCGTGAGATGGTCACGATGATGGCTTACGAGCTTCCGTTCGTTCTGGTCCTCCTTGCGGTCGCAAGGAAAGTCGGCGGCGCAAACCTCGTCTTCTCGATGGAGTCGATTGCCGCATGGCAGGCCGCAAACGGCAGCCTCCTTTTCCACTGGTCCATGATCCCGGCAGCCATCGCGATGCTGCTGGTCATCCCGGCGGAAGTCGGAACCCAGCCGTTTGACGTCGCGGAAGCCGAGACCGAGATCTGCGAAGGCCCGCTGGTCGAGTACAGCGGCGCACCGCTCGGCCTCTTCAAGCTGAACACGGCGATGAAAATGTTCGTCATGACCGGCCTCTTCACCGCTCTCTTCATGGGCGGTCTCCGCACCGGCATCGTCGTTCTCGACGTGGTCATTTTCGTTGTCATCTGCACGGTCCTCACGATCCTCTCAATGACGACGATCCACGCGGTCACGGCGCGTCTTAAGATCGAGCATCTGTTCAAATTCTACTGGACATTCGTCGCGGGAATGGCGCTCTTAAGCCTCGTTCTCGTATGGTTCGGTCTGTAAGGAGGGGAGAAAATGTTCAAAAAATTAGTTGATAACAGCGCACTGAAATCTCCGTGGATCTACCATATCAACACCGGATCCTGCAACGGCTGCGATATTGAGCTTGTTGCGGTGCTGACACCCCGCTACGATGCGGAGCGGTTCGGCTTCAGACTGGCCGGCACCCCGAGACACGCGGACATCGTCGTCGTCTCCGGACCGATCACATCCCAGTCCAAGGAGAGACTGATCCGCACGCTGGCCCAGGTGCCGGAACCGAAATGCGTCGTATCGCTCGGTTCCTGTCCGAGATCCGGCAACGTCTTCAAGGGAAGCTACTCCGTCGAAGGCCCGCTGGAAAAGTATGTACACGTGGACGTTTCCGTCGCAGGCTGCACGCCGAAGCCGGAAGCCATCATGGAAGGGCTCTATAAGGCAGCCCAGATCCTGAAAGAGAAGAGGGAGGCGATGAAGAAATGATGTTTCCATTTTTGAAGACAGCCGTTACGAACGCCTTCACCAAGCCGAGCACCGAGAAGTTCCCGAACCCGGAGGACATGGGTGCTCCGGCTTACCGCGGAAGGATCGTGTTCCACGCCGACCGCTGCACGGACTGCGGCAACTGCGTTAAGGTCTGCGCGCCGAAGGCCATCACAAGGACGGAAGAGCCGGGTGAAGGCGGAAAATACATTACCCGCGCATTCGACCTGACTTCCTGCACATTCTGCGCCACCTGCGCGGACTTCTGCGAGGAGAACTCCATTGAGCTCTCGCAGGACTACCACATGGTCGCGACAGACCCGAAAGACCTGATCGTCTCCGGTGTGACCTTCAAGAAGGATATCGCCGGCGAGATCACCTGCGACCTTGACGGCTGCATCTACTGCGGCCTCTGCATGCGCAACTGCCCGCAGAAGATCATCACGGTCGACCGCAAGACCAAGACCTGGGAGATCGATCACTCCGGCTGCGTCAAGTGCGGTATCTGTATCGGCAAATGCCCGAAGAAGGTGCTTTCATTCCAGTAAAATGCTTGCATGTGTTGAGTCCCCGGGCAGATACTCTGTTCGGGGACTTTGCGAAAAGAGGAAAACGGTATGGATCAGGCAATCTCATTTATCGCAATCGTGGTGTTTCTGTTCGTGGGCTTAAGATCCCTGGTAAACGTATATATGAGGGTTCGAAACTGCACGGAGCGCACGGAAGCGCTCGTGACGGGCTATGAGGAATCGTACGTGACGGACACGAACTCTCATACCGAGCAGCCGACATACGCCCCGGTGTTTACATTTTACGCAGGGGGCCGCAATGTGACGGCGGTGAGCAACGTGAGCAGGGGGTCCCGGAAATACGATATCGGTGAGAGGATCATGATCCGCTATAACCCGAAGGATCCGAAGGAGATCAGCGCACCCGGCGACAACCTCGTCAATATTCTTGTGGGGGTCGGCGGGATCGCGGCGGCTGCCGCGGTGCTTATCTTCCCGGAATTCAGATAAAAAGGGGGAATGTATATGGAGTATGTTCTTGAAACCCGCGGCCTGACAAAGCGTTACGGCAATCACGCGGCGGCCCAAAATATCAATATTCATATTCGAAAAGGTGAAATTTACGGTCTGATCGGCCGGAACGGCGCCGGCAAGACGACGATCATGCGCGTCATCAGCGGCCTGGCCAACCCGACGAGCGGCGACTATATGCTCTTCGGCAAGTCGGGCAGCGAGATGGGAAAGCTGAGAAGAAAAGTCGGCGTCCTGATCGAGAGTCCGGGCCTTTATCCGCATCTCTCGGCCCAGGAGAACCTGCGCCTCAAATGCCTCGGCATGGGCGTGAAGCCCTCCGATAATATCGAGCCGCTTCTTCAGCTGGTCGGCCTCGGCGGTATCGACAAAAGGAAGCAGGCGGGCTCCTTCTCGCTCGGCATGCGGCAGCGCCTCGGCGTTGCGCTCGCGCTGGTCGGGAATCCGGAGATCATCATCCTCGACGAGCCGATCAACGGTCTTGATCCCCAGGGCATCGCCGAGGTCCGCACGATGCTGGAGAAGCTCAGGGATGAGCGCGGTATGACCATCATGGTCTCGAGCCACATCCTGGACGAGCTGGCCAAGATCGCGGATTCCTACGGGATCATTCACGAAGGAAGGCTCCTGGATGAATTCACGGCGGAAGTGCTGCAGGAACGCTGCGGGCAGAGTATCGCGATCAGAACAGGGAACAATGAAGGGGCGGTCGAAGTCCTGAAAGACCTCGGTCTCAAAAAGATAACCATCGCACACGACGGCTTTATCCGGGTCGGCGAAAATCTGGACAGAAGCGCATCGATGGCGAAGGCAATCGTGGAGGCGGGGATTCCGCTTCATGAGATCTACGTGCGCAACATTTCCCTGGAGGACTATTATCTCAGGATGACAGGAGGTAAACAGGATGCTTAATCTTTTAAGAATGAATAATCGCAGAATATTCCGGTCCAAGATGTTTGCGATTGCATTTCTGGTGATCCTCGTAACCTCGATCGCGTCGGCGCCCGTAGAGAGGGCCCTGATGAAGGCTGTGGTCGGCTTTGCGGTGTCGGTGGAAACTGAGTCTAAGACTGAGTCTGAGAATACGGCAGCACTCGGGGAGGCGCTGGGAGCTTCGGAGGCGGCAAAAGTCTCGGAGATTATCGCCGATCCGTTTGTGATCACGTTCCTTCCCCTGTTTATCCTGCTTCTCGTCGTCTCCTTCTCCTACATGGATATCGAGAATGGCTTCATCAAAAATATAGCGGGACAGCAGCCTAAGAGAAGCCGCGTGGCGGTCTCAAAATATCTGACGATCATGCTCTCAAACCTGGTCCTGATGCTGACTGCGCTGATCGGACAGGTTATCAGCAAGTATATCGTCGGGAAGGTGGAGATTGACGCCGGGGCGATCCCGCAGGCGGTCTATACGTTCGGCGTGAGATGGCTGCTGCTTCTGGCCCTAAGCGCACTGCTTCTTTTCCTGACAGTCGGAATCGGCGCGAAGCCTCTGGCGCTCGTGACGGCGGTGCTCGCCGGCACCGGGTTCCTGGGTCTCATCTATCTGGGAATTGATACGGCGATCCAGAATATGCTGCATATCCAGAATCTGTCGCTTGTCGACTATGCACCGGACCAGCTGCTTACGCAGTCGGGCTACGAGGGACCGAGGGCGGTCATCGTGGGCATCACCTTCAGCGCGGTCTTCATGCTGCTTACGGTGCTGAGAGCGGATAAGACGGATGTGAAGTGAGAAAGAATGTGAAATAAAGAAGAACCCGGGCAAATGGCGGGGCGTCATAAAACAGTAACTGTTTAAGAATTGAAAAAAGATGAGAAGGCGTGGCTTGGGTCACGCCTTTTCACTTGCTAAAAGCTCATTCTGGTCTTATCCGGCGCATCCACATAGATGGCCTTTACCAGTTCATGAAGGACATACGGGGTAAGCTCCTCAATGCCGACATACTGGCCTGCTTTCTGAATAAACTTCTCAATGTTTTGAATCTGTGTTTCCTGTACTTCAATTTCTTTCTGCAGACGGGTGACTTCAGCTTCCAGTTCTTTCTGTTCAGCCTCATAGGTCTGGCTCATCATATCAAAGCGCTCATCACTCAGCTTGCCGCTTGCGTTATCCTCGTAGATTTTGATGAACAAGCGCTTCAGCTCCGAGATACGCTTCTCACTTCGTTCCAGTGCCTTACGGTTCGCTGCGATCTGTTTTGCGCTTTCTGCATGGAGCTGCTGCTCCATTACCTGACGGAAATGAGCCTCATGGCGGTAGATGTACCCAGTGACCATCTGGATGTGCTGAAGAACCAGCTGCTGCAGTACCTTCTCTCGAATGTAATGGGTACCGCATTTGTCCTTATGCTTCCAATGAAGGGAGCAGTCAAAGAAGGCCCCCTCTGTGCGATAATTATTGGTCGCACCATAGTAAAGCTTCTCACCGCAGTCAGAACAATACACAAGTCCGGAGAACATGCTGCTTCTTCCGGATTTTGTTTTTCTGTGCCTCTGCTGACGGATCTGCTGAACCTTCTCAAAGACTTCATCTTCAATGATACGCTCATGAGAGTCGGGGAAGATGGCCTGATTCTCAACCGGGTTATCCCTCTGCTTCTTATCCCAAATCGAGTTAGTGTAGGTCTTAAAGTTGACGATACATCCGGTGTACTCGCGTCTTTCTAGAATGTGTACGATGGTACTGCTGTTCCAACCATAAGGGTTTTCCGGCTCAGCATTCGGTGTGTTTCGTCCCTGCCTTTTCTGATAAGCAGTTGGTGTAAATACCTTATTCTCTTTCAGCTGTCTGGCGATCTGGCTCGGTCCGCGTCCTTCCATACACATATCAAAGATACGCTTAACTACCGTTGCGGCTTCCGGATCAATAACCCAGTGCTTCGGATCATCCGGATCCTTCACATACCTGTAAGGTACATTGGTTGTCAGCGGAAGTCCTTTTTCTCCCTTTGCCTTCTGAACAGCTCTGATCTTGCGGCTGGTATCTCTGGCATAGAATTCATTAAACCAGTTTTTGATACCGGCAAAGTCATTGTTGATGCTGTTCGGGTCATTGGAATCAAAGTTATCATTGATGGCGATATACCTGACCCCATATTTTGGGAAGGTCATACTGGTATAAAGCCCGACAAGGGATGAGTTTCTTCCAAGGCGGGAGAGGTCTTTGGTGATACATACCTTTACATGACCAGCTTCCATTTCTGCCAGCATCTGCTGGAAGCCCGGACGGTCAAAGTTGGTGCCGGAATAACCGTCATCCACAAAGAACACCGGATTGGTAAAATGCTGTTCCCTTGCGTACTGCAGAAGAATGGACTTCTGATTCTCAATGGACAAGGACTCGCCGGAACGCTCGTCTTCCTGCGAAAGTCTGCAATATAATGCCGTGATCTGTTTTGTTGCTCCTGTCATATCTGTAACCTCCTTGATTGGAGCAACTGTCGATACAGGATTGGCTGGCATCATTGTATCAAAATTATTCGATACTGTCATTGGCATCCTCCTCTGTATTTGTAAACTTTTTTGCTGAGATGCGCTCCAGCTTGCGGAGCATACATTCTTCACCGTCAAAACTGCCGGTTACGGTATAAACTGTGCCCCCGATTTCCCTCTCGATAGATAAGTCCGGGATCCACCATGCAGAAGGGTTCTTTGCATGCAGATACCCCTCCTCATCAAACCAGACATTATGATGCTGTCTGTCGGGAGATACCGGCTGAAGTTTGAAATACGGATCCGGATCAGTAAAACGGTATTCCGGGGGCAGTGTATCTTCCTCGATATAAGTCCCGAGATTCTCATCCAGTTCACACCACTCGGCAAGGTCGATCAGTTCATCAAGGTTTTCAGGCAACTCCATCATTTCTTCCTCCATATTTTCGATTTCCATAGGTTTCAATTCTTTCATAATGATTTCCTTTCCTGCGCGTTCATCTTGCGCAAATATCATGTTTTTAGTCGGACAAATGTACCGGCGCGGGTTACTTATAGTTGTTAAAAGGGATATCCCTTTATCTGCATACCAGGCACTGCCAGAACGGGGGCAAATGCTCCCGTCCCGGTGATCTTGTGCTGAATTATAGTTCTGGATCATGACGGTGTTTCTTCTTCGAAGGTTGAGTCTGTTCAGGCTGCTCGCGACTGAGTATCTGGTCAATATTCTGTTTGATGGTGCGAAGCTCTTTTTCATGATCCTGTGCGGAATGGTATTCGTAATAAGCTTCGTTTTCCTGCGAGATAAGTTCTTCAATTTCGGCAGTCAATGCTTTGGCAGCAGGAAGTTTTTTGATATCGTGACTCTTGAAATAGCGGATTGCAGACTCTCGTAAGATAAAGTCCGACTCATGAGCATGATAGAAGTCCTCCTGTTTGGATTTACGTTTGATCTGCTTGTATTCCTCATAAAGCGGTGCAGTCTTTCGATAGATCTGTATCTGTCTGCGTAATTCCTTTTTCTCCTTAATAACGGATTCAAAGGATTTCACTTTCTTCCTTGCATCGGCCACGGCATTATGCGCTTCCACAAGAGCTGCGTCCATTGCTTCCGGAGATTCAAAGCCTGCTTCCTGATATGCAATCAGGGTTGCAGACATTGTTTTCAGATTATGAAGCGTTGCCCAGTGTGCGTACCCGCCGCCTTTGCTATGGGCGTAATTCATGTCTACGATACGATCGAGGCCGGAAGGAGAATTATGCGACTGGGCTGACTTTATAGGAGATGCTTTTGAAGTAGAAGGAACTGGCGATTTTTCATGAAGTGCCTGCTCTGCATTTCTATTGATCTGCTCCAGTACAGCTTCCTTGGAAAAGTCATCTCCAAGCTTTCTTGCTGTGATTGGCTTTGTCCGGTCTGCGGTCAGATAACTGAATCTTCCACGGCTCTCCCGAACAGAAATGCCGTGTTCCTCAAGCAACTCCTGAAACTCTTCAAAGCTTTTGGCCGCAAGCAATGCGGCACGAATATTTCCTCTAAGGATATCTTTGTCAGTTTCAAACTTCGTTCGCCTAGGCGTAAGTCCGTCTGCAATGATTCGCTGATTCAGCTCATCCAGTTCCTGCTGGCCGCGCCGCCTTGCATGATATTCCCGTTCGGTAATTCTGTTCTTGCTGCCGTTTAAGAGATCAATCTGATACAGATTTTCCCGATGGCACATCTCCATTACTTCACTTCGAAGATAGCGAAGTGCTGAAGCAGTGCAGCGATGTTTCATCCCCGCCTGTGTATCACAGGGTCTGTCCATATAGGGAAGGAAGGGAATATCTTTGATGCGCAGACTGTTAATGACGATGTGAACGTGAATGTTTCCGCTATGGTTATGACCATCCGGATGAGTGCAGACCAAAGCCTGGTGTCCGGGAAAATGTTCCCGGCAGAAATCGGCGCCAAGCTGCTGGGCCTTATCCATTGTCAGCCCATTTTCTGTTCCATCTCTCGGATCAAAGCTGATGATATAGTGGTGACTTTTCACATCACCCCTCTGGTTGTTTTTGCCGTATCTGAGATTGGCCCGCATACATGCAATTGCAAAATCTTCATCGCCGCAGAGGATGGTCTCCATCCGAAAGTCATCACGGGGGAGCATCCGGCCCTTCTCATCCAGAAGCGGTTTATTGGTAAACTCATCATGCTGGAAAGTAAGGTACAGTTCGGCAGCACCATAGTTCGCATTTTTAGAGCTGATATGTTTGATCGTTGCCAACTGCATCACCTACTTTCTTTAAGACTTCAAATTTCAGTTTCGCCAGATCCGAAACTGCTGTACGAACCTCCTCTGCAAGGTTTGGGTAAGGCGTATGAGTTTCATTCAAAAACCTCGCAATCTGATTCAGGTTGCTTCCGATCTTTCCGTATTCCGAAGTCATTCTGCCAACAGAGGAAAGCAGCTCATCACTGGCTGCTGATACCTTTATGATGGGACGGATCGTTACACCGGTGATGGACTGGCGGATCATTTCAGCCTGACTCATCCCATAGGTCTTGCAGCGTTCAGAAAAGGCTTCGTATTCTTCGTCGGTCAGCATCGATTTGATGAGACGATTACGATGCGGGGCATTATATTTTTTCGCGATAGGGCATCACCTCCTATAAAAAAATGAAACTGCCATGTCTGGCAGAAATTAAAAAATCGCCGTTTCCGGCGACTTCAGCAGGGTTTGGGGAAGGCACTCCCCAACAAGTATCTGACCGTGGAAAAATGAGTGTGATACGAAATTTGGTACCATGGTCGATACTTGCTCTTAACAAATGAGAGACTGACAATAACGTAAATATCACCTCCTGCCATGATTAACATGGGACTGCATCCATTCGATGAGATCCGGTTTTATCACGAGCTTGCGCCCGCCGATCTGCATGGTTGGAAAGTCCGGCTGGCTCATCAGTGCGTAGGCACCGGACTTGGAAATGCACAAAGCCTGAGCCAAAAGCTTTGCGTCCAGTACGTCCGGCAGATTTTCAAATAAGTTGTTTTTCATGTTGTACCTCCATAAAAATGCGCAAAAGAAAGCAGCCATTGTCGGATGACAATGACTGCGGGTTGAGAGGATTGGATGGGATATGATTTATTGGTTTCTGTATTCGGAATACTTTTCCGAAATGTGATGAATCCGTTTGCTGACTGCGCTGTGATTCTGATAGCCAACTTTAGCAGCGATTTCTTTTAGGGTAAACCCCTCAGACTTAAACTGAAGTATCTGCTGGTCACGTTCTGAAAGGGTCGCGACAAATGCTTCGAAGGTCTGGCTCTCAATGATTTCTTCTTCGAAAGGAGCACTCTCGGCAGTAATGGAATCCGGAGTATCCTCCATGAGCTGATCCAAAGACAGCATCGCGCCGACACTGGTTCGGGAATGCGACCATTTTCGCATAAATTCCTTTTTTACAAGACTGTTGCGAAAAACATAATCGGTTTCATCACGGGTCGCCCAGATCGTGTCGATTATAGGCTGCCAGTTCTGTTCCTTTACGATCATCGGAACAACGGACCCGATAAGGTTGCTGAACTGCTGATAAGTCAGGAAGGGAACTTCCATGCCTCTTGGCATATTGAAAAGAGACTGGAAGGAAAGTCCGATATGCTCAAACTTTTCCCTAATATAAGGAATAATCGTATAGGACAATCTCCACAATGGAAAATCTCCGGAATAGGAATTGAAGCTGCCGGGGATTTCTCTGTAATCACCATCCTTGTTCGGCACTTCAAAGCACTGCCAGGCACTCCACGCATAGCAGTCCCAAACCAGTTCCAGAAATACATCCGTGTTCAAAAGTTCTGCATAATCATCACTGCGAATCACATCAAATGGACAACGCGGCAGATTCATATAAGCAGGTCTTTTGGAAACAAGTTCTTCCGGCAGGCTGTAAAAAAGTGTGAGCCAGGACTTATTATCCTCTGGCAGGATCTGCATGATATTTCCGGGTTCCAGCAGGATAAATCCCTTAGGCCCGCGTTGTGTTCTGTCAGATTTCAATATATCTCACCTCCGTCCTTTATAAATCTGAGAAGAAAATCCTCCTCTACTAATATATGGCACGAAACAGAAGCAAATGTTCCATCTGTTCCAATATTTTTTGAAATATTTTTTATTTTATCACAGATTACAATAATTCTAATCATTATAAATGCAGACAGATTATGCATCCTTCTTATGAGAACTTATCTTAGACTGTATAGTAGTAATCGGTTCAGATTGATATTATTCGCCATATCGCATATAATAACATTGTAGCACATAGTGGTTTTGAAATGGTGATTATTATGAATCTTGCTAATGTATAAGTCAAGTGTAATTTGGTTGTATGATTATCATAGGACACTTCCATGAGAGACCACAAGAACACCAAGAAAATGAATTTCGGCATAAACCGCAACGTAATGACCCTGATCGGCTTACTGCTTCTGGCCCTGGGTGCCATGGGCAGAGGAATCATTCAGACCCGTTTCCTGGGTGTGGGCGCCGTCAACTCTGACCAGCTTCTGGAAGTGTTAAATGCCTCCGGCGGTATGCAGGCCGCAGCGGCAGCCCTGGTATTTGAAGGCCTGGAATCCTGCGCTGCTCCAATCTTCGCAGTCCTGCTCATCGATGGCTTCCAGAAAAACTCCATCCCGGCATTGGCGCCTTCTGCGACACCACCCGCGACATGGTCAAAGGAAATCTCATGCAGGAAAATGCCAGAGGCCTGGTCAATGGCGTCAATGGAGAGTACTCCGTCAATGCCCCATCCCAGACCATCGGTTACCTGTCCTGCCATGACGACTGGACCCTCTGGGACCGACTGATCAACACCATGGATGAGGAAAAGGCCTATGAAAGCAACCATGCAGAAGCCATGCGAGCAAATCGCCTTGCCATCGCCCTGCTGATTGGATGTCAGGGAAATCTCTTCATCCTGTCCGGAGAAGAATCCGCCCGAACCAAGGAAGGAATCAAGAACAGCTTCGACTCCTCTATCCAGGTGAACCGCATCGACTGGAACCGAATCTGGGAAAACCAGGAATTAATGAAATACTATCAGGGCCTCTTCGCCCTTCGCAAAAAAATGCCATATCTCTGTGATAAGTCCTCCGATGCTGCCAGACACATTAAGCGCGTCTACCAGCCAAAGGATGACTGCGTGGCAGTAGAACTGGCAGACCATACCACCACCGGTCCATGGAAAAAGGCAATTTTTCTCTACAACTTCAGCAACAAGGCCCAGACCATCGACCTCCCGGAAGGGCAGTGGCAATGTCTGGCTAACGGCAGTGACAGCTTCCTCTGGAAGAAGAACCTCTGTCAGAAAGCCACCTGCACCATCCAACCAATGACAGCAGGCATTTTTGGCAATTAAAATTACCGGAAAAGCAATCAGAACAGCAACTGGAAAAGCAATCAGAAAAGCAATCAGAAAAGCAATCAGAAAAGCAACTAGAAAGGCAACTATAAGGGCAACCACATGCGATTTATTTACGGCAAACAGGACATGAAAACCGCAGAACAGGCCCAGGAAAACTGCTACCTGCTGACCAACGGTCTTGGCGGCTATTCCTCCCTGTCCATGGCATACTCCGCCACTCGCAACGATCAGGGTCTCCTGATCTCCGCATCCACGGCGCCAACCGTTCGCCACACCCTGGTGCAGCGCATGCAGGAAACACTGCAGCTGGGTAGCAAGACTTTCGACCTGTCCACCCAGGAGAAAATTTATGGGGTCAGGCACCATAAAATTTCTATAAACTCTGCCGGAAAAATAATCCTCTCCGAGAATGGCTATACCCATCTGACCTCCTTTATCTGGGAGGACCAGCCCAAATGGCTCTACGAGCTCTGCGGTATCACCGTCAAGCGCCAGATCACCATGCGCCCGGAGCATAACACCCTGCTCGTCCGCTACGAAATCACAAATCATGCGGAGGAAGACGGACGACTCACCTTGCAGCCCGCCTTTCTCTGTGCCCCAAAAGGACAGACCCTGCAGGCGCAGGACCAGAAAATCCACCTGCATTCCAATAACAATCATGCAATTCTCCAGTTTAATGATTATAATGTATTTATCGGAACCGATGCCAATCTGGCACCGGTTTCTCCTGCTTGGGAGCATGTCTTTTACCGCCATGATCTGGAGGATGGCAGAACCGCAGACGGATACCTCATGCGCTGTATGGAAATAACGATAGAGTGTCCGGCGGGAGAGAAGGCCACTTGCTCAGTCATATTGTCAGATCGCGAAGTCCTGCAGCCTGAAGAAAAAACGAATGATTTTGACTGTCAGTATAAAGCAGCTATCCATGCTCTGGCTTCACAGATTCAGGAAGAAGCCAAAGAGCACAGGAAAAAACTGGAAAGCAATATTTTTCTAAGGGATCCCGTCGCCAGACAGCTGGCAGTCAGCGCAGACGCCTACATCACCCGCCGCGATTCCACGGGCGGCAAGACCATTGTAGCCGGCTATCCGTTTTTCGCAGACTGGGGCAGAGACACCATGATTTCCCTGCCGGGCTGTACGCTGGCCAATGGGCAGTATGACACCGCGGAGAGCATCCTCCGAACCTTCCTGGAATATGAACAGGGCGGTCTGGTGCCAAACCTCTTCCCGGAAGGAGGGGAGGCGCCACGCTATAATACCGTCGACGCAGCCCTGCTTCTGATCAACAGCGTCTGGCTCTACTATCAGAGAACGCACAGAAGAGACTTCCTGGCCTATGCTTACCCGATCATGCAGCGCATCATCCAGGGCTACCGCAAGGGAACTTTGCATGGAATCCACATGGATGAGGACGGCCTCATTGCCGCCGGCCAGGGACTGGACCAGGTAACCTGGATGGATGTCTGTGTGGAGGGAATCCTTCCGACCCCGCGGCATGGAAAACCGGTGGAAATCAATGCCTACTGGTATAACGCGCTGCGGATCATGGCGGAGATCGCCCGGATTCTGCCTGACGGGGAGGAGCCCCGGAAGACGGATCCTGCAGGCCTTTTGGAAGAGAATAAGCCTCTGTCCGGCTTAGATTCCAATCAGGAAATGGATTACCTGGCCCTTGCCAGCCGGGTTCGGGAGTCCTTTCTGGAAAAATTCTGGATCAAGGAATCCGGCTATTTAAGAGATGTCATCTCGGAAACGCATGAACAGCAAGAACTGGAAAAACGGCCCGGTTCATCGGCTCTGGCAATCACCGCATTCAGGACCACATGCTCCCTTTCTAATAGTTCGGCGGACGAGCAGATCCGATGCAACCAGATCTGGGCAATCACCCTTCCATATACCATGCTGTCCCATGAGCAGGAGGTCAGCGTGGTGAATACCGTGTATCGCAAGCTTTATACGCCTTGCGGACTCAGAACCCTAGACCCGGAGGACCCGCAGTTCCACCCGACCTACGGAGGACCGCAGAAGGATCGTGACCTGGCTTACCATCAGGGTACCACCTGGGTATTTCCGCTGGGGGCATTCTATAAGGCATACCTGAAAAGCAATTCTTTTTCCGATGAGGCAAAGGAATGGGTGAGGGAACGTCTGGCAGCAATCGAGCCAATGCTGCGGGAGGGCTGCATCGGACAGCTGCCGGAGATTTACGATGGACTGACACCCGGCCCGTCCAGGGGCTGCTTCGCCCAGGCCTGGAGCGTGGGAGAAATCCTGTCAGTATATGAAATGCTGGAGCAGGAGAGATCAATGCCGGAGCAAATGAGATATATGCCGGAGCAAGTGAAATATAAATAAGTAAGGAGCATTATTATGGCTGTAAACCACATCAAACTGGATAAATCAAAGAAAGGCTGGTGGAAATCCGCTGTTTTTTATCAGGTATACCCCAAATCTTTCCAGGACTCCAATCACGATGGAATCGGTGACCTGCAGGGAATCATTTCCCGTCTGGACTATCTGGACCAGCTGGGCATCGACGGCATCTGGATGTCCCCGATGCTGCAGTCTCCCCAGGTGGATAACGGCTATGATATCTCGGATTATCAGGCGGTCGACTCCATGTTTGGCAGCATGGCCGACATGGAGCAACTCATCGCCGAAGCCAAAAAGCGCGGCATCTCCATCATTCTGGACCTGGTATTAAACCACACCTCTGACCAGCACCGCTGGTTCCTGGAGGCGAAAAAAGATAAGTCTAACCCATACCACGACTACTATGTCTGGAGGGATGGCTCGCCGGAGCAGCTGCCAAATGACATGCGTGCTGCCTTCGGCGGTCCTGCCTGGACCTATGTTCCGGAACTGGGACAGTATTACTTCCATCAGTTTGCCGTGCAGCAGCCGGATCTGAACTGGGATAATCCTGCGGTAAGAAGAGAATTGTATGATATGATCCGTTTCTGGGTGAATAAGGGAATCGAAGGCTTCCGCCTGGATGTCATCGACCAGATCGCCAAGAATCCGGATTTGGGCATCACCGGCAATGGCCCTCGCCTCCACGAATTCCTCCGGGAACTTTCCGCAGAGGGATTCCAGGAAGAGTACCTGGCAACCGTAGGCGAAGCCTGGGGTGCAGACGTGGAGCGGGCAAAGCTTTACAGCGCACCGGATTGCAGCGAGCTTTCCATGGTGTTCCAGTTCCAGCATATCTGTCTGGATCAGCAGCCGGGCAAGGATAAATGGGACCTGGCACCTCTGTCACTTCCTGCCTTAAAGAAATGTATGGCACACTGGCAGAACGGCCTGGAGGGCCAGGGCTGGAACAGCCTTTTCCTGAATAATCATGATCTTCCGCGTATCGTATCCCGCTGGGGCAACAATCAGGAATATCGCCTGGAATCTGCCAAGCTGCTAGGCGCTTTATTCCACGGCATGCAGGGAACTCCATTTATCTATCAGGGAGAAGAACTTGGCATGACCAATGTGAAGCTTCCTATCGAAGAATACGAAGACCTCGAAACCGTCAACTTATATAAAGAGCGCCTTGCCCAGGGCTACAACCCTGCCGACATCATGGAATCCATCTATGCAAGAAGCCGTGACAATGCCCGCACCATGATGCAGTGGTCCGGAGAAACCTATGCCGGCTTCTCCGACGTAGAGCCATGGTTCATCATCAACCCTAACTACACCGAGATCAATGCAGAAAAAGCACTGGCAGACGAAAACTCAGTATTCTATTTCTATCAGAAGCTGATTGCCCTGCGAAAGCAGCTCCCGGTCATCCGGGACGGCAGCTTCACCCTGCTCTGCCCGGACGACGAGCAGATCTTCGCCTACATTCGAGAAGACAGCAACAGCCAGCTGCTGGTAGCAGGCAACTTCGGCGCGACCGGCATCGTAATCCCGGAGGAGATTCAGAAGCAGAGTGCTTTCCTGGAAGGAGAACTGATCCTGTCCAACTACAGAAAGCGGGAATATAAAGAAGACAGCGAAGCTGCGAAAGATAGCGTCATGCTGGAGCCTTATGAGGTTCGGTACTATTATTGGAAAAAGTAATGGCTTGCGTAAGAAATTATGCTTGCTAGGAAAATACGATGAGAATAGATGATTGTATATTTGACCTGTACGGTACCTTAGTAGATATCCGTACAGACGAAGAAAAACCGGAACTCTGGGAAAACCTTTATCTCAATTATCACAAAAAGGGACTTACTTTTGATTCGACCCAACTGAAGCTGGAATATGAGAAGCTGGTAAAGGAAGAAATCCTGCGGATGAAGCGTGAGGGGCAGAAGCGTGAAGAGGAAGCCTGGGGGCGGAGTCAGAAAGCGGAGAAGGAAGAAGCACAGGGATTGAGTCAGAAGACGGAGAAGGAAGAAGCTTGTAGCCAGAGTCAGAAAACTGAGAAGGAAGAAGCCAGATATCTGAGTCGGGTATCAGAATACGATCCTGAGATTGATCTGACCAGAGTCTTTGCACAGCTGTTTGAAGAATCAAAGCCAACAGATCCGTTAATCTGGGATTTCGGGCGATACTTTCGTGAGTTATCCATAGAAAAACTAAGTCTTTATCCAGAAGCCAGGGCAATGCTGCTTGCCATTCGGGCAGCCGGAAAAAGGGTATGGCTTCTGTCCAATGCCCAGCGGGTATTCACAGGACCTGAACTCCAAAAGCTGGGCATCGATGATTGCTTTAACGGCATCTATATCTCCTCCGATTACGACTGCAAGAAACCAGATCCTCGATTTTTCAATATCTTACTGAAAGAGCAGGGCATTGATCCTGCACATGCAATCATGATCGGAAACGATGGAAACTGTGATATCGCAGGTGCACGTCAGGTCGGCCTTCATACCCTCTATCTGCATTCGGAAACCTCCCCAAAAGGCGATGATCCTGTGGCAGATTACAAGCGAGAATGGATTACGGTGAAATGACCAAAATGCTATTTGTACTGCGTAGTTATTTTAGCAGAATTACGGAGCTCCCTAAGAAATAATTGTTTTCCTGCGTAGTTGTACTCAAATGAACCCCTTGGAATTACCCAGGAAAATAATCATTTTTCCTGAATCACCGTAATATATACAAGTGAACCCTTGGTAGATTACCCAGGATAAATCTGTTTTTCATTTATCATCCGTAAATGAATCCAAATTATTACGGATGATATGATAACACTAAGAAAATGATCCGTAATCGTCCCGGCCATCAGGATTTTCGGAGATTAATAATACCTAGAAAATGTGCAAAAGCAGAAAATGATCCGTAATTGTCCCCGGGATTCCCCTAAAATGATAATGCTTTTTGGCAAAGAAAACAGGCAGGAATCCTTTCGGATACCTGCCTGTTTAGGAAGGGGAGAACACCAATCATGGTATGAATAAAAGTCATATGCTGTTTTGTCGCTGTACT
>ONHA01000029.1 GCA_900317515.1 uncultured Eubacteriales bacterium
TTCCGTTCATTTTCCGCCTCCGTAAAATGAAGTGACATCCTTCCTTTAGTTTAGGCGAAAATGCGGCGGACTTCAAGTGCTTTACAGGCAAATTGCTGCCTGCCGGTCAAAAACGGCCGTTTTTGGTCATTTCAGCCTTGACAAGGTTCTTTTCCCGCCACACAATATACCTATATTCCTCCCGAAAGGACCTGCCATGCGTATCTTTCTGTGCGATGATGACAAACGTATAACCGCAGAACTTGAAAAATGTCTTCTTTCCTACTTCGGAGACCGACATCTGCCCGCCCCCGAGATACGCTCTTTCAACGACGCCGGCTCCCTCCTTGCCGACGGCAGCCAGCCGGACATCGTCTTCCTCGACATCGAAATGCCCGGCATGAGCGGCATTGCAGCCGGCCGGCTCCTTTCTGAGAGAGAACCCCGCCCCCTCATCATTGTCCTCACCTCCTTCATCGAATACCTCGACGATGCGATGCGTTTCCACGTCTTCCGCTACCTGACAAAGCCGATCGACAGGAGACGGGTTGAGCGGAACCTTTCCGATGCCCTCGCCGCCATTGAATCCGAAAGCCGCGAAACCGCCATTGAGACGAAGGCCGGAGTGCGGAAAGTAAGGACCGCCGATATTCTCTTTATCGAGAGCCTCGGAAAATCTGTCACGGTTCACCTGGAAAATGAAGACATCGACTCCCTCCGGAAGCTGGACGACTGGGAGATTGCCCTCGCCGGCCTCCCTTTTGTCCGCACCCACAAGAGCTTCCTTGTGAATCTTCAGCACGTCGTCGAAATTACACGGGACACCGTTTATCTGGATAAAGGCGGCCGTTCTGCCTATCTGTCCCGCCGAAACTACGCACAGGTCAGGAACCGCTACCTGCGCTTCCTTGAAAACACGAGGTGACCCATGGAGACCACTGTCATTTCCCTGCTCATCCACATCACGGAAGTCCTCATCCTGTGGTACTACTGCCGCAGGGTCTTCCCCCGCCCCGAGAGGAAGTCCAGGTACCTCGCCTTTCTCCTTTATCTCCTTCCCTTTGCCGTCTTCTTCATGAGAAACACTCTCGCAAACTTTTCGACAATGTTCCTTACAACGGCAGCCATCATCGCCCTCGCTTTCCGCCCGGCAGCACCCGAGGTGGTCTTCCATTCGCTCCTCCTGACCGGTGTGAGCGGCCTTTCCGAACTCATCATTGCCAGCCTGATCCCGCGCTTTGGGTTTACATACTATGACCCCGGCCGATACGCGAGGAATCTTGCGCTCCTCGCTTCCCTCAGCCATTTCCTCACATTCATCGTATTACACATACTGTCCCGTATTTTTGGGAAACACGGCAGGGATATACGCCGCGAGTTGTCCTTTAGAGCGGTGCTCCTCACCGTTTTGCCCCTTATCTCCGCCGTCGTCATGATGACGCTGGTCATGATCATCTACACCACGCCGCTTACGCTCCGGCAGGAGAGACTTGTCGGGTTCTCCTGTCTTCTTCTCATTTTCATGAGTGTCCTGACTGCATCCCTTTTTATGTATATCGAGGAGAAGAATGTCGAATACACGGACATGGAGCTCCGGCTCCAGCACGAGCAGGACCTCGCAGACTACTACCGCATGCTCGTCAAAAATGACAGCGACCAGCGCCTCCTGATTCATGACCTCAAGCATCACCTTACGGCGATCGCCTCCCTTTCGGAAAATGAAAACACCGCCGCTGCCTACGCAAAAGACCTTCTGGCTTCTCCGGCTCTCTCGGTGCCCCGCCGCCTTAGCGACAATGATTTCCTGAATGCGATGCTCCTCCGCTACCTGAACCGGGCCCGGGAGGAAGGGGTCTCCTTCTATACGGACCTTCGCGCCGGTGCCCTCGATTTCCTCTCGGACACGGAGCTGGCTGCACTCGTCGGGAATCTCCTGGACAACGCCTTCGAGGCTGCCGCCGGGCTTCCCTCACCGACCGTCGAGTTCACGGCCCAGCGGCGTGAGAGTACGCCTTACACCCTCGTGACTCTCGAAAACAGCTGTGCCGCGCCTCCCACGGAAACGGAGGACGGCCTTCTGCGGTCAACAAAAAAAGCCCCCGGCCGCCACGGGCTGGGGCTTGCAAGCGTGCGCCGGATCGCAGAGGCACACGGAGGGGATGTGACGCATTGGTATGATGAGGAGGAGCGGCTCTTCCATACGGCAGTGCTTCTCAGGGACTCATGAACCTCCGGCTGTCCGCCTCCGCACATTTTTCTACACGAAAAGCCCCTTCCGTTGTATAATGCAAATAATACGAAACATAAAAAATCTGACGGATAAAAGGAAGGATGAACGCATGCTCAAAATCCTCGTCGCCGAAGACGACCCCTCCACCAGCAAACTTTTATGCGCTATTTTAAAATTGAACGGCTATGACCCGGTCTCCGCCCGCGACGGCGAAGAGGCCCTCGATATCATGGACCACCAGCACATCGATCTCATGATCTCCGACGTCATGATGCCGAAGATGGACGGCTTTGTACTCACAAAGATCATCCGCGAGAGCGGCAGCATGCTGCCCATCATCATGCTCACCGCCAAGGCCCTGCCCGAGGACAAGCGCACGGGCTTCCTGGTCGGCACCGACGACTATATGGTCAAGCCCCCGGACCGCCAGGAGCTGATCCTCCGCATCAAGGCCCTCCTTCGGCGGGCCAGGATCGTCGATGAGCACAAGATCACGATCGGGGAGGTCGTCCTCGACTACGACACCCACACGGTCAGGAGGGGCTATGACGCCCAGGTCCTCCCGCCCAAGGAGTTCAATCTCCTCTATAAGCTCCTCGCCTACCCGGAGCGCACGTTCACGCGCCTCGAACTCCTCGACGAGATCTGGGGAATGGACAGCGAGAGCGACGAGAAGACAGTCAATGTCCACATCAACCGTCTCCGCACCCGCTTTATGGACTGGCCGGAGTTTGAGATCCAGACGATCCGCGGAATGGGCTACCGGGCGTTGAGAAAGGTCTGACCATGAAGAAAACATTTCGGAAAATAAAAGACGTCTTCAGCACCCTGAGCCTCACGGTTCTGTTCACCCTGAATCTTTTCTTCATTGTATTTCTGTTTCTGGCCTTCGTGACCCTCCTTGTCTACTTCGGTGTAGACGGAGGCTTCCTGGTCACGGACGGGCATGTGACCATCGGCGGTGCCCTGACCATGATTTATGCGGTCTGCATTTTCATAGCCTTAAGCATCGTCATCATGATCCGCATGGTCTTCATCGGCCCGATCCGGAAGATCATGGCCGCCATGGGCAGACTCGCCAAAGGCGACTTTTCCGTCAGGATCGATATGAGCAATGAGGCCTACCGCCCGCGCGAGATCCGGGAGTTCGCCGAGAGCTTCAACAAGGCCGCCGAGGAGCTCTCCGGCACGGAGATCCTGCGCAAGGACTTCATCAACAACTTCTCCCACGAGTTCAAGACCCCGATCGTGAGCATCAGCGGCTTCGCCGATCTCCTTCTGGACGTCGACCTGCCGCCCGAGGATCAGAAGGAGTACCTGACCATCATCCGGGACGAGAGCAAACGCCTCGCGGAGCTCTCCACCAATATCCTCACGCTGAACCGCATCGAGAGCCAGGCGATCCTCCGCGATACGGAAAATATCCGCCTGGGCGAGCAGATCCGCCAGAGCGTACTCCTGACAGAGCAGAAATGGCGGGACAAAAACCTCGATTTCGAGGCCGACATTGAGGATGTGGAGTATCTGGGAAATGAAGCCCTCCTAAAGGAAGTCTGGCTCAACATCCTCGACAATGCGGCCAAGTTCAGCCCGGAGGGCGAAGTCGTGAGCGTCACGCTGCACAAAAAGGGCGGCGAGATCATCGCCGCCGTGACGGACCACGGTCCCGGGATGGACGAGAAGACCAAAGCCCACATCTTCGAACAGTTTTATCAGGGGGACACCAGCCACAGGTCCCAGGGGAACGGCCTCGGGCTTGCCATGGTCCGCAAGATCGTGGAGCTGCACGGAGGGAAGGTTTCCGTGGACAGCTCGCCGGGGAACGGCAGTTCCTTTACCGTTATATTATAAGAAAAGCCCGGGGACGGTTCCTGCTTCTCCGGGACGGTTCTCAGAAGATTGCTCCGCAATCCTCAAGAATCGTCCCCGGAGAACCTGGGAACCGTCCCGGGCTTTCATATTCTCCACGCGATCCGGTCCCGTCTCGCGATGAACTCTTCTCCCTCCCGGGAGATGCCGGAAACCCCGGCAAACCCGCGTCCCGCATAGAAGAGAGCCCTCTCCTCAAACGGTCCGTAGCTGATGACGATCGCATCGCCCTCGATCCGCCAGGTACCCTGGATGCAGCCGGCCTCGTAGTAGCCGTCCTCCCGGAGCAGCATCGGCGTTGCCGTCGAGATCCCCTGCGGATACTCCACCCGGAAGTTGATCCGCTGGTAGACGCCCGCGGCTGCCTTCCTCGTGAGCGCATCGCCGGTCACCCGGTCAAGCGCGCCTTCCGTCTCCTCCATGGTATAGGCGGACGCGACCGGCCAGCCCTCCTCGTTCCAGAAGATCTGGCGGATCTGCATTTCCGAAGGACCCGCATCCTGATTGAAACGCTTCTCACGTATATGATACACGATATAAGACCTGCCGTCCGCATCCATGAGCACCGAATTGTGCCCGGGCGCCATGTAGGCCTTGCCTTCGTTCCAGGTGTAGCCCGCCATGAGAAGGTAGCCAGGGTCGCTCTCTTTGTCCGGCTCCTCGGTGAGGGCCTTCCCGTTTATGTCGAGGAAGGGTCCTAAGATGTCTCTGCTTCTTCCGACCCGGATGTTATAGTCGCTCTTCAAGGACCCGTAGGAGACAAAGAGATAGTAATATCCCGTCTCCTTGTTGTAGATCATGTAGGGTCCCTCCAGCGCCGTGCTGAGCCAGGCCGGCCGCCTTGCGACGCAGGTCCCGACACCCTCTTCCGCTGCCAGTCCGGTCTCCTTATCAAGCTTCAGCATGTGGCTGCCGCCCCAGAAGGAGCCGTAGAGCATGTACATCTCGCCAGTCCTGACGTCCGTGATGATGTTTGCGTCGATGCCGTTCACCGGCAGCTGATCCGAGGTCTTGAGGACAGGCGCCTTCGGGATGAAGGGGCCCGCTGCCTTATCGGAGACCGCAAGGAAAATGCAGGACTGCTGCACGCCCCAGGTGGAATTCGAGCAGTAAAGCCGGTACTCGTCGCCCACCTTCACGATGTCCGGGGCCCAGATGTCGTGGCCGCCGGTCCACTCCTCCGCCTCGGGGAGCACCGTCGCGACCTGCCCGAGGCTCTCCCAGTGCACGAGGTCCTCGGACACGTACCCGTTCGCTCCGGTCGTGTAGACATAGTATTTTCCGCTTGCTTCGTCCCTGTAGACGGCCGGGTCATGGATAAATGGTTTTTTCATAAAGGCTCCCTGTATTCTTAAATATTTTTATCTTTGCTCCTGTCCGCATTATCATAGCAGAAACAGGAAGTTATTTCATTACATTTTCAATTTCTTATATCAGCGCCTCCTTCATCCACTTCCCCCGGTAGAGACGGATGAGGAAGATGATCCCCCGGAAGCACAGCTCCGCCGCCATGGCGATCCAGTAGCCGGAGAGTCCCAGGCGCGGCACGAGGAAAATCGCCGGAACGATCCGGACGCACCACATGCTGACAAGATTCATGATGCTGGGCCTCAGAGTGTCGCCCGCGCCGCGGAAGACGCCCGCGCAGCAGATGGAGGCCCCGTAGAGGGGTTCCGCGATGAGCTCAAGACGGAGCACCTGAGTCCCGAGCTCCGCCGCCTCGCGGCTCACGGTGAGCCAGGAGAAGACAAACGGAGCGAACACATACATGATGCAGCCGGTCAGGGCCATGAGGAGCATGCCAAGGTACACCGATACCCTCGAGAAGCTCTTTGTGAGGTCCCGCCTGCCGGCCCCGATCGTCTGGCCGGTGATCGCCGTCGCCGCCGCCCCGATGCCGTAGCCCGGCATGTAGCAGAGGCTCTCCGCCGTGATGGCCAGGGAGTTAGCCGCGACCGCCACGGTGCCGAGTCCCGCCACGATCTTTGTCCCGGCCACGTAAGCCCCGCACATGAAGGTCTGGTCCAGAGACATCGGCACGGCGATCTTAAGGGCGTTCGAGACTGTCCTTCTATTCCAGCGCCAGCTGCCTATATTTTTAAGGGAGATTTTTTTATTTCTCACAGCCAGAAAATAAAAAGCCGTCAGGGAAACGATCATCTCGGACAAGGTGCTGGCCGCTCCCGCGCCGATTACGCCGAGGCCCGCTCCGGGAACCAGAAGCTCAAAACCCAGGAGTTCCGCGCTTCTCGTCGGAAAGATCATCAGCATATTTAAAAAGACATTCAGCACGCAGGTCATGGATGAGAGGATCGACGGCGTCTTCATGTCCCCGGTGCTCTGCATCATGCCGTTTGAGAGCTGCCGAAGCAGCATGAACGGGATCGACAGGCAGTAGATTCGGAAATAGGCGGTCGAATCCGCCAGGATCTCCTCGTCCGCCCCGAGCCAGACAGGCACGTACCCGGAGATGGAGAGACAGACCGCACCGACAAGGATCCCTACGGTGAGCACAGCCTTAAGCCCCTGCCTGAGGACATCCTCCGCAGCCTGATTTCTTCCCGCTCCGATCAGCTGCGCTCCCTGCACATAGAATCCGGCCGCCGTGCCGATGCAGCAGCCCCCGATCAGCCATGTCGTGGAGGAGATGATGCCGATGGAGGCGGTCGCGCCGGCTCCGAGGCTCCCCACCATGGCCGCGTCGATATACTGCATCGCGATCGTCGTGAGCTGCGCCAGGATCGCGGGAAGGCTGAGGCTTAAGATCAGCCTGATCTTCTCCCAGCGGCCGACTTCCGGTCCGCTCAGTACGTTGTCCAGATTTGTCTTCTTCATGTCCATATCCCGGGGTCCTCAGCCGGGCTCCTCTTCTTATTTCGCAGCGCTTAAGTATAACACAATTCTGGGACGGGTGGAGACTGCGGTATAGAATAACTTCTTTATACATGCCCGCGGATTTTTCAGAATACTGCGACTTCTCATGTGTTAGCATTGACTAATTGCATAAAAAACAAGATAATAAAGCTGTATCTGATGGCAATTTCACTGATAGAAGCGATTTATATAAATGAAAGGAGTGTTGCACTATGAAATACAAATGCACCGTATGCGGTCACATCTACGATGAGGAGAAGACAGGCGTCAAGTTCGCAGACCTTCCGGAAGACTGGAAGTGCCCGATCTGCAAGCAGCCGAAATCCAAATTTGAGCCGGTCGAAGAGAACGCCGAGCTGACCTGGGCTTCCGAGCACAAGATCGGCATCGCCTCCGACCTCGATGAGGAAATGAAGAACTTCCTCCGCGCTGAGTTCGCGGGCGAGTGCTCCGAAGTCGGCATGTATCTGGCCATGTCCAGAGCAGCCATCCGCCAGGGCTATCCGGAAGTCGGCGCCTTCTATCGCCAGGCAGCCTTCGAGGAGGCTGACCATGCTGCCCGCTATGCCGAGATGCTCGGTGAGGTCGTCTCCGCTTCCACCAAGGAGAACCTCGAGGTTCGCGTTGCGGCCGAGAACGGCGCATGCGCAGGCAAGACCGCTTTCGCAAAGAAGTGCAAGGAGATGGGTCTTGACGCTCTCCATGACAGCATCCACGAGATGGCCCGTGATGAGGCGCGCCACGGCCAGGGCTTCAAGGGTCTTCTGGACAGATATTTCAAATAATTCTCTAAGAGCACGAGACATAACCCCCGCGGGATCGATCCCGCGGGGGTTTTCTTATCCGTCACGCCTCTGGTATTTTCTGCGGTACTCCCCGAGCGTCATGCCGGTCTCCCTCCGGAACTGCTCACCCAGATGACTCTGGGAGGAAAATCCCAGGTAGTGGGCAATCTCAAGATAAGAGTACTCCGAATAGGTCAGCATGTTTTTGACCAGCCTTATCTTCTCCCGCCGTATATATTGGGAGATCGTAAGGCCTGTCTCCCGATGAAACAGGGTGGAGAGATACCTGGGATTCAGACTCAGAGCATCCGCGACCTCCTCCGTGCCGAGTTTATCGTGCAGATGCCGGTAGATATAGTCCTTTGCGTGAGAGACATGTTCATTTTCCGAATGCAGACGGGACTTATCGTCCCTGCCTTCATCCGCCTCGACATCCTGCGGAGCATTTTCCTCCTTTTTCTCCGTCAGATCACGGACAAGCGCCGCCAGGTGGTACTCTGCGCCCCTGCAGAGCCTTGAGACGGCCAGCGGCTGGCGGCACTTCTCCAGCTCACTGATATAGACGTCGCTGATCGCAAAGGCCAGTTCCGGAGACAGTCCGCCCCGGATGGCTGCCCGGGAAGCCAGTGTGATCACCACGATGCATATGTTTTTCACGTTCCGCAGACTATCCTCCTCATTGAGCACACCGAGCTCCCCGGCATATTCCTCCAGGATGCTCTGTTCAAGCGCCTGCACGTCTCCCCGCCTGACAGCCTCCGTCTCCCTGAGTTCCTGATCATACGGGTTGTGCCGCAGCTGGTTCTCGCGGATCTCGAACATTCTGGCTGCCACCTTCTCGTTCATTTTCCGGCGTTTAAGTTCCGGCAGGCAGTCCGCCTCGGTGAGCCGGCTGTTCTGTTTTACCCAATCACTGTTTATTCCCTTCATACGGCGAATCCTCTGCAAGGCGGCAGGATCGCTCCCGCCGCCTCGTATTTAAAAAATCAGTTCTTCGATCCTGCCCAGCGGCCGTTCTCGAGATCTTCCACAACCTTGCCGTAATGCCTGTCAAGGTCAAAGAGAAGCAGGCAGACAAGGCCGATCACGCAGACAATGAGCGGCACCCAGATGCAGGCGACATTGATCGAGGCGATTGCGGAGGCGGATGTCGGATCCGCATCAAATCCGCCTGCGGAGAGGATCCAGCCGAGCGCTGCCGTTCCGAGACCGGAACCAATCTTCATCGTGAACGAGGAGGCGGCATTGCCCATGCCGGTCGCCTGCACGCCGGTCTTCCACTGGCCGTAAGTGATTGCGTCCTGCAGCATGCCGAACATGGTGGCGGCGCCGCAGCCGAAGCCGAGACCTTTGATGATGTTTGCGACGAAGACAACGCCGACGTTCTGTCCGGCCATGAAGGTCATGATGAAGCCGACTGCGGAGATCGCCATGCCGAGGAAGCCCGTCCAGCGCTTGGAGACCTTCATCATGATGACCGGCGTCACGAACATGATGCCCATCTGTGCCAGGGAGAGTGCGTTCGCAAGGCGGGCGTAGGCCCCTTCATTTCCGAGAACATACTGCGCAAAATAGTAGTTGCTCCCGAAGAAGGTCGACATCATGAAATACAGGGCAAACAGGAAAATGACCATCAGGATCCAGTACTTATTCCTGAGCAGAGACTTCAGGGCTTCCATGACGGAGGGACCCTGTGCTTTGCCGGCCTTGTCCGACTCGGAGGCATTGTCCACGACACGCTCCCGCGTAAAGAAGAAGGTCAGGAGGTTCAGTACAACGAATGCGATCATCAGGACGATCATGGCCATGGTCCAGCCGAACTGGGAGGTGTCACTGCCGCCGAAAGCCGTGACCAGCTTCATGACAACGGTGTTGACCGTCATGGTTCCGAAAGTTGCGAGCAGCATGCGGAAGTTGCCCAGAAGGCCGCGCTCGTACTGGTTCGTGGTCATGAGGCCCTGCAGGGTGGCGTAAGGCACGTTAAGCGCGGTGTAGAAGATCGTGGAGACCAGATTGTATGTCAGGAAAATGTACGCAATCTGGAGTGTTCCCGTAAAGCCTGCCGGCACGGAGAACATCAGGACCGTGCAGATCGCAAGCGGGATGCTGGCGCGGATCAGCCAGGGACGCGCTTTTCCGTATCTGGACTTAGTCTTGTCGACGATGCGGCCCATGAAAAGGTCGGACACGCCGTCAAAGATCTTGGAGATCGCCATGACCGAGGCGGCCGTCACCGAGGGAACGCCTACCACCGACACATAGTATACCAGAAGAAACGCCGAGATTGAAGAGTAAACGAGGTTGCCGGCATAATCGCCGATACCGTAGGCGATGCGTTCGAGCCAGGAAAGTTTTGCGTTGGGATCCATTGCTTTTGTATTCATTTTCTATCTCCTTTTATACATTCGGAAACCAGCCGAGGTCATGGCACTTGCTGAGATCCCAGGAATCCCAGCCGATCCAGTTCGGTTCATTGACGGTGTCGAGCAGCAGCTTGTAGCTCCAGTAGAACCAGCCCGAGCCGTTCTGCCAGGCGTTCAGCGTCGCGTTGGCGATGGTCTGATAGATTGTTTTCTTCTGCTCCGACGAGAAGGTTTCTTTATTGTCCGAAAAATCAAGCCCGTTCAGGCTGGTCTGGCCGCCCTTCGTGTCAACCCCCACTGCGTAGGAGTTGAAGACGCACCACTCGCCCACGATCACGGGGACATAGGCCTCTACTTCCGCGATATCCTTAGCCCAGGTTCCCTCGATGTAATTGATATAGCCGGTCAGGTTCTGCGCACAGCCCAGGGCTTCCGCCACCATCAGGTACTGGTGGGTGTCCAGGATCACGCGGCCCTTATACTCTTCCCTCGTGAGGAATTCCTTCCAGTCCTTTAAGCGGAACGCGTCGTGGAAAACGACGTACTGGCCTGCTGCAAGGTGCGGGGCGATCCGGTCGAACGCCTTCGCGTAGAAATCCCGCAGAAACTCAAGCGTGTTGGGCTTCGAACCCGCCGCGAGCTCCGGATCCACCGGTTTGTAGCGGGTCATCACATCCATGGTGGACCACATCGGCTCGGTGATCGGCTCGTTGATCGGCGTGATCCCGAAGAGCCCCTTTCTTCCCTCGTAGCGGACCGCCAGCTTCTCCAGAACGTTCAGGACGAAGTCCACTTCCTCCGGGGTCTGGCTCCACTTGCAGACGCCGCAGATGCCGCCGTTGTCGAACCCGTTCTGGGAGAGCGGTGCCGTGTGCAGGTCAATGAGGATCTTCAGCCCGTATTGTTCAGCCCAGGCAAACGCGTTGTCCAGATACTCGATGCAGCCGATAAAAGGCGGCCGGTCTCCGAAAATGAAATACGGCACCGGAATCCGCACATGGGTCAGGCCGATGGACGCAATTTTCGCGAAATCACGCTCCGTGATGTACTCGCTGCGGTGGATCAGCATCCTCGCCTCATATACCTCCTTTGACAGCTGGGTCGGCAGGTAGTATTCGTCCTCCGCCGTCGTGCCGTCAAAGAGGTGCGGGCTCATCCACTTTTCAAGAACCAACCAGTTTCCGAGGTTGACTCCCTTGATGAACATTGTTTTCTCCTCCTCATGATGATTGTGTTGTTTAATGCTGAAATAAATATAATAAAAAAACTCTCCCGAAACTATCAGGAGAGTCAGCTTTATATCAGATTTTTCAGAAGTTGGATTCCGGGCGGTCACTTGCCGTCCGGGAAGCTGGTGAAGACGCCGGTCTCCAGCTCCGGATACCCGTACTTCTCTTTCGCGTCGGCAAAGGCCTTGATCATGAAGCTCATGTTTCTTGCAAGGTTCCGCATGGTCTGCAGACCTTCAAGGTCCTTCTTCACGTCCTCGGCCGTGAACCCGTGCACCTGGTTCCAGTAAGTCGAGGAGGCCACCGGCATGCTGCTGATCGTAAAATACTTGTTCAGCACGTCGAAGCTGGCCGTGTTGCCGCCCCGCCTGCAGCTGACGACGGAGGCTCCCACCTTCATGTGCTTGGAAAATGAAGTGCTGTAGAAGAGCCTGTCGAGGAAAGACAGGAGATTCCCGTTCGGAGACCCGTAGTAGACCGGGCTCCCGATGACCAGGCCGTCCGCCGCCTCGAATTTCGGGGCCACCTCGTTTACAAGGTCGTCAAAGACGCATTTTCCGTTTTTTTCGCAGGTTCCGCAGGCGATGCAGCCCCGGATGTTCTTCGTTCCGACCTGGACCAGTTCGGTCTCGATGCCTTCCGCCTCGAAGACTTTGATCATTTCAAGAAGAGCGGTGGCGGTGCAGCCGTGCGCGTGGGGGCTGCCGTTTAACAGGATAACTTTGCTCATACTTCTTCCTCCGCATGAAAATCTTTCATAAACCTTTTTATAAGAAATGTACAAAAATAAGGGAATGTATATATACCCTCACCATGTCCTATGTTGTTTATAGAGAGCTTAATTCCATACCTGATATCGGAATAGCGATTCGAGGAAATCAAGGTTTTCATTGATTTCGCCTTTCCATTCTTCGCCTTTACCTCGACAGGAACCAACGATGCCGCTGAGCGAATAAAGAAGTCTGCTTCCAGAGTAGAGTCCTCTCTTTTATAGTAGAACAGTTTGTATCCCTGCTTGACAAACGCTTCCCCCACCATGTTTTCATAAAGTGCACCTTTGTATACTCCAAGGTTTTTATTTGCCCTCAGATCCTCCTGCGCCTCATCATCCAACATGGATACCAGAAGTCCCGTATCGGAAAAATACAGTTTAAATATATCCGGCTCATAGTTTCCGCCAAGTGGAAGCTCTGGGAACTCCATGCAATAGCATATATTCACCATACCTGCATCAGCAAGCCATTCTGCACATCCCCGGTAATCCCGGAATCTCGCCCCCTGAGCCACCTTTGAAATCTGAAACTTTTTGTTTTCTCGTGCCAGCTGAGGCGCGACCCGATTAAAAACATTGATAATTCTGGTTTGGTCCACGCCAGTCGCATATTTTCGAATATCTTCTTTATAATCTGCAATCAGCTGCTTCTGCGTATCTAGCGACCCCTCAAATGACCCTCTCTCAATATATTCAGCCACTACAGCGGGCATCCCGCCAAGAATGCTGTAATCCAGAAACAAAGAGTGATATACCTGCATTTCAAGATCACTGAACGGAATAAGCCTGCTCATATGAGAAAGCAGGCTTTCTACCGTATCGTTTTCATACCCTTTAGCCCATAAAAACTCCTCAAAATCCATAGAAAACATATCGTAGTCTTTTTTATATCCGACACTATTGCTCTCAATCCTCTTATAGTTAATACCCAGCATAGATCCGCTGCAGATTACATCAAACCGCTTATCAATGCAAAAAAATTTAAGAGAGGCAGCTATTTCCGGAAACTCCGTTATTTCATCAAAGAAAATAAGTGTTTTTCCCGGGATAAACCGTCTGGATGGATCGAGCAGAGATATGTTCTTTATTATATTTGATGTCTCATATCCATCTGCGATAATGTTCTTATACTTAACATCACGCACAAAATTAATTTCTATTATGCTCTCGTAATGCGCAGCTGCAAAGTGCAGAATGGATTCTGTTTTTCCGATTTGTCTGCTGCCTTTGATAATAAGAGGCTTTCTGGCAGGATCAGCAATCCATTCCTCCAGAAAAGCATCAACTTTTCTCCTCAGATACATCCGTCAGCACCTCCGATTCACGCTCACCTCCATTCTACACATTTTCATAGCGAAAATCAACGCATTTTTCACATTTCATGAGCGAATCTTTCTTATGATTTCACATTTCTCTTGTTCGCTGCTTAATCCGACGCCTTAAAATTATACACCGGCTTCAGGACATCGATCACATCCACCGCGTCCCGGATCACGTCGATGATGTCCCCGAGCGCCTTGTAGGCCATGGGCGCCTCATCAAGCGTCCGCTCGTTGACGGAGGTGGTGTAGACCCCCTTCATCGTCTCGCGGTACTCCTCCATGCTGAGCGTGTTCTTCGCAGCCGTCCTCGACATGATCCGGCCCGCCCCGTGAGGTGCGGAGTAGTTCCACTCCGGGTTCCCCTTGCCGATCGCCAGCACGGACCCGTCCCGCATGTTGATCGGGATGAGCACCTTCTCGCCCGCGTGGGCGGCGATCGCGCCCTTCCGGAGGATCATCTCCTCCGTGTCGATGTAGTTGTGAATAGTGTGGAAGGCTTCCACGGCCGTGAGGTTGGCCCTTGTGAGAAGGATCTCCGCCATCTTCTCGCGGTTTCTCCTCGCGAAAGCCTGGCAGATCTCCACGTCGTGCAGGTAATCATCGAGGTACTTCCCCTCCAGCCAGCAGAGATCTGCCGGCACCGAGGGCTCCTCGTTCTCCCGGTCCCACTTGAGCTGCGCTAAAGCCGCCTGGATCTCGGACCGCCTGCCCTCGGCCTTGTAGGTGCGGATGATCTCATCCCTCTTCTCAAGATAGCTGCCGATCCCCCGGTTCAGGTCCACCGCGAGCTGCTGGTAGAGCTCCGCCACCTGCTTGCCCAGATTCCGGCTTCCGGAATGGATGACCAGGTAGTTCGTCCCATCGGCTGCTCTGTCGACCTCTATAAAGTGATTCCCCCCGCCAAGGGTCCCCAGGCTCCTGCCAAGCCTCACCGTGTCCCGAAGCTGCCGGTAGCAGCGAAGGCCGGTCAGATCAAAGCGCTCGAGCCTTCCGTCCCAGACATGGTATCCGGAGGGGATAAAGTGGGCCGCCTCATCGAGCTTCTCAAAGTCGATCTCCTTCTCGGCGAGCCTCACGGTGTACATCCCGCAGCCGATATCCACACCGACCACATTCGGGACGGCCCTGCCCTCGATTGTCATGGTCGTGCCGATGGTACAGCCCTTCCCGGCGTGGACATCCGGCATGATCCTTATCCTGCTTCCCTCGGTCATCGGGTAGTCGCACATCCGGCGGATCTGCTCGATGGCCTCGTCCTCCACCACCTTTGCGTAGCAGACGGCGGTGTTCATTTTCCCTCTTATCTCCAACATACGATCACTTCCTTTCATGTGCCTATCGTAGCAGGAGAACGTCCCCTTTTCACGGAAAAAAAGTTGCGAATCCGTCAGGATCCGCAACTTGTAAAGCGCTTCTGCATGCTAAGGCGCTCTTTGATCAGGGAAATGAAAGACTCGGGCGACGTAACCCGCACCCTGGGCCCGAACTGCAGCACCCGGATCAGGATCTCCGTCTCATCGTCCTTCCGGTAGCGGAGGGAGATCCGATAGCGGTTGTCGTCCAGCTTCTCCGTCTCCTTCTCGAGGTCGGAGAAATGGATCATCGCCCGCTCGAGAGCATTTCTCTCGTCGGTGAGCGTGAGTACGACCGTCTCCTTCTCCGCGGGTCTCGGCTCTCTGCCGTCAGGCATCTCCGCGAGAGAGACCGCCTGCACACTGGCCATCCGGATCACGTAGGGAGTCCCCATTTTCGAATGCGCGATGAGCCTCATCTTGTCATCCTTGGCGGAGTACTCGATCTTCTCCGGGATATAGATCTGATCGTGCCGGGCGCTCTTTCCGCGGAAGCGGATCCTGAGGGCCCGCCCCTCTTTAAGCGCAAGGAGCACCAGCCGGAAATGCTCCCGGTAAAGAGCATCCTCGTAGGGGTCCCCGTCAGCGTACCGGTCAAAGCGGACAAAGAAGTCCCTCTCAAAGAGCGGTGTGACACCCTCAAGGTCCCCGACCGGCGGGTCAAAAAGCCGGATGCGCGGGTCCTCGCACACCGCCTTCAGCCACTGTTTTTCAAGGTCCGTGAGCGGCATGGTGGGCGTATGGCGAATCGGCGTCGTATAGTCCGCCCGGAGGAAGGGCCATTTTCCTTTTTTGAGCGCGTTCGGGATCGTGATCCCGCTTTCAAGGTAGGCTTTCTCCTCGATGATTTTCCGGATCCGCTCTCCGGAGAGCTCTCCCCGGACAGCCTCCGCCAGAATCCCGGCGACAACGTTGTAGTAGCTGCCGTACACCTCATGAAACAGCATCGTCATCACCTCCGTAGATCTGATACATCGCCGCAAGGTCCCCGTAGAACCGCCGCTCAACTTCCGCATCGGTGCAGGAAAGACGCTCGATCCGCCCCGTGAAGGTCCTGATCCAGGGGAGCATTTCCTGCGCGTCGTACACCAGAGCGCTGAACTCCCAGGTGTTCTCATCGATGCGGGTGACCGTCCCGTTTCGCTTCTCCCGACAGAGCCGGTCGGCGATGTACCGCTCGTCCTTCCCTGCGTGAATGCGCATCGTGAGCGTGTGGAGGGTCCTCCTCTTATCGCCCCCGGCCGACGTTCCCCACAGGAATTCCGCGAACCGCTCGCCGGCCATATCGAGCCGCTCCGCCTCCGGCTGCGGATCCGTCATTTTGACGGACCGGATCTTGTCCAGCCTGTACATGCGGGGTCTTCGCGTGTGGAAGCTGTACGCGAGCAGGTTCTCGCGCCCGTCCTGGGTGCTGATATAGAGCTTCAGGGGGTAAATGAGCGCCTGATGGATTTCCCCACGGCTCCGCCTCGTGGAAAAGGTAATGAGAGCATTCCGCCTCTCCCTCCGGCAGGCTAGAAGCTCCGCGAGGATCTCCGAGTCGAGTGCACCGGGAAGGTAATGGTGCTTGAAGCTGAAGAGCTCCGGCACATGTTTGTATTTGTCCAAAATGAAAGACCCGATGACGCCGAGCGGCATGGCCTCCGACGCGAAGGCCACCGCGTCGCGCCAGCCCTCCATGTCCCATTTCATGTCATTCCTCGAGTAGAGAACCTCCCGTCCCTGCTTCTCCTCCGCAAGGATCCCCAGGGACACATATTCTTTGAGCTTGTTCCGCACAGTGGCATCGTCCGGGTAAAATGCAGCCTCCGGGGCCTCCTCACAGCGCCCGCTCACGCGCTCCGCGATCGCCCTTAAGGGGAGCTTCTCCCCATCGGAGAGGACATCCAGGATGTAGAAATGCAGCGTGATGTCCCGGTCGGTAAAGCTTTTGGCCTTCAGGGCCTTGTAGAAGGGGTTGTGAAGCGTCTCCCGGTTGTCCACGGAGATAAAGACACTCTTCCCCGAAGCATCCTGCCGGAAGGAGACGGCTCCCTTGAGCCAGCTCTCGACTCTTCGGCGCTCGTTGTCGTAGCTCCGGGCGCTCTTTCTTACAAACTCCGTCCGAGTGCGGAAGCCGTAGATATAGAAGTCCCGCATGTAGGACCTGATTTTTTCAAAGTTTTTGATGAGTTCGCTGTAGGCCATCGTTTATGCTCCCTCAGGACCGCCTCTCCTGCAGGTCCATGAATCTCTCCCCGTCCGCAATCTGCCTCCGCAGTCTCTCCATCTCCTCCTCCAGCATCCCGCGCCCCCGGGATGTGATGCGGTACCACTTCTTCCGTCCCTCCTCCGCGGTCCGCTCGATGAGACCGTTCTCCTCGAACTTCTGCAGCATCGCGTAGAGCGTGCCGGGGCCGACCTTAACGCGCCCTCCGCTGATCTCCTCGACGCGGGCCATGATGTCCACGCCGCACACCTCGTCAAGCAGGGCAAGGAGGATGTAGTACATCGGTTCCGTCAGCGTCTGAAACTGTTCTCTTGCCATTTGATCACCCCTTTGCCGCCTTCTGCACGATCTCTGCGAGCCGGGCTCCTTCCTCTTCGGATAACAGCATTCTCTCCCGGAGGATGAGAAGGGTTTCATTTCCCCGGATCAGATAGACCTGCGGGGAATCCGACGAGTCCCCTCCGAACCGCACTCCGAAGGTCTCCGCGTTCTCCGGCAGAAAATCATATTTCGCCCGCATCCGCTCCTCCACAAGGTCCAGTACCCACGGATACCGGCTCCTGTAGAGATAATAATCCGCACCGGATCCCTGTGTGCAGGACATCAGGCACTCCGTGACCTGCCCGAACGGGCTCGTTGTGGTGCCGCCGGCGAGGCTTGCGAGTTCGGTGTCCTCCGTCCGGTAATCGGAGACCGTGAAGGGATACTTTTCCGCGTTCTCCCGGGTTGCCGTCTGATCCCCGGAGATGATCACGGCCAGCGCTATCATAAGGACCACGAAGGGAACAAGGAACCCGACACCCAGCTGGATGGCCCAGTTCTCTCCCCGCGAGGGCCGAAGAACGTTGATCGCCAGCACCGTCCCGCCCAGGAGAAGGAAGGTGACGATAAAGACCCACGTAAAGCCCGGCTGCATGGACGCCAGGTAGGAGAAGAGGAGCAGAAGGACCGCTGCCGGAAGAAACCATCTGGAGAGGATCTCGCCGATGCCGGCTTCCTTCTTATGCGTGCCCAGATAGATCTCCTCTCCCGCATCGAGCGCGCGCTTCATCCTGCGGTGCCAGGTGTGTAGACTCACGAGGCGGCAGACGCCGTCGACGGCTCCCCAGCACCAGATCAAAAATGCAAGAAGATATATGCTGTTAAAGAGCAGCATCTCCGCCTGCACGTAGATCATGAAGGCGTACAGGGCGGCAAGGAAAGGCGAGGCCCCGCGCTCGCTTAGGATCCGCTTTCTTTCGGCGCGGGCGGCATTTTCGACCATTTCCTCCTCCGTCAGGATCGGAACGGCATCCTCTTTCACTCTCTTAAAGACGCAGAAGCGCTTCTTCGCGTCCACGAGCTCCCAGCCCGCCGCGCGGCAGTACTCGGCGAATTCCTCCGCCTGCGGCTCCGGCCGGGTGTCCATCTCCGAGCCCGGAAGGAACGTGTTCACGGCGTAGGTGATCTCCTGCGGCTCCCCCTTTTCGAAAATAAGACCCGCGCCGAACCCCTCGAAGACCCATCCCTTTGCGGCCATCTCCGAGAGCCAGGCCGCGAAATCATCGCTCCTTGTATACGGAAAACTGCGGAATATGTGTCGTTTCATGGCGGCCTCCTTTCCACACATCTTTGTGCGTCTTAATATCGAGTATCGATATCTTCTGACTTCATTATATTATCGACACTCGATATTGTCAAGAGGGCAAAAAATACCCTCCGGAACCTTTCGGATCCGGAGGGTTTCATTTTCATCTCTTATATAAGCGCGTATTACTCACGCGGCCTTCTTCACGATACCCGCAAAGGAGGCGATCACCGCAAGAAGCCAGGCTGAGAGCCCGACGCCCGCGAAGGTGAGGAACCCCTGGGCGTTCGACATGGGGTTCATGCCCATGAAGGCGAAGACCACGGTGTTGACCATCGGCGCGATGGACAGGGCCACAGCACCCATGCAGAGGACCGCGCCGACAAGGGGCAGGACGTTGCCGAACGGGACCGTCTTATTCATGCCGACAAGGGCAAGGACCAGAGCGGAGACCACGACATCGGCGATCAGAAGCGGGCGGACATAGGCGCTTGTAAAGAGCACGCTCCCGTACAGGAAAATGCAGACAAGTGCCAGAACCGCAGATAAAGCGGACAGGTAGAAACCGGCTGTTTTCTTCATGTTAAGTACCTCCTTTGTCAGTTCTTCTCTTTCCGGGCCGCCAGTACAAGGCCGGTCAGGGAGAGGATCGTGAGAATGCCCAGCGCGACATCGGCGCCCATGATGGTCTTCTCCCACCAGGTGGCGACGCGCTCAACCGTCGTATCCGGCGAGATGCCGTTCATGGCGTTGCTGCTCGCAAAGACATACAGGAAATGTTTGAGAGCCTCCTGCATCTCGTGCTGGAAAGCGGTATCCGCATTAAGGCTGTCCTGATTTCTCGCATCGCCCATGGAGCCGTGCTCAGAGGTGCTGAAGTTGGCCGAGGTGCAGAGGCATCCGCCGCCGCCCGCGTAGATGTTGTCGAGCCAGTTCATGTAGTCAAAGCCGGCCGCTGCGTAGTC
Organism: uncultured Eubacteriales bacterium; assembly: GCA_900317515.1. Lineage (GTDB taxonomy): Bacteria > Bacillota > Clostridia > Lachnospirales > Lachnospiraceae > Chordicoccus. The sequence continues at coordinate 19,517 of ONHA01000029.1, forward strand.
GGTCTCGACCCAGCCCCTGAAGCCCCACTCTGTGCGGAGGATCTGGGTCATCAGGCCGTCGTGGCCGCCGGCAAAGGTCGTGCCGACGCGGTTGTAGGCGGACATGACGCCGAGAAGGCTGTCGCCCTTCACCGCACCCTCGAAAGCGCGCAGGCCGTTCTCACGGGCAGCCTGCTCCGTGAAGAAGGTGGAGAGACCCGTGCGGTTGTACTCCATGTCGTTCATTGCAAAGTGCTTCATGACGCACCAGGTTCCCTTGCTCCAGGTGCCGTCAGCGAGCTCGGCAGCCATACGGTTGGTCAGCATGGCGTCCTCGGAGTAATACTCATGCGCACGGCCGCAGTAGACGGCGGTGTGAAGGTTGACGCCCGGTCCGAGCAGACCGGAGATGTTGGTCCAGAGACCGTCCTCGCCGAAGAGCTCACCCTCGCGGCGGACCAGCTCCGGGTTGAAGGTGGAGGCGACGACGGGCTCCGTGGGCATTTCCGCGAGCGTCCAGACCGCATAGGGGTCATTCGGGCCGACATAGGTCGGCTCATCGCTGTTGGAGGCATCCCACTTGGCCGCGTAGCCGGAGACCTGGTCATTTACGAAGCCCAGCGGGCCGTCGTTCGTGTACACGTTGCCGATGCCGACCGAACCGATCGCGTCGAATTCGTCCGTGCAGTTTTCAAGGAAATTAATAGCTTCCGGCAGCGTGATCTGCTGCACGAGGGAGTCCCACTTGGGATCGTCGAAATCCGTCACGCCGACAAGCTTGCCGGACTCATCAAACTCCATCATGCTGGCAAGGCTGAGCCCGTTCCGGGCACCCCAGACGATCTCATAGTCGCTGTTGGGCGTGAGCTCGTGGCCGTGGTTCTGCAGAGTCGGCAGCATCTCCTCGGTCGCGGTGACGCCGGCTGCCGGTGTCCAGCCCTTTGTCCAGTCGCTGCGGGTGGTGTACTCGACCGTGCCCGGGATGTAGCGGTTGATGTCGGCATCCTGGAGCGCATTCTGGACGTTCGCGGAGTAAGTTGTCTCGTCTCTCTTTAAGGTAACCGCGATGGCGTTGTCTGCATTGATTGTTTCATTTTCGTTGATCGTGATCAGCTTATCGGTCCCGCCGAGCTTTTTGGCGAGCACGTTGTTGACGGCCTCGTGAGCGCCGTTGCCGACCGTGAAGTAGTAATCGCCCTCGTCGAGGACCCAGGCACCGGTCGTGCCGTCTTCCTTCACAAGCTTCTCGTCATAGCTTGCAAAATACTGCGGCTCGAAGGTGATCGTAAGCTCTGCGGACTCGCCGGGCTTGAGGACCTCCGTCTTCCCGAAGCTTAAGAGCTGGATCGCAGCCTTCTCGAGGCCGCCTTCCGTGTACGGGCTCTGGACGTAGAGCTGTACTACGTCCTTGCCGGCCACGTCACCGGTGTTGGTCACCTTCACCACGGCGTAGGATTCCCCGCCGATGTCCACCTTGACCTCTTTCAGCTCCTGGCTGAAGCTCGTGTAGCTCATGCCGTAGCCGAACGGATAGGAGACTTCCTTCGCATAGTTCCAGGCGCTGCCGTCCAGAGAACCCTCGGCAGCATCCGCCTTGCCGCGGCCGAGGACACTGTCCTCATAGCGGGTCTCGTAGTACTTGTAGCCGATGTAGATGCCTTCGCTCTCGATAAGGTAGTAATCGGCGAGGTTGCCCTTCGTGAGCGGGCTGCCCTCGGCGCCCGAATAGTTGTCGTAGGAGTGGATCCCGAAGTTCACCATGGCCGGCGCGGAGAGGGAACTTACGGCGTAGGTGTCGACCAGATGGCCGGAGGGGCTCTGCGCACCGATGAGGACGTCCGCGACGCCTTCAAACCCGTACATGCCCGGGAGGCCGACCCAGAGAATCGCGTCGATATCCGGATCCTGCTTCAGCTCCTCGATCTCCATCACAGCCACGCTGTTGATGAGGACGACGACCTTGCCATTGCTGTGCTGCTTGGCAAGATCGATGATCTCGCGCTCGTAAGCGGAAAGGGACAGCGGCGTCTCAAATGTGTTGCCGAGCGGGTCGCTCGTCATGGCGGTCGTGAAATCCGCCGCCTCGGAGCTGTCGCGGGTCAGGAGCACAAGTGCCGTCGTATTGTCAGCCGAAGCAAGCAGGTCTGCCGGGTATGCGCTTGCCGGCAGCTCACCGATCTGATAGCTGGAAGCCGGCTCCGGGATCGTGTCGAAGCTGACGGTGTGGCTGTGGCCCGGAATCTCGGCGCCGAAGAGGCTGCTCTTGCGCACGCTGTCAAAATTTTCACCGTAGAAGCCCGCGAAGGCTCCGTTGAACTGCACGCCCTTCATGCCGAGCGCGTCAAGGATGCCGGTCGCCTTCTGTCCCCCTGCCTCGGACGGGAATGCAGGGGAGCCCATCAGGCCGCCCAGTGTCGGGACCAACGAGTTGAGGCCCCAGACGGTGACCGTCTCGGTGTCCTTGTTAAGCGGCAGGGCGCTGTTTGCATTTTTCAGAAGAACGCTGCCTTCCGCGGCGATCTCCGCGGCCAGCGCATGCTTTGCATTTGCCAGTTCCTCGACAGAGGAAAACTCCGACTTGAAATAGGTCGTGTCAGAGACGGAGCTGCCTTTTGTCTTCGTGATGTAGGCGGTGGTTCCCAGCTGGCGGTTGATGACGCTCGAGTTGGCGTTTGCCACCGATGTGAGGCTGAGTGCCAGAATAAGGAGGGTTGAGAAGATCGCGCTGAGGCCTCTCATCAGCCCGGGTTTCAGAAGTCCGTTCATGTGTTTTCTCCTTTTTTGTGTCTGCTTGATTCTGCGGAAAGAACAGGGAGATTTGCCGGCGTTCTCACTTGTTCAATCCATTTGGTTGTTTCAAATTATAACAAAAAAAGCGCCCGATTTATATCACGAATCGAAGCGCTCTGGCACAAATATTATTAATTATTCGTAACTATTCACACATTCGTTCTCTCGCCGTACAGCGTGCGGTACTGCTTCGGCGTCATGCCTGTCCATTTTTTAAAGACCTTACCGAAATGACTCTGAGACGAAAAGCTGAAGAGGGCCGCGATCTCGGCGAAGGATTTATCCGTGAAAATAAGCTCCCCCGTAGCGGTCCGCACCTTCTCCCTTGCAATGTAATCAGAAATGGGCATCTTCTCCTCCCTCGAGAACACCTGCGAGAGGTAGGACGGGTTGACATTCAGCGCGTCCGCAAGTTCCTTCACGGAGAGTTTTGCGTTCACACGCCGGCTTATGAGGTCCCGGCAGCGCAGGATGAGCGGGTTGTCGGTCGCCGAGCGTGCACCGTCCCGGACAGCCAGGCAGAACTCCGTCTGCGCCTTTCTGGTAAACTCCAGGACCTTCTCCTTGCTCCTCAGATTTTCGATCTGCTGAATAAAGGAATCCGACATGGAAAATGCCGTCTCCGGCGACACGCCGCCCTCGATGGCCGACCGGCTCGACAGCGTGATCGCCACTATGGAGAGGTCCTTGTAATTTCTCAAAGTGTCCCTCGAGAGCATGCCGACCCGTTCCATCTCCAGCTCCTCGATGCTTTTAAGCAGCCCTTCGAGATCCCCCTTGCGGATGCTCTCCTGCTCCCGCCTCTCCTGCTCGTAGGAGTTGTGGCTCATGTCGATCTCGTGCAGATCCGAAGAGAGGGTATGGACCGTTTTCCGCATGTTCTTCCGTTCCTTGTCTTCGCCGCCTCCCGCCTGACCGTTCTCCGGTCCGCCGGGAAGCATCTCCGGCTTGAGATCCCGATAGGAGAAGAAATCAAAATCCGCGCATTTCTTATGCAGCATGAGATCCGCGCAGGTGATTCCCGCGAAGCAGCCGGTGAACTCACCGTACTCGGAGTACTCATCGGAAAATTCGCTCGTGTCGAACACGGGCCCGATCTCCTCCCAGGTCTCACCGTCACAGGACCAGAAAAACCGGGACTTGCGGCCCTCAACGAGCATCTTGAGCCACAGCGGACCGTCCGCGACCGCCCGGCGGGCGTCCGCATACTCCGTCTTTATACCGTTGCGAAGCCGCAGCACCGAGAGAGCCGGGCCGCCGAGCGTGTCGCTCCAATATTTCCGCAGATACGCGTAGTTCATGTTGTCGTAGTAGAGCATGAGGCCGGCGCTGTGTTTATACATTTCCGGGGAGAACTCCATCTTGGTGGTGATCTCCGCATGTACGCTCGTAAGCTTCCGCGCAAGGAAGCTCACCCGGTTTAAAGAGGCCTGCGCCTCCTGGCCCCGCATGCGAAGCCAGCCCGGGCGGGACGTTAAGTCGCAGAAGCTTTCCGGTGCAATTCGCGGTGCGCAGTACTGGAGCCCCAGCTCCCCGCTCTCGAAATCATCCCTCTCCGGAAGAGGCGCAGCCTCCCAGTCGGGAAGAGCGCTGCCCTCCACATAGGTCTCCGCAAGTCTGCCGCCCGAGGCGAGTCTCAGCCACCCGTCCTTCGTCCAGGACATTTTCTGGATGGCGGTCTCACGCCCCAGCGTGCAGCGAAGCTCCGGCGTAAAGGGTCTCGCACAGAGGTGCACCAGATAGACCTCGCCGAGGGTTGTCTCCACGTAGCTGCCGTGTCCGCATTTCTGCAGATAGGAGCCCGGATTAAAATAGCGCGGCTTTAAGTGATCGACATCCGACCGCTCGTCATGCTCTTCCGACACCGCCGTGAGGATCGGATTTTCCGGGTCCCCTTCGTAGGGACCGAACGGATCCTTAGCCCTCGCCATCGTGACTGAGTGGTAGTAGCCGGTGCCGCCCTCGGCGCACATGAGATAATAGTACTCCCCGTGCCTGGTCAGGTGCGGGGCCTCAAGGCAGCCGCGGTCCGTCCCGCCGCGCCAGATACGCTTCGGGAGTCCCACGACGGACTTTGTCTTCGGATCGTACTCCACGATGCAGATCGCGCCGGGCTTTTCATAGTCCGACCTCGTCTCCCAGTCGAGCGATACCAGATATTTGCGCCCGTCGGTGTCGTGAAGCAAAGACGCGTCAAAACCCGCGGAGTGCAGGTAAACCGGCTCGCTCCACTGACCTTTGATGTCCTTTGCCGTGATCAGATAGTTATCGATATCAAAATATCTGGCGTTCATCGAGTTCATGACCCCGTAGACCACGTAGAAGAGGTCTTCCTCCTCCGAGTAGGTCAGGCAGGGCGCCCAGATTCCCTTGGCGGAGGGGAGTCTTGTGAGGTCACAGGCCTTTTCATCCGTGAGGACATGGGTATAGAGCTCCCAGTGCTTCATGTCCCGGGAATGATACACCGGGATCCCCGGAAACCACTCGAAGCTGGACACCGCGATATAGTAGTCATCTCCCTTGCGGCAGATGCATGGATCAGCGTGAAAACCGGTCAGGATCGGGTTTTTGATCTGCATGCTGGCATTCCTCCGTTCGCTGTAAAAGAAATTATCCTAAGCGGGAGTCCTCCCACTCAGGATAAATCTATCATAATCACACCATGTATTATATCACGCTTTTCAGTTTTTTATCACGTTTTATACGTACTTCAAAGAAGTTCCTCATTATACACCGCGCGGCTTCCCCCGACAAACTTCGGACGGCGGCGCGCACAGATAAGAGAGGCCTCCCCGATCTTCTTCGTCGCGATGCGGAGGGGCACCACGACCGGCTTTATATGCATGCCGATGAGGGTCCCGCCGATGTCGATTCCCGCGTGGGCGCTTGCCTTAAGCGTCTCGACCGCGACAGGATCATGAAACTCCCTGTAGGCGGTCGTCGCGAAGGAACCTCCGGCCTTGGGCTGGGGGATCACGTTGACCTCCTCAAGGCCGTAGCGGTCCGCGGCCTCCCGCTCCACGATCAGTGCGCGGCCAAGATGCTCGCAGCACTGGGCCGCGAGGAAGATCCCACGCTCGCAAAGTGCCCCGTGAATCCCTGCGAACAGCGCGCCCGCCGCGTCCAGGCTTGAATGGGTGCCGATTTTCTCCCCCAGCACCTCGCTCGTCGAACAGCCGACCACAAAGAGGTCCCCTGCACGGAGCTTTGCTCCCTCGCACACCTCGGTGGCTGCCTGATAGGCTTCGCGTTTTATTTTCTCCAGTTCATTTTCCTCAACTTTGATAAGTTCCATCTCTTATCTCCTTCCCACTCTTTTATTCCTGCATGACCCTGTGAAAGAGGTCCATAAGTCCCCCGCGGAAGCAGAGCAGGATAGAGCCTGCCATGCCGAGCAGCGCCTGGGCGATCTCATAGGGGAGCTTTATCATCGCGTATTCAAATGTGCTGTACACATAGATTTTTCCCAGTGTATACAGTGTAACCATAATCACGGCGCCGACGGCCGTGCTGATCCAGGCTGCCGCCTTCCTGTGTCCGGGGAGAATTTTCCGGAACAGGATCGAAACGGCCACTGCCTGCAGCCCGTGGGCCGCGAGTGAGACGAACATGGGCAGGGGATAAAATAAAAGATCCCCGAGAAACGCGCCGAGTCCGCCCACGACAAACGCCGCGACCGGGTCCAGCAGCATCGCCGCTGTGAGGATCACGACATCATTCAGATACAGATGTCCGCCCGGGACAGGGATCCCGAAGGCGCACAGGGCGATGTTCATCCCCATGAAGACTGCCGTCACCGTGATCCATCTGACCTTATCTGTCTCCCGCAGCGTCATACTTCTTACTCCTTTTGCTGTGAGTCCCGTCATGGCCTTATACCTCCTGACATTCCGGTTTTTTCGTATACAGGCAGTATAGCACAAACCGACCCCATGTAAAGGGTCGGTTTGTAGGTTTTTGGTTATGTCAATTTTTGAAATTTGAAACGCTCTCCGTTTTTTAGCGGATTGTCCTGTCAAACCGCCCCAGAACCGCCAGCATATCCTCTTCAAGGCGTTTAATGCACTCTGCCATCATGCCGACCGGAATGCCGTAAAATGCCTCCGCGATACTGCCGGCAATGCAGGTCAGGGTGTCGCAGTCTCCGCCCAGAGAAACAGCCGTCCGGATCACATCCTCAAAATCATTTCCCTCCAGGAAGGCCGTTATTGCCTCCGGCACCGTCTCCTGGCAGCTTTCCACATGGTGATACCCGGGACGGATCTCGTCGCAGGTGCGGCTTAAATCATAGCCGAACTCACGGACGATGTAATCGCGGATCTCCTCCTTCGAAGCGCCGTTTCTCGCCATGAAGATCGCACTTGCCGTCGCCTCCGCCCCCTTCACACCTTCCGGGTGGTTGTGGGTGACCTCGGCGGTCCACCTCGCCATTTTTCGGGTCGTCTCAAGGCTGTCGTAGAGCCACCCCGCGGCGGATACGCGCATGGCGGAGCCGTTGCCGTAGCTGCCGTAGGGTCCCATCCTGCGGTCCCTGAGCCACACGCGGAATCTTCCGCCGTAGCCCGCATCCGGATACCTGCTGCCCCAGCGGCGCATCGAATCCGCAAGGAGCTTCTTCACCGTCTCCTCATCGTTCCAGACACCTTGTGCCCTCGCATCCAGCAGCGCCTCCGCCACCGCGATCGTCATCACGCTGTCATCCGTAAAATGAACCCCTCTCCCAAACAGCGGGAAGTCCTTTGTCTTGCCGCCCCGGTCAAATTCATAGGGTGCTCCGATCATATCTCCGAGTAATGCTCCGTACATATAATTACCTGCCTTTCTTTCATTTCTCTTTTTCCTGATGCAGGTTCAGTATAACAGATGTTCGCCCTGGCAGGGTCGCCTTGCAGGAGACTTTTCATATTGTTCCGGCGCCTCAGGCATGTCCGGAAACCCGCCTGCTGTTTTCGCAATTACATTTACAGTGAGGCGCCGAACTTACGTATCTCCTCCAGCTTCTCCGCCGGTACGCCGGGATCATAGCCGGTCGTTGTAAATACCCCCATATCCTCCAGCTTAAGATACTCCAGAAAATCTCCCCTGTAAGAGAACATCGCCCCGTCATACATGTCGGGATCCCCGGAGCTTAAGAACATGGCTGCCTTCTTAAGCTTTGCCGGCCTGTCGGGATAGGCGGCCGCGTAGAACCGGTCGATAGTACATTTCAGCTGCCCGGAAAAACCGTGATAATAGATCGGCGACGCGATCACCAGCATCTCCGCCTCCTGCAGCTTATGATAGATATTCTGCATATCATCTTTCTGAACGCACTGCCCGCTGCCCTTCATGTGGCAGTATTCGCAGGCAAGACAGCCTCGGATGTTCATCCTGCAGACGTCAAAGACATCATATTCGTGTCCCGCCATCTTAAGTCCCTCGCAGAACGCCTGAATCATCTGTTTGGTATTGCCCTTCGGTCTCGGACTTCCGTTTAAAATTAAAACCCGCATGTTCATTCCTCCTCGTCTGCAATGATTCGCTTCACTTTGCCGGCCGCTTTTTACAGCTCCTCCAGCATCTGCGCCGCATTCTCCTTCGGCTTAACGCCGCCGAACGCCTTCACGATCACTCCATCCTCATCGATCAGGTAAGTCGAGCGGATCAGGCTCTTTGTCGGCTTGCCGTCCTTGCCCGGGCGAAGGACATCGTAGGCCGTGATAACAGAAAGATCCGCGTCGGACAGCAGCGTAAACGGCAGCCCGTGCTTCTCCTCAAACCTCTTGTGCGATTCGACGGAGTCCTTGCTCACGCCGAGCACCACCGCGCCCTTCTCCCTCAGCTGGGGGTACAGATCGCGGAAATTGCACGCCTGGCTGGTGCAGCCCCCGGTCATATCCTTCGGATAGAAATAAAGAATGACCTTCTGACCTTTATAGTCAGAGAGAGAATGAAACTCCCCGTTCTGATCCCGCAAAGTAAACTCCGGTGCCTTTGTTCCGATTTCAAGCATAGTAAAACCTCCTGTCTTTCATTTTTCTTCTGAAATAACTATAACAAGCACTGCCGGGCATTACAATAACATTTCTTTTAGCTTGTCACAGAGTGTCTTTTTACGCAAATGAAAACAACCCCAAGCTTCTCCTCAGGGTTGCTTTGATGCTTCGCTCCGTCATGTTAAATCCCAAGCTCTGCAAGCCAGCTGCCGTCTTATACCTCATCCGTCTTATACCTCATCCGTTTTATTCCTGCAGATTTATAATTATGGATTCAGGGTCTTTGCATTTTTCTCTTATTATCTGTACCAGTGATTCATAAGTATTGCTCTTAACCTCCGTCAGCACCATTCTTTTGCGTTTCTTCGTTTTGATAATAATATAGTAAGTCTTCCATTCGCGGTATTTGTCTGTGAGCGCGTAGTACATTGCCCTTCTGATATTCATTCTGCCGCGATTGCCTCCCTTTGTTGTCTTTTCGCTGTGTTCCTTCACCTTTATCCGTATGCCCGCTATATCATCATATTCCACCACCGTGATGCCCTTATTGAACCCGATCAGGGCCTGAGGTGCAGCAAATACCTGAAGCTCCGGAATCCAGCATGTTTTGGGATCATTGGCCAAAGCATCTATTTCCTTCGCCTGATATCGTCTTCCGCTGCATGCAGGAAAGATATGTTTTATCATACATAAAGAATCCGCTTCATGGATCCAGACACTCGCCATAACGATGATCGTAAGCCCGAATGCTATTCCTACAGGATGATCCTCTCTTATCGAAGACAGTAAATGATAGACGCTTATCCTCGGGAAAATATCCATAAACGCCCTTATAAAGCTCAGCAGAATAAGAAACAGCGCAAATGCCAACATACAGACGATCTCCTTGAAAAGTACGCTGTGTTCGGCTATCTGTTTTCGTATACGCTCGTTGGTATAATTCCGGGAAAAGTAATCCGCATCTTCCTGTGTATAATTCCTGGCTTTTTCAGGTTCTTTTGGGGATTCTTTTTTATTTTTTTTACTGGTCTGGTTTCTTTTCATAGTCTTTCCCATTTTTTCTTCAGCCTCCTAAAGAAACTATACTAAGCATTGCCGAACATTGCAATATCATTGCAGTGATTGCTTTCAAATGAAAATATCACCGACGAAGAAATAATCCTGTCAGTGGCTTTGCAACCATGCTATTCTGCCTATGTATAATAATCCTATGAGACAGAGCCGGTA
>ONHA01000040.1:0-584 GCA_900317515.1 uncultured Eubacteriales bacterium
GAAAAGGCCCTCCGGGTCTACCCGGAACTGGAGGAGCAGCTGGACAAGCTGAGACGTGACACGATCGAGATGTACTCGACGATGAGCGGCGACGAGCTTCTGGCCCACTGCGACGAGCTGACGCGCCGCCACCAGGAGATGCAGAAGATCCCCCAGGTCAACGCCTACATCGAGGCGGAAGCGGAGCTCTGCTCCGAAGTGAGACGCGTGTACCGCAGTGTGATCGACGCCATCGGAATCCGGATGCCGGGGATGTGAGAGGGGCAGAGCCTTATCATGGGGAAAAATGACAACGCCGAAAAAGGATACGACCTGCTCATCGGGGCCGTCAGCGGGCTGCTCCGGATCCTGATCATCATCCTGCTCATCGTGATCCTGATCTTCGGGGCGAAGACCGCCTATGCCTTCGGCTACCGGATCTTCAACGAGGTGCCGATGGAGGCTCCTCCGGGGACCGATGTGACGGTTACGATCGAAAGCGGATGGTCCGTACGCGATATCGGGGCGGAGCTCAAGGACAAGGGAATCATAAGCGACGTACTCGTCTTCATGGTGCAGGAGCGGCTGTCGGAGGCGCACGGGAA
>ONHA01000040.1:616-17507 GCA_900317515.1 uncultured Eubacteriales bacterium
CTCTCGAAGGAGAACACGGAAGGCCAGCCCGGCGGGGAGGAATAGCGGATGGAAGAGAGAAAACCGCTTTCCTTCGATCCGGAGCGCATGCGCTCGTTTCTCCTCTCGATGGAGCGGGAGCTGCCGTCCCATCTTGAGAAACTTTATCAGGAAGCGCTGGCCGGGGATGTGCCGATCATACGGCCGGAGACCGCGGGCATTCTGCGGGTCCTCCTTAAAATGAAAACCCCGGACCGCATCCTCGAGATCGGCACCGGGACGGGCTTCTCGGCGCTCTTTATGCTGGATGCGTGCCCTGCGCGCATCGTGACCATCGAACTCGACGAGAAGCGGGCGGCGAAAGCGGAGGAGAACTTCGCGGAGTACGACAGAGACGGACGGATCAGGCTCATCCGCGGGGATGCCGCGGATATACTGCCGGACCTTGAGGAGAGCTTTTCGTTCATTTTTCTTGATGCGGCGAAAGGGCAGTATGTGCGTTTTCTGCCGGAGATCATGAGGCTTCTTAAGCCGGGAGGCGTGCTCGCGTCCGACAATGTGCTGCAGGAGGGCAGTATCCTCGAGTCCCACTACGCGGTGGAGCGGAGGGACCGCACGATCTACAGGCGCATGCGGGAGTACCTCTGGGCGATCACCCACGACGACAGTCTTGTGACGACGATCCTGCCGGCCGGCGACGGCCTGGCGGTCAGTGTAAAGCTTTGAATATAACGGGCGGCGGCGCTTGCCGCTGCCTTTTTTGGAGGTGCAGTATGAAACATCCGGAACTTCTGATACCCGCGGGGAGCCTTGACGTCCTGAAGGTCGCGGTCCTCTACGGGGCGGATGCGGTCTACATCGGAGGGGAGGCCTTCGGGCTTCGGGCTAAGGCCCACAATTTCTCGCCGGAGGAGATGGAGGAGGGCATCGCGTTTGCCCATGAGCGGGGCGTAAAGGTGTACGTGACCGCCAATATCTTTGCCCATAACAGGGACCTTGATGAGGCGGAGGCGTATTTTAAGGAACTTCGGGAAATGAAACCCGATGCGGTCCTCGTCGCGGACCCGGGCATGTTCGCCCTTGCGCGCCGAGTCATGCCGGAGATCGATCTCCACATCAGCACGCAGGCAAACTCGACCAACTACGGGACCTGCCGCTTCTGGCACGAGCTCGGGGCGAAGCGGATCGTGACCGCCCGGGAGCTCTCCCTTGGAGAGATCCGGGAGCTTAAGGAGAGAATCCCGGAAGATCTTGAGATCGAAGCGTTCGTGCACGGGGCGATGTGCATTTCCTATTCCGGGCGGTGCCTTCTGTCCAACTATCTGGTCGGGCGGGACGCCAACCAGGGCCTCTGCACCCATCCCTGCCGCTGGAAATACGCGGTCGTGGAGGAGACGCGCCCGGGCGAGTATATGCCGATCGAGGAGAATGAGAGGGGGACTTTCATTTTCAACTCGAAGGACCTCTGCATGATCGACCACCTGCCGGACCTCTATGAGGCCGGGATCGACAGCTTCAAGGTGGAGGGGCGCATGAAGGCGGCGCTCTACGTCGCGACGGCGGCCAGAACCTACAGGCTCGCGATGCGGGACTACGAGACGGATCCCGCGCTCTATAAGGCCAATCTGCCGCACTATATGGAGGAGATCGCGGCCTGCACCTACCGGGAGTTCACGACCGGGTTCTTCTACGGGAAGCCGTCGGAGGAGGACCAGATCTACGACGGGCTGACCTACAAAAGCCCCTATACCTACCTCGGTGTCGCGGAGAGAGAGGAGGACGGGCGCGTGCGTCTCATCCAGAAGAACAAGTTCTCGGTCGGCGAGGAGATCGAGATCATGAAGCCGGACGGGCGTGACGTGCCCGCGCGGGTGCTCTCGATCCGGGACAATGACGGAAATGAAATGCCCTCGGCGCCTCACGCAAAGCAGGAGATTCATGTATCTCTCTCGGCGGAGGCGGAGAGTTTTGATATCTTAAGAAGAAAGAACTGAATAAATATTTCTGTGTAAAAGACCTGTCGTCATATCGACGGGTCTTTTTTATAATGGGTCAGCTGTTTGCGTTTTTTTGAACAAATGAACATGAAAATAATCACGAGATTATGGACAATTTGTGAGCATTCTGTTAAAATTGAGAAGACATGATCGATACAGACAGTATCGAAAAACAATCAAAAGGAGGGACAACATGAAAGGCAGGAAAACGGGCTTAAAGCGAGGCCTCGCGGTCATTCTGGCATCACTTTTTGTGCTGTCGATGATCGTCACGAGCATCGCGCGTACCTGGACAGGTAAGATCAATACCTTCTTCGGTACCACAAGCTACAAGACGGAGAAAACCGGTGAGAGCGCCGGCGACGGCATCTATTACAAGTCGGAATTCACGACCGTGAAAGATGTTATCGACGCAAAGGAAGCTCTCGCACGCGAGATCTCCCAGGAAGGAACCGTCCTCTTTAAGAACGACGGCGCGCTTCCGCTCGACGCGGCAAGCGAGAAGGTCACCATCTGGGGCCTCAACGCACTTGCACCCACTTACGGAGGTCTGATCGGCTCCACGACTTCCGTCAACGCAGACGCGGGGCAGACGACCGTCTCCCTGATCGACGCGCTGAAGGAGAACGGTGTTGCCCTCAATGAGGAACTGCTCAGCCTCTACGGCAGCAGCGCGGCTGACAGCTATCGCCGCAAGGCTGCATTCTTCGGACAGGAAGTTCCGGGACATTCCCTGATTCCGGTATTCTGGCCGATGTTTGAGACGGCTGACAGCTACATGATCGGCGAGCCGCCCGCAGACTTCTACACCCAGGACGTCCTCGATGCAGCGAAGGATACGGCTGCGATCGTATTCCTCTCCCGCGACAGCTCCGAGGCTTCCGACTACGCTGTCTCCACGATGAAAGACCCGAACGGCGACAACTTCGAGCGCCCGATGGCTCTTTCCGACAATGAGAAAGCCATGATCGAGCTGGCCAAGGCCAACTCCAACGGCAAGGTCATCGTTGTCCTCAACTCTGATGTCACGATGGAAATCGCGGACCTTAAGAATGATCCGGCCATCTCCGCCATCGTATGGGCGGGCCTTCCGGGCGCTTACGGCTTCCGCGGCGTGGCTGACGTCATCACCGGTGCGGTGAACCCGTCCGGCCACATCGCCGACACCTATGCGACGAATTCCACGTCCGCTCCGGCGATGCAGAACTTCGGCCTCTTCTTCTACGATGTCGCTGACGGCACGATCGATCCGGGCAACGACAAGGGCAACTGGTACATCATCGAGACCGAAGGCATCTATGTCGGCTACAAGTACTATGAGACCCGTTACGAGGATGCGGTCCTCGGCCAGGGCAACGCCGACGGTGCAGCGGGCGTGTTCGCTTCCCAGGGCGCATGGGACTATGCCTCTGAGGTCGCTTACCCGTTCGGCTACGGCAAATCCTACACCACCTTCGAGCAGGAGCTCCAGAGCGTCGAGTTCAACATCGGCGGCGAGAGCAAGGCTGTCGTGAAGGTCACCAACACCGGTTCCGTCCCGGGCAAGAGCGTGGTTCAGCTCTATGCGCAGGCTCCGTACATCGCGGGCGGCGTTGAGAAGGCTGCGATCCAGCTTGTCGGCTTCGGCAAGACCGCTACTCTGGAAGCCGGCGCAAGCGAGACCGTCACGGTCGATTTCGATGCAAAATATGTTGCTTCCTACGATGAGAACGCAGTCAAGGCAGACGGAACCCAGGGCGCCTGGATCCTCGATGCCGGCGACTACTACTTCTCGATCGGCAACGGCTCTCACGAGGCTCTGAACAACGTCCTGGCCGCCAAGCTCGGCAGCGACGAGAAACTCGTGAAGATCACGGATGACGAAGTCATCAATGCGAACAATGCAAAGAAGGTCACGGTCGATACGGCCGATATCGAGACCTATTCCGTCGGTGTCCAGAACCAGCTTCAGGACGGCGACATCAGAAAGCTCCTTCCGGAGCGCGGCGTCGAGTTCGTAACCCGTTCCGACTGGTCCAAGGGCTGGGAGCCGGTCTGGGGCATCGCACCCAGCGACGAGATGCTGAAGAATCTCAAGAACCAGGTCTATGAGCTCACCGAGAACGGCGAGGGCGTGACCTGGGGCGCGAACAACGGCATGCGCCTTGTCGATATGCTCATCCTCGATGATGCCGGCAATTGCGAGGGAGTTGTCCCGCTTGACGATCCGATGTGGGATCAGCTGCTTGAGAATATCACTCTTGAGGAAGCCGTCACCTTCATGAAGGCTGCCGGCGACAACATGGAGCCGATCAACTCCATCGGTCTCCACGTGGTCACTCTGTATGACGGCCCTGTCGGCTTCGTCTCCGACCAGGTGCCGGGCTACACATCCAACTGGTCTCCGTCCGAGTCTGACGAGCCGACCTATGTCGGTCCGGACAACGAGTACGCCATGTGGCAGATGCCGACCATGCCGACCGAGCCGGTAGTCGCCGCTACGTTCAATGCTGAATTAGTCGAGCGCGAAGGCGAGCTCTTCGGCGAAGACTCCCTGTGGGCAAACGCCTGCTCGATCTTCGGACCGGGTCTCAACAACCACAGAGCCGTCTACTGCTCTCGTAACCACGAGTACTACTCCGAGGATTCGATGCTCACTAACCTGATGGGCGTTGCGGTCTGCAAGGGCGGCAAGTCCAAGGGCCTTATGATGGAGCCGAAGCACTTCGCTCTGAATCATCAGGAAGCAAACCGCTCCGGTACCTCCACCTTCATCTCCGAGCAGGGCGCCCGCGAGATCGAGCTTCGAGGCTTCCAGGGTGTATGCGAGAACAACTACGCGCAGGGCGTCATGACCGCCTTCAACCGCCTCGGCACGGTTTATGCCGGCGCGCATCGCGGTCTTCTGACCGAGATTCTCCGCAATGAATGGGGCTACACCGGTTATGTCATCACCGACATGATCAACGGCGCCGAGTACATGAACTGGCGCGATGTCACGTTCGCGGGCGGCGGCGGATGCCTGACGCAGAACGCGTACGAGTCCTCCGTCATCGGCGATCCGGGCACACCGGACAACATGAAGCTCATCGAGAAGGATACCGCCTTCCAGCAGGAGCTGAAGCAGATGCTGAAGTATGACCTCTACACTTTCGCGAACTCCAACACGATGAACGGCGTCACAACCGATACCCGCGTTGTCCGCGTCTATCCGTTCTGGGAGAAGGCGCTGCTCGCGGTGAACGGAATCACCGGCGTCCTGGCTGCGGCATGCTGCATCTGGTACCTGATCTCCGCATTCTCTAACAAGCCTGTCAGGAAAAATAAATAAGGAGGATAGAACCATGAAGAACAATAAAATCACACTCGGCTTTGTCCTCGCAGCTGTCTCGACAATTCTCTGCGTAGTGGGCCTCGTTCTGTACAAGTCGGCTCTCATGCAGGACAGCCTGACCAACACGCTGCTCATCTGCGCGGCAGTGGCGGGCGCTGCGGCTCTCGTCCTGGCCTTCGTGCTCGGCAAGGAGATCCCGAACATCTGCCTGATCGCGCATGCCGTGCTCATCATGGCAGCCATCGGCATCTCCGCCGCACCTATGGTCAATGAGTTCGGTCTCGTCTACGCCGGCCTGAACCCGAAGACGAACCTGTCCGGATACATCACATTTGCGGTCTGCGCCTGCATCGCATGGGTGATCTCCATTGTGGCAACGTTCATGGGTGTTACAAAGAAGGAAGCGTAATAATGCAATAAGATACGGCGGCAGCATTGTGCTGCCGCTGTATTTTTAACTTTACGGGAATATTTAAAGGACCTGAGGTAATGAACATGAAAGAAACTAAAAACGGTGCGCTGATCGACCGGATCGGCCTCGGTGTCTTCCTTGTCATTTTCGCGCTGGGTGCCGTGCAGGCGGCAAAATATATGAGCCTCGGCATTGCGGTCATGGCTCTGACCGCGCTGGTGCTGGAGGCCCTGATCGTGCTCGCGGCCTGGGCCGCCTGGTCCGGCAGGATGCCGTTTCTGCTCATAGCGGTCGCAGTCGGCGGTTTTGTCCTGAACAGCTTTCTAAACTACGGGGAGACGACGAGCTTCGGATCCCTGTTTGTGATCCAGGGCGTGATCGGAGGCATATGGGCGGTTGCCGGTACTATTTTCATGCTGATGAAGAAAGAAAAGCCCGGGAAGCTGCCCTGGGTTCCGCTTGTGCTTTTGCTGCTCACACTGGGCTGCGTCGGCTGGTTCTGGAAGAGCAATGTGGATCGTGACAGAGCCTGGGACGGCCATGCAAAGCGGACGATCTGGGCGGTCCCGGAGAAGTTCGACACGGGTGAGATTGAGGAGGCGGGGACGCTCGAGGAGCTTCTCTACGAGACCAAAGCCTACGCGACGGACGGCCGGGCCGTGACCAAGCGGGCGATGGTGTACCTGCCCTACGGCTACAGCGCGGATAAAAAATACAACATCCTCTACCTCATGCACGGAACCGGCGACGACGAGTACTACTGGCTGAAGACCCATGCGTACAACAAGATCATGCTGGACCGCCTGATCGCCATGGGCGAGATCGAGCCCCTCATCGTGGTGACGCCGACCTTCTATGTGGAAAATGACTGCATGGACGGTCTCGACGCTCTGACATTTTCCTTCAGGGAGGAGCTTCGAAATGATCTCATGCCCGCAGTGGAAGAGAAGTACTCCACATGGGCGGAGACGGCGGATGATAAGGGATTCTCGGCATCGCGCGATCACAGGGCCTTTGCGGGTCTCTCCCGCGGCGCGGTGACGACCGCCAACTCGGTGCTCTGCGGGAGTCTCGATTATTTCTCGTATTTCGGGCTTTTCAGCTCGTTCCGCACGACGGAGGAGCACATCCGGGAGACGATGCTCACGGAGGAGCAGCGGGACCTGCCGATCCACTATGTCTACGCGACGACGGGAAATTTTGACTTCGCAACACCCTATATGACCCCGGGCTACACGATGCTGAACAATCTTGAGCCGAGGCTGGACTACGGGATCAATACGAGCTATGACATTTTCCCGATGCGGTACCACTCGATCGGGCACTGGCATCTGTCGCTGTATAATTTCCTGCAGAAGGTGTTTTCGGCTGAGGTATCTCAATGAAAAATGAAAAGAAGAAAAAAGGCTCCGTAATTCTGAAGATCCTTTTGGCAGTCGCTGCCGTGATCGCGGTTCTCCTCATCGTGAACCGCTACACGGTGCGGCAGGTCTGGTGCAATATCTTCTCACCGACGCTTGAGCTCGACGAGTCGACGGAGTGGGCCGGCGGCAAAAGCTTTATCCATCTGCCCTATGCGGAGGACTCGGAGGCCCAGTATATCGACCTCTATGTGCCGGCAAGCGAGGAGCCAGTGCCTTTGTTTGTCATGATTCACGGCGGCGGGTTTGCATTTAATGATGCTCAGTCCCGGCAGGCCCAGTTCATGTACCGGTATTTCCGTGATCACGGGTTTGCCTGCGCGAGCGTGAACTACCGCCTGTCCACGGAGGCGGCCTACCCGGCAGCGGTCTGCGACGTCAAGGCGGCGGTGCGCTACCTCTGCAGCGTCTCGGACGAGTACGGGATCGATGCGGACCGGATCGCCGTCTGGGGCGAGTCGGCAGGCGGGTATCTCTCGTCCATGTGCGCGCTGTCGGCGCCGGATGCGTACTCCGATACGCTGTGCATCGGCGAGACGGAGGAGAAGCGCTTTGAGATGCCCGCGTTCGACGCGCTGGTGGATTATTACGGGTGCATTGATTTTGAGTCGATGAGAGGCAATTTCGCCGAGGAGGGTCTCATCCCCTGGATCTCGACAGTGGCAAACGGCTGGGCGAACGAGGTGCTGGGAGAGTACGGGAGCCTTGAGGAGCTCTGGCTCCGCAAAAAGTACGCGGACTGGGGCGATGCAGAGAAGGTTGAGGCGAGCCCGCTTAAGAGGGCCATGCGGCAGGAAAATGAAAACCCCGCGCTGCGTACGCTCATCGTGCACGGGGATGCGGATATCACGGTGTCCCACCTGCAGTCGGTGGAGCTCTATGAGGCACTCAAGGCCAACGGCGAGGACGTGACGCTTAAGCTTGTGCCGAAGTGCAAGCATGCGGACGATCGGCTGTTCACCGACGAGCTGCTCTCGGAGGTCGAGGCATTTCTTTGGGAGTCGTTTGAGTGAACGAAAAAGGGGACGGTTCTTCGCAGAGGGGGACGCATCTAAGAATTAGATGCGTCCCCCTCTGCGAAGAACCGTCCCTGTGCGCGAATTATCTGACGCTCACGCCCCTGTGCTGGTCGCCCTTCGGGTTTGCGCCGAACTCATAGTCGTTGCCCGGAAGGACCGCGTTCAGGATGATGCCGGCGATCGAAGCGATCGCGAGGCTGGTCAGCGTGATCGAAGTGCCGGCGACCGTGAAGGTCAGGCCGGAAGAGAACCCGAGGCCGCAGACAAGGATGACCGCCGCGATGATTAGGTTGCGGCTCTTGGTCAGGTCTACCTTATTCTCGACGATGTTGCGGACGCCGATCGCGGAGATCATACCGTAAAGGATGAAGCTGACACCGCCGATGAGCGATGACGGAAGTGAGGAGATGATGCCCGCAAACTTCGGAACAAAGGAAAGCACGATCGCGTAGACAGCCGCAAGGCGGATGACCCTCGGATCGAAGACGCGGGAGAGCTCCAGAACGCCGGTGTTCTCGCCGTAGGTCGTGTTGGCCGGGCCGCCGAAGAACGCGGAGAGCGAGGTCGCGAGGCCGTCGCCGACGAGCGTGCGGTGCAGGCCCGGATCCTCAAGGAAGTTCTTGCCGACGGTCGCGGAGATCGCGGAGATATCGCCGACGTGCTCCATCATGGTCGCAAGCGCGATCGGTGCCATGACCAGGATCGAAGTGATGTTGAACTTGCAGATCTGGAAATTCGGAAGGCCGATCCAGGCTGCCTGCGTGGAAGCCGTGAAGTCAAGGATCGCGGAACCGTCCGGATTCGTCATGCCGGCTACGTGCATGAGCAGTGCGGCGATGTAGGCGATCACAACGCCCATCAGGATCGGGATGATCTTGAACATGCCCTTGCCCCAGACGTTGAAGACAATGATGGTCACGAGCGCGATGAGAGCGATGAACCAGTTGGTCGAAGCGTTGGAGATCGCCGACGGCGCAAGCGAGAGGCCGATGCAGATGATGATCGGGCCCGTGACGACCGGCGGCAGGAAGCGCATGACCTTGTGGACGCCGATCAGGCGGATGATGACCGCAAGGGCGAGATAGAAGAGACCCGCGATGACGACGCCGCCGCATGCGTACGGAAGCTTTTCGCCGTAGGTCATGTCAGCGAAAATCCCGGTATTAAGCTCAGCCACCGTCGCGAATCCGCCGAGGAATGCGAATGATGATCCGAGAAATGCCGGGACTTTCATTTTCGAACAGACGTGGAAGAACAGCGTACCTACGCCAGCCATGAAGAGCGTGACCTGGACGGAAAGCCCTTCGCCGTGGAAATAGTTGTTGACCAGAATCGGTACCAGAATCGTTGCGCCAAACATTGCAAACATGTGCTGGAGGCCTAAAATAAGCATTTTCGGCATTCCCAGCGCGGACGCATCATAGATGGCATCCTTCTTCGGTGCATTTTCACCCATAAAATTCCCTCCTCAGTATGCTTGAAATAGATGTTTACGCATCCTATGAAGAATAACACTTCGAAGGAGGAAAGTAAAGCTAAAAATGCCGGCAGAATGCGGGGCATTTTTTTCTTGCAAAATGAACATCAATCCAGTATCGTGGGCTCTGAGAGGGAAATATATGAAAATGCTTTAGGAGGAGCATATGTTCAGCAGAATTTTATCGGCTGCGATCATCGGGATCGAAGTGATCCCGGTGAATGTGGAGGCAGACGTCTCGGACGGGCTGCCGACATTTTCCATGGTCGGGTGCCTGACCGGCCAGGTGCGGGAGGCGGAGGACCGCGTGCGCACCTCTCTCAGGAACATCGGGGTGGCCATGCCGCCCAAACGGATCACGATCAACATGTCGCCGGCGGACATCTTAAAGACCGGGTCGAGATTCGACCTGCCGGTCGCTCTGGGCGTCCTCTGCGCCTCTGGGTTCCTTCCGGAGAACTCCCTGGGCGGGATTATGGCCGTCGGCGAGCTCAGCCTCTCGGGGGAGCTCTCGGGCGTTACCGGCGTTCTTCCGATCGCGGTAAAGGCCAAGGAGATCGGCGTCAAGGCTCTGCTGGTGCCCGCGGAGAACCTGGCGGAGGCCCGCACGGTCGCGGGACTTTCCACGATCGGCTTCTCATCGCTCCCGGAGGTCATCTCTTTTTTAAAGGAAGGAACTCTGCCGGAGGAGCCGTCCTTTGCGCAGATTGATACCGCGCTGAACCGCTACGACTACGATTTCTCGGATATCCACGGCCAGGAGGCCGTGAAGCGGGCGGCCGTCGTCGCGGTCTCGGGCTTCCACAACCTGCTTCTCATCGGGCCGCCCGGCTCGGGCAAGACCATGCTCGCGCGGCGCATTCCCACCATTATGCCTCCCCTGACACCGGAGGAGAGTCTTGAAATTTCCCAGATATATTCCATCGCGGGCCTGCTCACCCCGGAAAATCCGGTCATGGGGACCCGCCCGTTCCGCTCACCCCACCACACCATGTCGCCCCAGGCGCTCGCGGGCGGCGGCACGATCCCGAAACCCGGAGAGCTTACGCTCGCTCACAGGGGCATTTTATTTTTGGATGAGATGCCGGAGTTCTCGCGGAATGCGCTGGAAATACTGCGGCAGCCGCTGGAGGACCGGGAGATCATCATTTCCCGTGCGGCGGGCACATTCCGATTTCCGGCAAATTTTCTGCTGCTTGCAGCCATGAACCCCTGCCCCTGCGGCTATTTTCCGGATATGAACCGGTGTGTGTGCCAGCCGGGGGATATTTCCCGCTACATGAACAAGATCTCCCAGCCTCTTATCGATCGGATCGACCTCTGCGTGGAGGCCCCGGCCGTGACCTACGAGGAGCTCACGGAGCGGCGCAAAACCGGGCGGACCTCCGCCGAGATCCGGGAGGACGTGATGCGGGTGCATGAGATCGAGCGGGAGCGGTTTCGCGGGACCTCCATCTCATTTAATTCGGAGATCCCGGCCAGCAGGATCGAGGAGTACTGCCCGATGGAGGAGAGGGCGGGCCGGCTTCTTGAAAATGCCTTCCGCCGCATGGGCCTCTCCGCCCGCGGTTACCACCGGGTCGTGAAGGTCGCGCGCACGATCGCAGACCTCGAGGGCAGCCCCGTAATCAAATCGGTCCATGTGAGCGAGGCCATCTGCTACCGGATGATCGACAAAAAATACTGGAGGCTCTGACCATGGCTGATGAGAGAAAGAACATGAAGCTTAGCCCCGAGGATGTCGAAAAGCGGATCAGGCACATTAAAAAAGGCGAAAAGGAGTGGCCGGGGAGGCTCACGGACCTTGCCGGAATGCCGGAGGATCTTTACGTGATCGGAGAGCTGCCGCGGGATGATGCGCCCTCGGTGGCGGTCGTCGGATCGCGCCTTTGCAGCGCCTACGGACATGCCCAGGCGGAGAATTTCGGAAGAGTTCTCGCGGAGCACGGGGTCCAGATCATCAGCGGGATGGCGCTCGGGATCGACGGCTATGCCCAGAGAGGGGCGCTTACGGCCGGGGGGAAGACATTTGCGATCCTCGGGTCCGGCGTCGACATCTGTTACCCGCGGTCCAACAGGAAGCTCTACCGGGACATCATGGATCAGGGAGGCCTCCTCTCGGAGTTTGAGCCCGGGACGCAGCCCTACTCCTACAATTTTCCCCAGCGGAACCGGCTGATCAGCGCGCTCGCGGACATCGTGCTGGTGGTGGAGGCCCGCAGGAAGTCGGGGTCCCTTATCACGGTGGACTTCGCGCTGGACCAGGGGAGGACCGTCTTTGCGGTGCCGGGGCGCGTCGGCGACGCGCTCTCGGACGGCTGCAACTACCTGATCGCCCAGGGGGCGGGCATCGCCTGGTCGCCGGAGGCTCTTCTTGAGGAGCTGGCGGTCAGGGAGACCATGGCGTCCTACGCGAGGAAGGCGAGGGCGGACCACGCGAAGCTCCTTGCGGAGAGCCTTCCGGGGCTTGATGCCGCCGTGAGGGGGAAGGACGGGGTGCTGCACGTGCATCGGCAGGAGAGCCTTCAGCTGACCCTGAAGGAGGAAGATCTTTCGGAAAATGCAAGACTCCTCCTTCCGCATCTCACCTCAGACCCGAAGGGCGCGGAGGAGCTTAACGCGGAGACCGGGATGGAGCCGGCGAGGATCATGGACGGGCTTATCGAGCTGGCGCTTTCGGGGCTTTGTGAGGAGCTTGGGAGAGGACGGTTTGTGAAGGTGAGGTGAGGTCTTGGACAGACGCTATGCCCGGAGAATCCGAATGCAGAAATTCACGGAAAGAATCCTGGAAATTGAAGAAGAGCCGACAGTCTTTGATGAACAGCTCTGGGGCGGTCTCGTAGAGCACATGACCGTCTTCGCAAAAGATAAGGTCACGTTCACCTTTGTGGGCGGCATCGAAGTGACAGTTGACTAAATCCCGGATAATAAGCGGCATCCGGAAGGTTATCCTTCCGGGTGTCTGTTTGTTTAAGTCGCAGAAGTTGAAAAATAGGTTTTATGTAGGTATAATCATAATATAGATTTGACAGTCATGACATTTTGTCAGCTAATACCATGACTTCCTTGGGAAATTATAAAATAAAGGAGAATGGCAATGAAAAAGAGATTATGCAGGATAGCATTTGGTTTGTTGGTTGGAATGACTTGCCTTCAGGGATGCGGAAAGCCGACGGCGGAAGGTATTCTGAATAAAGCGGCTGAGAAATTAAATAATAAAAGTCATTCGGTGAAACATGAGACGGAATTAAAACTCGGACTCGATACAGAAGATTTGATCGCACTTAGCGAAGCGGAAGAAATGGATGAAATGACGGCAGGATTAATGAGGGCCCTTTTGGGTGATACATTAAATTTGTCATTTGATATTGAAGGTACAGATGAAGTTGAAAAGGAAAAATCGCATTATAGTGCGCAAACGAGTTCTAGCCTTCTGGGAATCGATTCCACTAGTAAAACGGAGATTTACACTGTTACCAGAACAGATGGTGTGTATACATATATGTCAACGGACAATGACGAGTGGACATATACTGTAGACGAGAAATCTGGGAAAATGTCCGACTCTTATTTTGATGAACTTAAAAAATCATTTGTCTTACGCGAACAGGATGGGAAGATAGTCACAAAAGAGATAAACGGTGTTGAGTGTTTCATATTAGAAGGAGCGTTTGATTCTGAGAATGAGGACGCTGTAAAATATGTTAAAGAACAACTGACAAAGGAGATGGGTATAGCTGCCGCCGAAACTGAGGCGGAGGTCAAAGATATTGATATCGAGATAAAAATCTATGTAGGGAAAAAGGAGATGGTTCCCGTACAAACATCCATAGATATCGATGAACTTAATGTGCTGTACAAATCAGATGATCAAGAAATCAGCATCAGCATGGATGGAACTGAGGCTACACTGATCTATAGCGATTGGGACAATATCACAGTTGAGATTCCGGAAAAAATCATAGAAGAAGCGAAGGAAGTTAATAAAGAAAACTTTTTGGCAGAAACGCTCCAATTGGGGCGTGAAGATGAGATGACAGAATATGAAGATTCAGCTTCAAGTGCAGCGGAGGAGGATTTAACCCAGATGACAGATGATGCTACAAGTCTTGTGGGAACCTACGATTGCGGATATGTCACTTTGGAAGGAAACTGGGAGCGAGAAATCAGTGAAGAAGACACCGATTCAAACGCGTGGTCTTATGATGGAATGACGATTTATATGTCAACGTATTACGGATACGGGGACGAAACGTTATTAGATAACATAGAAGGCCAATGGAGAGATGCTTTAAAAGATATGTCCGGGTCAGAACCAATGGAAGTGAATTCTTCCATTGGCAAATACCCAACGTATAGATTGATCAGTGATTTGGTAGACAATCAAACAGGAGATCAGATTACATTTATCGTTTGGTGCTTTGCTACAGAGGACGAGGATGTACACGACATAGTTTTAGTGGGACCTTCTTATGATGTTAAAGCGGTTTCAAAAAGTATTGTTGCAACATATGAGTATGGAAGTTTTCAATTTAACTATTGAGAGTTCTATTATCAAATAAGGGTTTATGATTGTAGCACAAGATACAGAGTGTGGCTGTTTAGCCTCACGAAGATCAGAGTGATTGTAAAAGGCTTTCTTCTTTTCTTTGCCGGAGAATAGTGATCATCTTTCCTGCAAGGAGGCAGTATGAAAATACATTACTTTCAGCGATACCATGAAAAGGAAAACGTGGCAACGGCAAATACAATGCTGCTGCTTTCACGGCTGTATTCTTATTCTTCGGATAAGTTTTTTCGATTGCTTAAGTCGGAATTCTTTTCGGATTCTTTTGAGCCGGAGATCGTGTTCACACTGCAGGAAAAAAGCGTAAAAAGCATACCTGATGCCACTATCACGCAGGAATCTTTCAAGATCGTTGTAGAGACAAAGCTCTCTGACTGGTTTTACTCTGAACAGCTGGTTCGCCACCTGGAGTCCTTTGGCGATGAAAAGTATAAGGTCATGATTACGCTTGCCCCGGAACCAATGGCTGAAAACAAGATGGCAGAGTTTACAGAGAAGCTGAAGGCTTATAATGCAACGCAGAAGTATCCTGTCGTTCACATTAATACTACTTTTGAAGGTCTTGCGAATGCCATTCAGGAAGTCATAGATGACCGGGACTATGAGATGCAGGAAGTGCTGGATGATTACCTGAACTACTGTTATAACGATGGCCTCATCACTGTGTCTGACGCATGGAAATATATGCGGATGCAGCTGGCGGGAACTACTTTTGATTTCTGCCTCCGGGAGAACGTATACTACGAAAACGCTGAACGCGGATTCCGGGCACACGATTATCTTGGGCTTTATAAAGATAAAAGCGTCCGTGCCATTGGTAAAGTGATCGCCAGAATCATTGCGTATGAAACAGAAGAAGGTGTGAAATATAAAGCTGAATACGGCGATCTTACTGATGAGAGGAAAGAATGCATACGCCTTGCAATGGAAGACGGAGAATCACACGGGTATGATATGAGAAGAAGTGAGAACAGGTACTTTTTTGTCGAACAGTTTTATGAGACCGATTTCAAGAAAGTCACACCCAGGGCTCCGATGGGGACACGGATATTTGATCTTTCTGCGGTGCTTGAATTAGATGACTTACCGGGGACGGAGAAGATAGCCGAGCTCTTGAAGGAGAAGTCCTGGACCTGAAATAGATTTGGCTTGCAAGTATATGGTGTAAAAATGAATGTAAACAGTATTTTTAATCGATATAAGGTGAAAATTGAAAATGATAAGATTTATGATCCAATCCGAAATAAATATGTTCATCTGACGCCGGAAGAGATAGTTCGCCAGAAGACCATTAAGTTCCTGATGAAGCGATTGGAAGTTCCGCAGAATAAAATCATTGTTGAACGCCGCTTGGATACATTGGGGGTCAAAGATGTCAGAAGGAGAATCGATATCGGAGTACTTGATGAAGAAGATATTTTGATGGCGGTGGTGGAGTGCAAGGCTTCATTGATTGGTATCGAAGAGGCCGCTCATATACAGGCGCAGAACTATCTGCAAGATCTTAATACGCGGTATTTTTTCGTCACGGATGGTAGCATCTTCCTGGGATACTACTACGATACGACACAGTATATTCGGTTGGAAAATATTCCTCAATATAAAAGTTGGTATTATTATCCGACCAAATCTCCTTGTCTGTGTGCTCATTCAGGAAGCCGTTAAAGATCCCAGTAATACCAATGTCTTCATCAGAGCATCAAAGCAACTTAATGAAATAGCATTGGTGTTTAGGAAAGTTCCCATGTATAATAACGCATAAGGACAAACGGATCCTTACGAAAAACTGACAGGGTTCTTTGATCCCAACGCAGAAAACGTCTGCGTGAGGATCCCTTGTCATTTTTTAATTATGGGAGGTACAGCATGAAAAACACAAAAACCAAAACCCCTCTTTTTAGACTTTCAGCAATTCTTCTTATCGTCGTCCTCTCTGTCCTTTCCGCACGCAGGACGGAAGCCGCCCAACCCGCCTTCCCTGACGTGGCGGAAAGCGCCTGGTACCGCGACGCCGTCATCTGGGCAATCGACGAGAAGGTCACCTCAGGCCGGGGAGGATATTTTTTGCCGGACAAGACCTGCACGAGGGCTGAGGCGGTGACATTTCTCTACAATTTCGCGGGCAAGCCTTCGGTAAAAGCGAACACTTCCTTTGCCGATGTGAAGAGCAGTTCACTATGGTACTACAACGCGGTCGCCTGGGCGGTGAACAACCACATTACTTCGGGCTACGGCACAGTGGACGGTAAACCGATTTTCAATCCCGATACCGTCTGCAGCAGGGCGATGATCGTGACGATGCTCGGGAACTATGCCGAGCACATCGATAACTGTTACAAGCCCTCCCGGGGCGCGGGTCGTTCATTTCCTGATGTGAGATCCGGCCAGTGGTATTACGATTCCGTGAGCTGGGCCTCTGAATTCGGGGTGGCGAACGGAAAGGGCGACGGAAAATTCCATCCGAACGATTCCTGCACGAGGGCGCAGATCGTGACTTTTATTTATAATTACCGGATGCGGGTGGCGCCGGGGCACGTCCATAGCTGGGTGACGGAGACGATCGTTGACAAGCCCGCGTGGGATGAGACGGTCAAGGTCAGGGATGCTTACGATGAGCAGGTCCTGGTGCGGGATGCATGGGATGAACAGGTCAAGACGAAAGATGCCTGGGACGAAACGGTCAAGGTAAGAGATGCGTGGGATGAG
>ONHA01000061.1 GCA_900317515.1 uncultured Eubacteriales bacterium
TTTCCGGTATATCCGGACAACACCCGCGGCGTACTCCGGACGCTTCATTCTCCCCTCGATCTTGAGGGAGCTCACGCCTGCCCGGACAAGCTCCGGCAGATGTTCGAGCGTGTTCAGATCCTTAAGGCTTAATAGCTCGCCCGCAGCGGTTCTGCCTTCGCTCTTGAGGCGGTAGGAAAGTCGGCATGGCTGGGCACAGCGCCCGCGGTTGCCGCTCCTTCCGCCCAGCATGCCAGAGAAAAGACACATGCCCGAATAAGAGTAGCACAGAGCCCCGTGGACAAAGGCTTCGACCTCAAGGCCGCTCTCGCGGCGGATCCGGGAAAGCTCCCGAAGCGAGAGCTCTCTGGCCGGCACCACGCGGACGATGCCGTACTCCTTTAAGAGGGAGGCCCCGAAGGGACCCGTGACGGTCATCTGGGTGCTCGCGTGCAGCGGCAGATCCGGAAATGTGCGGGAAAGAAGCGCCAGCACGCCGAAATCCTGCACCAGAACGGCGTCAAGCCCCCGCTCCACATAAGGTGCCAGGTAGGCCGGGAGTTCCTTTATTTCATTGTCTTTAAGAAGCGTGTTGACGGTCATATAGACCTTTACGCCCCGAAGATGCGCATAGTCGATCGCATCGAGGAGGTCGTCCTCATCGGGATTGTCCGCGTAGGCGCGCGCCCCGAATTTTGTGCCTCCGATATAGACGGCGTCCGCTCCGGCGGCGATGACCGCTTTCAGGCCCTCTATGGAGCCTGCGGGCGCTAACAGTTCAGTCTTCATGTACACCTCATGCATAAAACAAAAAGGGGCGACTTGCGTCATCGCCCCGGATCATTTATTTGACGGACTTACGTTTCAGCGGCGGTTTTTTCCGCCTCCCTGCGGATTTGTCCGCGGCTGTGCTTCACTGCGGTTCCTCGGCGCTTCGCCTTTGGCTTCCAGCTCCGCGATCGTCTGTCTTAATTCGTATATCTCCTGCTCCTTTTTGCGGAGTTCCTCATCAAAGAGGTCAGCCTGATTCTTGGCCTTGAAGTAGTCATCGGCGATGTTGAGGGCGAGCAGGCTCTGGCGCATTTCCTGGGTCATATGGCTGTAACCGCGCATTTCCGACAGGGCTTTCAGCTTGTTGTTGAGGTACTGGGAAACTTTCTGAAGATACTCTTCACTCTCATAACCGCTTAAACGGATGATCTTGCCGCCGATCACCACGGTCACTGTATTTTTTGCAGACATATGAGCCTCCTCGCCTTTCATACTGTTGACCCTTTAAAGGATCCTGAATTATTACCATAATATATGAATTCTGCCGAAAAATCAAGCGGCACCTTACAGCCCCTCGGGGACCGGATACCCCAGATGGCCGCAGGCGGCTCTCGTAACCATGCGCCCGCGCGGCGTTCTCACAAGGAAACCGATCTTTAAGAGATAGGGCTCGTAGACGTCCTCGATGGTGCCGGGATCTTCGCCGATCGTTGCCGAGAGCGTCTCGAGGCCGACCGGACCGCCGCCGAAGCGCTCCAGCATGGTCGTGAGGATCCGGCGGTCCAGCATCTCAAGGCCGTACTGGTCCACATCGAGAAGGTCGAGGGCATCCGTGGCGACCTCATCCGTGATCACTCCGTCGTAGCGAACCAGGGCAAAATCGCGCACCCGCTTAAGAAGCCGGTTTGCGAGTCTGGGCGTTCCGCGGGAACGGCGGGCCAGCTGCCGCGTCCCGTCGGCGTCTATTTTGACGTCCAACAGCCCGGCGGACCGCCTGATGATCTCCATAAGCTCTTCCGTGCTGTAATACTCGAGATGGTCGATCACGCCGAAGCGGTCGCGCAGAGGGGCCGTCAGCATGCCGGGCCTTGTCGTGGCTCCGACCAGCGTAAAATGCGGAAGATCCAGCCGGATCGACCTTGCCGTTGCTCCCTTGCCGATCACGATATCGATCGCAAAATCCTCCATCGCCGGGTAGAGAACCTCCTCCACCTGACGGTTCAGACGGTGGATCTCATCGACAAATAAAATATCCCCCGGCTGCAGGTTGTTCAGGATCGCGGCCATCTCTCCCGGCTTTTCGATCGCCGGACCGGACGTCACCTTCATGTGGGTCCCCATCTCGTTGGCGATGATGCCGGCCAGCGTGGTCTTGCCGAGTCCGGGAGGCCCGTAAAAGAGCACGTGGTCGAGGGAATCACCCCGCATCTTCGCCGCGTCGATATAGACTTTGAGATTGGATTTTATTTTCTCCTGACCGATGTAATCCTTGAGGAGCTGGGGACGAAGACTCTTCTCGATCTTTGCATCCTCCGGAATCGCCTCGGTTGTCAGTTTGCGTTTAATGGGCATCTATGCACACCTTCCCTTACAATTCTCGTAATGCGGCCTTGAGCAGAGCTTCCACATCGTCAGCCGGTGTCCCGGCGGCAGCCGCCTTTCTCACGGCCTTCAGTGCCTCCTTGCTGGAATAGCCGAGCGCCGCGAGGGCGAGCACCGCCTCGGATTCGGGCGAGTCATTGCCCGCGGGAACCGCTCCGGCATTATTTTCAATCTTCTTTTCAAAGGCCTCCTCGAGGTTCAGCTTGTCCTTCAGCTCGAGGATGATCTTCTGGGCCGTCTTCTTTCCGATGCCGGGCGCCTTCGCGATCGCAGCCGCATCGTCCGCCAGAACCGCGAATCGCAGCTCGTCCGCGGACATCCCGGTCAGTACCCCGAGAGCTCCTTTGGGACCGATACCGCTGACCGTGAGAAGGAGTCTGAAAATTCCCAGCTCATCCTCCGTCCGAAATCCGAAGAGCTGCATCGCATCCTCCCGCACGGAAAAATGCGTGTAAGCCGTCACCTCGTCCCCGATGGAGAGGCCTTCCGTAAAATTCGCCGGCACCAGCACATTGTAGCCGATCCCGTTATTTTCAAGGACGACCGAATCGGTCCGCACGGCCGCCAGCATCCCTTTTATATATGCATACATATGGGTTCTCCGTTCTTATTTTACTTCCCGTATACTCCCAAGAGTGATCCTGGGGATGATGATCGCATCCGCGATCCCGATCAGAAAGCCCGCGATGAGCCCCGCGATCATCAGGACCGGCAGGTACCAGTTCCAGGGAAATCCCGTTACCATGATCGTCGCCATGATGACCTGGGCCGTATTGTGGGCAACGCCGCCTCCGCAGCTGACACCCACGACCGAGAATTTATCCGTCGCCTTCAGGACCGCCATCACGGCAAGGCTCAGAACAGCCCCGGAGAGCCCGTAGACGATGCTGAACATATTTCCGAAAAGGAAGCCCAGCACGACAACGCGCAGCACCGAGATCACGATCGCCTCTCTCCACGAATACAGATACAGAATGGCGGCGACCACCAGGTTGGTGAGCCCGAGCTTCATGCCCGGCACAGGCACCGGCACGGGGATCAGCGACTCTATGTAGCCGAAAATGATCGCCAGGGCCATAAAAAGCCCGAGATATGCGGTTCTTGATGCAATGCCTCCGTTATAGGCCGGCAGTTTGTTCTTTCCCATGCTGTCTCCTCACTGCACTACCGCGTCTATTCCGGTATCGTCCGCTACGTTCCCACCGATGATCTCGAGGATCACCTTGTTGGGCAGGCAGACGATGATCCCGCCTTCCGCCCCGATGTCGCGGGAATACACACAGATCTGGTCCGGGCAGTCCGCATGGATCATTTTCACGCGTCCGTCCCGGATCTCGCACACATTCGTCTCGCCGATCCTGATCGTCTGATCTTCACCGAGACTGTAGCGGCCTCTCTCATAGCCGTCGACCGTGACTAAAAGATACGCGCCGGTCCGGGCCGAAGCTGTTTTTACATTGTATAAAAGCATTGCGCACGGAATCAGAAGAAGCACAAGTATGAGAACGATATCCGCTTTGCGAAGAAATTTCATGTCTATACCGCCAATCGAACGTAATTTCTACCATAGTAACACATTTTCCCTGTACCTGCACCCCCAAAATGTTATATAATGCGTAAAAAGGTGGTGACAA
>ONHA01000042.1 GCA_900317515.1 uncultured Eubacteriales bacterium
ACATGGGGCGGCTACCTCAACAGAGAGGCTCCGGTATGGGTTATCACAGATGACGGCGACGGCAACGATGCACGTGAGCAGGCTATCTTCGATGCTCTCTTCGACACCATGCTTGACGGCGATGTCGTACAGACCCTCTGGACATACGGTGCTGAAGGCGTTCACTGGTCCACAGAGGCTGAAGAGTTCGTCACGAACCCGGGCACTGACAAAGAGAAGACTTACAGCTATGCAGACGGTGAGTTCCACCTGAAGCAGTCCCCGAACGATCCGAACACCGTTTGGAAGAAGAATCATCTGGATTCCGTCCTTGTCATCGCTCCGCTGACCAACGGCTTCGTCGCCGATGATCCGCTCATCACCGAAGGCAACAAGTTCTTCACCGAGAACTGCGTGGACGCTCCGGCTGCCGCTTCCTGCGAGACTCTGACCGAGTATGAAGCTGACATCGCCAACCTTAAGAAGCAGCTCGTCAACCAGGCTGTTGTCGGCGAGATCACTCCGGAAGAAGCTGTTCAGCAGTACAAGGATCAGTTCGGCGACATCTCCGCTACGATCTGCGAAGAGCTCAACGCAGCTGAAGCACAGGGCTGATAATCTAATGCACTAAGAGTGTCCTGCTCCTTTACGGAGGGGCGGGGCACTTTTCATTACAGTTAAAACTAGCACCTCGAAAGGAATGGTTCCATGAGCAAATCCGAAAATAAAGGCGGCGCCGTTTCGACAGAGAACAAGAAATCACTGAGCCAGCGGATTTACGTCAATCGCGGTTTCTACGTGATGTTCCTGCCGGTTTTCATTTTCGTCCTGCTGATCTACTACTGGCCGATGCTGGGCGTTCGTTATTCGTTCTACAGCTACAAGCTGAGAGACATTCACTGGGTAGGTCTTGACAACTTCAAGAAGCTCCTCAGCGAGAAGGAGTTCTGGGTCGCCTTCAAGAACACGCTGGAGATCTCCGTTGTCAAGCTGCTCCTCAACACCTTCGTTGCGGTTATCATCTCGATCTTCCTTAACGAAATGGTGAGCATGTTCTGCAAGAAGTTCGTGCAGACGATCATCTATCTGCCGCACTTCATGTCCTACGCCGTTGTCGCGGCTATCTTCACTCTGTTCCTCTCCACCTCCTCCACAGGTTTCGTAAACGAGACCCTGAAGTCCTGGGGACTTATCAACCAGAGTATTGACTTCCTGCATTCAAAGACAATGTGGAGGCCGATCTTCTACCTGATCAACCTCTGGAAGGAAACCGGCTGGGGCACCGTTATCTTCTTCGCGACCCTGTCCGGCATCAACCCGGAACTTTATGAAGCGGCCAGCATCGACGGTGCGACCAGACTTCAGAAGATCCGCTACGTCACATTCCCGGCTCTTTCCAACACGATCATCATCGTTCTCATCCTGAACCTTGCCAAGGTTCTGAACATCTTCGAGCCGGTCTTCGTTCTGTACAACTCTCGTGTCCTGGAAGTTTCTGACGTTGTTTCCACATACGTTTACAGAAAGACCTTCCTTACCGCCGTTCCGGATTACGGCTACACGACAGCAGTTGGTCTCTTCAAGTCACTTGTCGGCTGCGTCCTTATGCTGGGCTCCAACATCGCCAGTAAGAAGGTTCGCGGACGAGGAATTCTGTAAGGAGGAGCGAAGAGATGGCAAAAGAAAAAGTTGTAGTACCGGGAAAGAAAAAGAAATTAACAGTATTCGACATCGTCCTTTACATTGTATTCGCGATTCTCTCCCTGATCATCATCATCCCGATCTGGAAGGTTCTCATCGACTCCTTCAACGCCGTCGGTGTCTACAAATTCCAGCTGTGGCCGTCTGATCCGACATTCGCCGGCTATCTGACGATCGCCACCACCGCAAAGCTTGCACGTCCGTTCATCAACTCGGTTGTCACGACGGTCGTCGGTACTCTCATCGGTCTGGTCATGTCCACCCTCGGCGGCTATGTCCTGAACCAGTATGACATGCCCGGCAGAAGCCTGATTTCCTACTTCCTGCTGTTCACCATGATCTTCTCCGGCGGCATGATCCCGGAGTACCTGGTCATGAAGAGACTCGGTCTCGTCGACAACATGTGGATCCTGGTCGTCAAGCACGGCATGAACGTTTACAACCTGGTCCTTATGAAGAACTTCTTCGAAGGCATCCCGGGCACACTGTATGAGGCTGCCAAGCTCGACGGCTGCTCACCGATGCAGATCTTCTACAAGATCGTGCTTCCGCTTTCCAAGGCGGCTCTTGCTTCCATCGGTCTTATGTTTGCGGTCACGATCTGGAACGATTACAGCACGGTCCAGATTTACATCACCAACCCGACACAGGTCAACTTCCAGTATCAGCTGCGAGTCATGATCATGGACGGTGATACGCCGACGACAGCTTACAAGGTATCGCAGAACACTCTGTACTATGCTTCGATCGTATGCGCGATCCTGCCTTTCATGGTTGCGTATCCGTTCCTGCAGGACTACTTCGTACAGGGCGTCAACGTCGGTGCCGTCAAGGAGTAATTCCTACAATACTTATCCGGCAGGAAGGCGGGCAAAAGCCTTCCTGCCTTTTTCTTAAAAAGGAGAACTTATCAACATGCAGCGCATTATCTACGCGGGTGACTCTACGGTCACATTCAACCACATTGCGACGTATCCCCAGACCGGCCTCTCCCAGGGTCTGTCCCTCTATGTGAAGGACGATGTCTTTATCCGCAGCTTCGCCATCAACGGCAGAAGCACGAAGTCCTTCATCGATCAGGGAAGACTCGAGGAGATCGACAACTACCTCATGCCGGGTGACTTCCTCTTCATCCAGTTCGGCCACAACGACGAGAAGATGTCTGACCCCTTACGCTACGCGGATCCGCACACGGAGTACAGAGAGAACCTTAAGAAGTTCGTCGAGACGGCCAGAAGGCACGAGGCGATTCCGGTTATCATTTCCCCGATTGCACGGCGCCTTTTCGACGCGGAAGGAAAATTCCTCCCGGGCTCTCACGGCGAATACCCGGAAGCGTGCCGGATCGTCGCGGAGGAGACAGGGACGGCTTTTGTCGAGATGACGAAGGTGTCCGAGGATTACATTGCGATGCTGGGAGACTTCGCGTCGCGTCCGCTCTACGTGTACCCCAAGGACAACTCGCACCTTCAGATGCAGGGCGCGGTCGTCATGGGCGGCTTCCTTGCCGACGGGCTCTTAAAGCTCGGCAGCCCCTACTCGGATCTTCTGGTCTCGAGGGACGCAAAGGTTGTCGATGAGGATAAGGCTCCGGCAGTCCTGCCCTACATGGTGCAGGAGAAGGGGGAGGCATTCTGCGATCCGACACTGAATCTGGATGCCTTTAAAAATGAAAAACAGGATTGAGACATTCGATGAATAATTTCCGGGACTCCGATGCGGCCCAGGAGAAATTTGTAAAGTACTACAAAAAATATCGAAACAGCCCCATGAAGGTCCTGCTCGGCTTTTACACCGGGCAGTACCACAAATTTCTGATCAGCTGCTTTTTTTATCTGATTAAACATTCGCCGGCTCTCTTCTCGCCGCTCCTCATCGCGAATGTGATCAACGGGGTGCTCGCGGGAGGTGAGACCGCAAAACGCGCGATCCTTGTGAACGCCGGCATATGGCTCGCGCTTCTGGCCATCCACCTGCCGGCCAACTACCTGTATGCGATGTACAGAAGCCGCGTCACCCGCGGCACGGAGGCGGGCCTTCGCAGCGCCCTGGTGAGGAAGCTGCAGGAGCTCTCGATCCCCTACCACACGCGCATGCAGTCGGGACGTCTGCAGTCCAAGATCATCCGCGACGTCGAGGCGATCGAGACGCTCTCATCCCAGCTCTTCAACAACGTGCTCAACATCGTCATGAACCTCTTCATCACGATCGGGATCACGGCGGTGAAGAACAGGCTGATCCTGGTGTTCTTTGTCCTGGTGGCGCCCGTCGCGTCCCTCACTGTCATCGCGTTCCGCCGCAGGATCGGCAAGGTGAACAGGGACTTCCGTCTCGAGATGGAGGAGACCTCCGCCCGCGTCATGGAGATGGTCGAGATGGTTCCGGTGACCCGGGCCCATGCGCTCGAAGAAGTTGAAAATGAAAGAATGGCCAGGCAGCTTCAGGCAACCGCCGAGAAGGGCTACCGTCTGGATATCCTGCAGTCCAATTTCGGAGCGGCCGGCTGGGTCGTCTTCCAGGTGTTCCAGGCCTTCTGCCTTATTTTTACCGGTTTCATGGCTCTTAAGGGCCGGATCCTGGTGGGTGACATCACCTTCTATCAGACCAGCTTCACGACGGTCGTGAACCAGTTCACAGCCCTCATCAACCTGCTGCCCCTCATCACCAAGGGCCTCGAGTCGGTGACCTCCGTCGGAGAGGTGCTCTCGAGTGATGATGTCGAGCAGAACGAGGGCAAGGAAGTCCTGCCGGACCTTAAGGGCGCATTTGAATTCAAAAATGTGCGGTACGCCTACCCCGGGACGGAAGGACATGTGCTCGATGACATCAACCTGACGATCCCCGAGGGGGAGACGATCGCGGTTGTCGGCGAGTCCGGTTCCGGCAAGACGACCATGATGAACCTGCTCATCGGCTTCATGGAGCCGGACAGGGGCCAGATCCTGGTCGACGGGAAGGACATGAAGAGCATCGATCTGAAATCCTACCGCCGTTTCCTCTCGGTGGTGCCGCAGATGCCGCTTCTCTTTACCGGAACCCTGCGCGATAATATCGCCTACGGCATGGAGAACGCGACGGACGAGGAGATCATGGCGGCCGCCAAAGCGGCAAACCTCGGTTCGATGATCGAAAAGCTCCCGAACGGGCTCGACACCATGCTGGAGGAGCACGGAGCGAACCTTTCCGGCGGCCAGCGGCAGAGGATCGCGATCGCCCGCGCGGTGATCCGCAATCCGAAGATGATCATCCTCGACGAGGCGACGTCCGCTCTGGACGTGGTTTCGGAGAAGGAGATCCAGAATGCGCTTGAGCGGCTGGTGAAGGACCGCACGACCTTCGTGGTGGCCCACCGCCTGTCGACGATCAAGAACGCGGACCGCATCGTGGTGCTGGAGCACGGCAGGATCGTCGAGGCGGGCACCTACGAGGAGCTGATGGAGAAGCAGGGTGTCTTCTACCACATGGAGAGCCTGCAGATGAGCACCGTTAAAAACAATAAGGCGTAAAGACGGAAAATAAGAAACATAAAAGGAGAGTGTGAGAAGTGGATTTTCTAAAGATAGACAGCCCGTTTATGAAATTCCTCGGCACAATGGCGGATCTTATGATCCTCAACATGCTGACGGTGCTGTGCTGCGTGCCGATCGTGACGGCGGGGGCATCCTTCACAGCCATGCACTATGTGCTCCAGAAGCTGGTGCGGGGTGAGGAGAACTATGTTTCCAGACAGTTTTTCCACTCTTTTAAGGAAAACTTCGTACAGTCGACGATTATCTGGATCGGCATGGTTGTCGTGTACGGCGCACTGTTCGTGGACTGGCGGATCCTCCGGATGCAGGGGGATCAGTTCCCCGGATTTTTGATCATCCTGCTCTACGGGGCGGCGGTTATCATTTTCCTGTACACGCTCTATATCTTTCCGATACTTGCGCGCTATAAAAACACGATCAGAGGGATCCTTAAGCTGGCGTTTTCCATGACGATCATGGGGAGCATCACGCTTCGGACGCTGGCGGCCGGCATCCTCTATATCGTCCCGTTCGCGATCCTGCTGATCTACGGCTGGGGTTCGATCCCGATCCTGCTTCTTATGGGCTTCACGGTTCCGGGATTCTTCCGGGCCATGATGTACAGAGGTCTGTTTAATAAGTATGAAACAAGAGAGGAAGTATAAGCATGACGAAGGAAACTAAAGCACAGATTGAAGAGTATATCGCATACCTGCTGGCTAATTCCAGCGCCGAAAAGCCCATGTGGAACAAGGAGATGATCCGCCAGGGCAAGAAGAACAAGTGGAACTACATCGACGGGTGCATGATCACCGCGATCCTGTCCCTCTATGAGATCACCGGCGAGCAGAAGTACTTTGATTTTGCAAAAGAGTTCATCGATTTCTTCGTCCAGGAGGACGGCACGATCAAGACCTACGACGTCAAGGAGTACAATCTGGACAACATCAACACCGCGTCGAACCTGTTCTTCCTCTACGACAAGACCGGTGAGGAGAAGTACAAGCTGGCCCTTGACCATGTCCGCACCCAGCTCGACACGATGCCGCGCACGAAGGAGGGTTCCTTCTGGCACAAGGACATCTACCCGAACCAGGTCTGGCTGGACGGCCTCTACATGGCGGAGCCGTTCTACATGCGCTACGAGACCCGCTTCTCCAAGATGGAGAAGTGCAACGACGTCATCCACCAGTTCAAGAATGTCAAAGCCCACATGAAGGACCCGAAGACAGGTCTCTACTACCACGGCTACGACGAGAGCCGTAAGATGTACTGGGCCGACCCGGAGACAGGCTGCAGCCCGAACTTCTGGCTGAGATCCCTCGGCTGGTTCTCGCTCGCGCTGGTCGAGACCGCCCAGGCGACCGACGAGTCCCTCTACTATGAGAAGAGATTCCTCATCAGCATCCTGGAGGACCTCGTGGATGCGCTGATCCCGTTCCAGAGCGAGGAAGGCATGTTCTACCAGGTCCCGGACAAGCCGGAAGCGGAGGGCAACTATCTTGAGACCTCCGGCACCGCTCTCATCGCCTACGCGATCCTCAAGGGTGTCCGCCTCGGATTCCTCGCACCGCGCTATGCGGCGATCGGCGAGAAGGCTTTCGACGGCATCGTGAAGAAGTATCTGTCCAAGAACGAGGACGGGACGCTCAAGCTCTCCGGCATCTGCCTTGTGGCGGGTCTGGGCGGCAAGGATCACCGCGACGGGTCGCTTAAGTACTATTTCAGCGAGCCGGTCGTGGAAAATGAAGCCAAGGGCGTAGCGCCGTTCCTTCTGGCCTACACCGAGATGATCAGAAGAGAGGAAAATGAAGATGCTATTTGAAATCGCTGAAATTTTTGTGAGAAGCGTCACAATCGAGCGCATCAACGATGATCCCTTTGAGAGCACGCCCTGCCGGGTCTACCTGAACGATACGCCGGTCAAGGAGACGGAGAACAACGTGATCACCCTCTTCGGCCTCACGCCGGACACCGAGTACACGCTCAAAGTGATGGCGAGACTACCTTACGGGCCCGCTCTTCTTTAAGAGCCGCATGACCGTCTGGATCCCGGAGGGAGCCGCTCTCCGCGGCCAGCCGGACCGCAAACATTATCCGATCCTGCCCGGCATGGTCCGAAATCTCTACGACAACAAGGAGGAGATCAGCTTCGGCAGCTGGGAAGGCAACCCGCTCGACAGCTTCGCCGGCTTTATCACCGCGGTAGGCGCGGAGGACCTTTCGTTCATCGGCGAGGGCACGATCGACGGCGGCGCGGACAAGGGCGACTGGTGGGTGAACCCCAAGGTGAAGCGGACCGCATGGCGGCCGAACCTGGTGTTCTTAAACAGCTGCCGCCGCGTGCGTTTCCAGGGCCTTCACACTGGCAATTCCGCCTGCTGGTGCTTCCATCCCTACTATTCGGATGACCTGTCCTTCACGGACATCACGATCACGAACCCTGCGAATTCTCCGAACACGGATGGATTTGACCCGGAGAGCTGCCGGAATGTCAGGCTTCTCGGCGCCACAATCTCGGTCGGCGACGACTGCATCGCCTTAAAGAGCGGCAAGCTCTACATGGCGAGGGAGCATCACCGCCCGACGGAGCAGGTGGAGATCCGCAACTGCCGGCTCGAGTTCGGCCACGGCAGCGTCACGATCGGCAGCGAGATTGCCGGCGGCGTGAAGGATGTCCACGTGAGCAAGTGCCTGTTCATCCGGACCGACCGCGGCATCCGCGTGAAGACGAGACGAGGCAGAGGCGACTGCTCGGTCCTGACCGGTCTCACGTTTGAGAACATCAAGATGGACGGCGTTAAGATGCCGATGACCGTCAACATGTTCTACTGCTGCGACCCGGACGGCCACAGCTTCTACGTACAGGATCAGGGAGCAAAGCCGGTCAGCGAGATGACCCCGGTCATCGGGACGATCACGATGCGGGATATCGAGGTGACGGGCGCGGAGGCCGCGTTCATCACAGCCTACGGCCTGCCGGAGAGCCCGATCGAGCTCATCGATGCGGAAAATATCTCGGTCTCCTTCAACCCGTATGCGGAGCCGGTGAAGCCGCTTATGATGGACAACTTCCCGGAATTCGCCCGCAAGGGTCTGTTCCTCAAGAACGTGAAGGACGTTCAGCTCAAAAATCTCACGCTTGTGGGAAGCTCGGATAACGAGCCCGATGTAGAAAATGTTGCGCAGCTTAAAACAGAAAATGTTTTATTTAAATAAGGAGGTATTATCATGGGTGTAATGGAGAAATTCAGACTTGACGGAAAGGTTGCGTGGATCACAGGCGCTTCCTACGGACTGGGACTTGCGTATGCCGAGGCTCTGGCCGAGGCCGGCGCAAAGATCGTTTTCAACGACATCAACCAGGACCTGGTTGACAGAGGCCTTGCAGAGTACGCAAAGCTCGGCATCCCGGTTTACGGCGCTGTCTGCGACGTCACGGACGAAGCAGCGGTCAACCAGTTTGTCGCTGACGTCAAGGAGAAGGTCGGCGTGATCGATATCCTGATCAACAACGCCGGCATCATCAAGAGAATCCCGATGACCGAGATGACGCTCGCTCAGTGGAACCAGGTCATCAACGTTGACCTCACCGGCCCGTTCCTCTGCTCCAAAGCAGTTATCCCGGGCATGATC
Organism: uncultured Eubacteriales bacterium; assembly: GCA_900317515.1. Lineage (GTDB taxonomy): Bacteria > Bacillota > Clostridia > Lachnospirales > Lachnospiraceae > Chordicoccus. The sequence goes on from ONHA01000042.1 coordinate 8,826, forward strand.
GAGAAGGGCGCCGGCAAGATCATCAACGCCTGCTCGATGATGAGTGAGCTCGGCCGTGAGACGGTCTCCGCTTATGCGGCAGCCAAGGGCGGCCTCAAGATGCTCACCAAGAACATCTGCTCCGAGTACGGCCAGTACAACATCCAGTGCAACGCGATCGGCCCGGGCTACATTGCGACCCCGCAGACCGCTCCGCTCCGCGCGAAACAGGCAGACGGATCCATGCATCCGTTCGACCGCTTCATCCGCTCCAAGACGCCGGCTCAGAGATGGGGCAAGACCGAGGACCTCATGGGTCTCGCCGTCTTCCTTTCCGCTCCGGCTTCGGACTTCATCAACGGCCAGGTCGTCTACATCGACGGCGGTATCTTAGCTTACATCGGCCAGGATCCGTCCAATCTCGATCCGTCCAAGTTCGCTGCTGAGGAAGAGCAGGACATCAAGGTCATCGACGAATAATTAAAAGGGAGAAAAAATTTACTATGGACATCAGATATTCCGCAAACCAGAGAGACGTCAAGCGCTACACGACCGATGAGCTCCGCGATGAGTTCCTGATCACGAACCTCTATCGCCCGGACGAGGTCGTCTGCGTATATTCCCATGTCGACCGCATGGTCACCTTCGGCTGCATGCCGGTAAATGAGGTGGTCTCCCTCGACAAGGGCATCGACGTCTGGCACAACTTCGGCACCTCCTACATCCTGGAGCGCCGCGAGATCGGCATTTTCAATATCGGCGGCGAGGGCGAGATCACAGCCGATGACGAGACCTTCAAGATGGCCTACAAGGACTGCCTCTACATCACCAAGGGCACGAAGAAAGTTACCTTCAAGAGCTATGACCCGGAGAAGCCGGCCAAGTTCTACATGGTCAGCGCCCCGGCTCACACCGCCTACAAGACGACCTTCATCCCGATCGAGAAGGCCAACAAGCGCCCGATCGGTGCCGTGGAGACCGCCAACAAGCGCGTCATCAACCAGTTCATCCATCCGGATGTCCTGCCGACCTGCCAGCTCTCCATGGGCATGACCGCCCTCGACACGGGCAGCGTCTGGAACACGATGCCGGCTCACACGCATGAGAGACGCATGGAGATCTACATGTACTTCGAGATCCCGAAGGACAACGTGGTCTTCCATTTCATGGGCGAGGGAAATGAAACCCGCCACATCGTCATGCACAACGAGGATGCGGTCATCAGCCCGTCCTGGTCCATCCACTCCGGTGCAGGTACATCGAACTACACCTTCATCTGGGCGATGGGCGGCGAGAACCAGGCATTCGACGATATGGATGACATTCCGACGGAGGAACTCAGGTAATACAGTCTGAAAGAGGGCGGGCCGCATGGCCCGCTCTTTCGTTTTGAGAGCTTTCATGCTTGCCAACCCCTGAAAAACAGGGTAATATCATTACCATGGATGTTAAAATCAGTTTTGTGATACCAACATACAATGCGGAGCGGACCGTTCGGGAGACCGTTGAGTCGATTCTTTCATTTTCTCTCCCGTTCGAGATCATCGTCGCGGATGACGGCTCGGAAGACAGGACACGGGAGATCGTCTCTATGATCGGTGACGACCGCGTGCGCCTTCTTGCGTGTCCCCGGGGCGGTGTTTCGCGTGCGAGAAATGCAGGGCTTGCCGAGGCTAAGGGAGAGTATGTGCATTTTACGGATGCGGACGATCTGGTGAGGCCGGAAGGCATCCGGGCGGCGTGCGAGGCTGCAGGCGATGCCGATATCGTGATGTTCGCCTACGGAAGGACGGACAGTGAGAAGGAGACGGAGGAGCTTCCGCTTGTGCCCGGAATTTACAGGGAGAAACAGGAGTTTGAGAATTTGAAACGCCGGCTTCTCGATGTCAAATTCGCCTCCCGCTATCAGAGCGCCTATTTCGGGGGAAAAATCTACCAGTATCTCTTTAAGCGGGAGTTTCTTGTGCGGGAGGGGCTTCATTTTCCGGAGGGACTGCCCTTTGCGGAGGACTGCGTCTTTCTCTACGACTGCTTCGGGCGATATCCGGAGATGCTTGTGACGGATGTGTGCGGCTACACCTACAAAAGCGATCCGGAAAGCGTGAGCCACCGCTTCAGGCCCAACCACTGGGAGGAGTACAAGGACATGCTTGCGCGCCTCACAAAGATCGACGGAAAGGCGCCTCATAATGCCGCAAGGCTCATATACCAGAACGGAACCTATGTGATGCAGCAGGCGGTTCTCCATTTCGGAAGAGGAGATACACGCGCCGCGGAGGCCGTGATCCGGCAGGTGATCTCCGACCCGGTCTACCGGGACGCTCTTCGAAATCTTCACTATCATGATTTCACCTGCGGCGAGAAGCTGCGGAACTGTCTGGCGGGGCTCGGCCTTGCCGGTCTTTACGGGAGGTGGGTCCGACGAACGTGCGGGATATAAAAGACAGGCTCTTAAGGAACCGGAAATCGATCGCGGAGCCCTGGTCCGATGAGCCGGGCGTGATCCTTGAGTGGTGGCATAAGAAGGTAAATGTCGGCGACACACTCTCGCCCCTGATCGTCTCCTGGATGACGGAGCGGCTCGGCCTTAAAGGCCCGGCGGACCCGAAAAAGCGGATTCACCTGATGGGCCTGGGGTCCCTTATCGGGATGCAGGATTTTGACGCGGTCATCTGGGGCAGCGGTCTCCACTGCCTTGACACGGTCACGAAAATGAACGCCCACAGGGACTATGTGCGCTATGACATCCGGGCGGTCAGAGGCCCGGTCACGGGCTTTCTCATGAGGAGCGCGGGGTACGACTGCCCGGAAGTCTACGGAGACCCGGCGGTGCTCATGCCGCTTATTTACAGGAGCCCCGTCACGGAGAAGAAGTATCCGGTCTCCCTCATCCGGCACATTGATTCCGCCGGGGAGAAGGATCTCTCCGGAATCCACGTGATCAATGCCGCGACAGACGATGCGGCTTCATTTATTGATGAAATCAATGCGTCAAAGATAGTGATTTCTTCGTCTCTTCATGGTATAATACTGGCTGAAGTGTACGGTGTGCCCGCTGTGTACCTTGCGGAGGGCACGGAGGACCAGCGCATGAAGTATTATGACTGGTACTTTTCGACAGGAAGATATTCGGTGAGGGCAGCAGGGAGTCTTGAGGAGGCGCTCGATGCAGAGCCGATGACGATTCCCGATTTTGCGGCGATGCAGGAGGCTCTTATGAAGGCATTTCCTGCCGATCTTTACAGAACTGACAGATAAGGTATGTCCGGAAGCATTTTTTCGAAAATCAAAAGAAAAATTAAAAAGAAGACCGACCAGCTGAGCGGTCCGCGCATCCCCGAGCTGTGCCGGAAGAGGTGGGAGAAGGCGGCAAGGACCCCGGGCTACAGCGGAATCTCCGATTCTCCCGGAGACCTGCCGCTCATCGTCTCGCTGACTTCCTATCCGCCCCGGATCGGGACGCTTTCGGAGGTCATAAAGACGCTGCTCGTCCAGACGCTGAAGCCGGACATGCTGCTTTTGTGGCTCGGCGAGGAGGAATTCCCGGGACGGGAGGCGGACCTTCCGCAGGACCTTCTGGACCTTCGCGCCTACGGGCTTGAGATCAGGTGGTGCAGGGACATCAAGTCCTACAAAAAACTGATCCCGACGCTGAATCTCTATCAGGATGCGGTCATCGTCACGACGGATGACGATCTCTACTATCACCCGAAGATGCTGGAGAGGCTCTACCAGTCGTATCAGAAGGACCCGAACTGCATTCACTGCCACCGGGCATCCAAAATGTATCTCGAAGACGGCGCATTTAAAGCGCTGCTCGGCGGTTATGATGTCTACGAGCACCCGTCCTATCTCAACAAACTGACCGGTGTGGGCGGCGTTCTCTATCCGCCGCATATCCTGCACCCGGATGTGCTGAATGAAGAGCTCTTTATGAAACTTGTGCCGACCAACGATGACGTGTGGTTCTGGCTGATGGGCGTCCGTAAGGGCGTGCGCTGCCGGGTCGTGGACGGGGCTTTTGTGACCCTGAACTTTGTCGGTGACACGCAGAAGGAGGCACTGGGTTACCTTAACAACATCGGAGAGAAGCTGTTTGACAAGCAGCTTGCGAAAATGCTTGACTACTATCCGGAAATCAACGAAGCGCTCCACGAGGAGTGGAACAGAGAAGTGCTCTACGGGAAAACCGCAGGGAATGAGAAGGATCGCACTTACGACAAACGATGAAAGTTGAGCGCACGAAAAATGCTGCCCGGAACATCAGGGCGGGTTTCATTTTAAAACTATATCAGGTCCTGGTACCGTTCGTGATGCGAACGGTACTTTTGTATACGCTGGGTGTCGAATACCTGGGCCTCGGAAGCCTCTTTGCATCCGTCATACGGGTGCTGAACCTGGCGGAGCTGGGTGTCGGGAGTGCGATGGTCTACTCTATGTACCGGCCGATCGCGGAGGATGACACGGAGAAGATCTGCGCGCTGATGCGCCTCTACCGCATCTATTACCGGGTGATCGGACTTGTCGTGCTTGCGCTCGGGCTTGTCCTTCTGCCGTTTGTTCCCCGGCTCATAAAGGGGAGTGTGCCTCCCGGGGTCAGCGTCTACGTGCTCTATCTGCTGAACCTCGGCGCCACGGTGCTTTCCTACTGGCTCTTTGCCTACCGGAACTGTCTTCTGGACGCCCACCAGCGGGGAGACGTGGGCAGCCGGATTCGATTTGCCGTGAGCCTTTTGCAGACGGTCCTGCAGATTATTGCGCTGGCTGCATTTCACAATTATTATGTTTACCTGATCCTGAATATCGCGGCCCAGGTCGTGATCAACATCCTGACCGCGTTCACAACGACAAAGATGTACCCGGCCTTCCGCCCGGACGGAAAACTGGATTCCGCAGAGACCGCCGCCATCAACCGGCGTGTGCGGGATCTCTTCACCTCGAAGCTCGGCGGCGTGATCCTCAACTCGGCGGACACGATCGTGGTCTCGGCGTTCCTCGGGCTTGCGGCACTGGCGGTCTACCAGAACTATTATAATATCGTGACATCGGTGATCGGGGTCGTTGCTATCATCTTCGGGGCCTGCATCGCCGGGATCGGCAACAGCCTGATCGTGGAATCGGCGCAGAAGAACTTCGGGGATCTTAAGAAATTTACTCTTATCATCGCCTGGATCGCGGGCTTCGGCACCTGCGGACTTATCTGTCTTTTTCAGCCTTTTATGGAGGTGTGGACCCGGGGAACGAAACTTTTGCTGGGATTTCCGGCGGTGGTTTCATTTGCGATCTACTACTTTATCTATGAGATCAACATGCTCCTGAACCTCTTCAAGGACGCGGCGGGAATCTGGCACGAGGACCGCTTCCGCCCGCTCATCACGGCTCTCACGAACCTGGTGCTGAACATAATTCTTGTGCAGTTCATCGGGATCTACGGGGTTCTCTATTCGACGGTCATCTCGACGCTCTTCATCGGGATGCCCTGGCTGCTCCACAACCTCTTCACCAACCTGTTTGACAGAAAATATCTCCCCGGATTCATCCGGCTCCTGCTTTTTTACGCGGGCGTGACGGCGGCAGCGGCCCTCATTACCGGCGGCCTCGCATCGCTTGTGCCGGGGAGTGCGCTTGTAAAGCTCTTTGGCCGGGCGGTGATCGTGGCGATTGTGCCGAATCTCATTTTCCTGCTTATCTATCGGAACAGGCCGGAGTTTCATGAAGTTCTTCAGCTGGCCGACCGGATCCTTAACGGGAGACTCGGGAAGCTGCTTAAAGGCCGGGGAGGGCTCGTATGAAAATGAAGAAAATATGCGCCGCCCTGCTTTTTGCATTTGCGGCGATCATTGCGGGAAACCTTCTGTACCGCACGGTCTTCGCGGAAAATGCGGTGCTGACGCTGTCCGCGGAAATGGCGCTCGTCCCGGATTATGAGGAGGAAGTCCTCGCGGTGACGGCGTCCTTCAGCGGGAACTCGGCCGGGGCGGTTTCCGGGAAAATGATGTATGACGCCGCGAATGTGCGGTTTCTCTCCGCGGAAGGATACGGGGAGGAAGGGTTTCAGTTCACTGCGGAGGACGACGGACAGGCAGTGAGATTTGTCTGGGGCGACGCCGCGGAGGCGGGCGACGGAAGCGCACTGATGGTCTTTTATTTCAGGCCCGGGGCACTGACAGGAGAGTATGCGTTTTCCCTCGCGGAAGAGGCGCTTACGGCCTGCCGGGCGGAGAACGGAAAGGTCGTCTATTTTAAGCTCACTCCCGGGGAGCCGATTGCCGGGACATTTGAGGTTACGAGAGGGGCGATTCGGGGCATTCGCCTTGCGGAGACGGAGATATCGGTTGTGTACGGCGAGACGAGGGAATTCCCTCAGGTGACCTATGAGCCGGAGGGTACTTCGGATGAGAAGACCGTGCTCTGGAGCTCGTCCGACGAGGCGGTTCTCGGTGCGGCTGAGGGGCAGATGCGGGGGCTTAATCCCGGAAAGGCAGTGCTTACGGCGGCTGTGCCCGGGAGAGATGTGTCTGCGGAGGCGGGCGTCAGGGTTTTATTTTCCGATGTGACGGATCCGGAGGCCTGGTACTTCGATTCGGTCTACTGGGCGCTCGACAATGGGGTGACGTCAGGTTACGGGAAGGGCACATTTCAACCGACGGCGCATCTGACCAGGGCCCAGGTGGTCGGTTTCCTCTACAATATGGCGGGACGCCCGGATGTGAGCGGGCTTCCCGGTGTTTCGTTCACGGATGTCGGGGAGAATGACTGGTACTATAACGCCGTCAGGTGGGCGGTCGCGAACGGGATCACCTCGGGCTACGGTCAGGGCACCTTCCGGCCGGAAGCAAACTGCACGCGGGCGATGATCGTGACCTTCCTTATGAACTACGCGAGGTCTGCAGGGATCTATGCGGAACCGGAAACACCCGCAGACTTTTCGGATGTCCCGGCGGATGCCTGGTACAAGGCAGGGGTCGACTGGGCAGCCGCAAACGGCATCACCTCCGGCTACGGGGAAGGGACGTTCAGTCCGGACGTGACCTGCAACCGGGCGATGATGGTGGCGTTTCTCAGAAAGGCAGCGGGGCTGCCGAAAGTGTAATGTCCCCCTACGCGAAAAAAACAGGGCATCTCCGTGCGGAGATGCCCTGTTTTTCAGGTTTTCATTTTAAATGAGGCCGAAATCCTGCATCGCTTTCTTAAGCTGCTCCTTGTGAGCCGGCTCAAGCTCGGTGAGCGGGGCGCGAAGCGGGCCCGCCTTGATGCCGATGTACTCGAGCGCTGTCTTGACCGGGATCGGGTTGACCTCGGAGAAGAGGGCGTCGATGAGGGGCAGAGCTCGAAGCTGGAGCTTACGGCTGCCGGCGATGTCCCCGTCAAGGAACTTCTGCACGATCTCGTGGGTCTCACGCGGAGCCACGTTCGAGAGAACGGAGATCACACCGAGTCCGCCGAGAGAGAGAAGCGGGACGACCTGGTCGTCATTTCCGGAATAGAGGTCGATGGAATCTCCGGCGAGGGCCATCATCTTGGCGGTCTGGGAGATATTGCCGACGGCGTCCTTCACACCGACGATGTTCGGGACATTTTTGCAGAGATACGCGACGGTCTCCGGCAGGATGTTGCAGCCGGTGCGGCTCGGCACGTTGTAGAGGATGATCGGAACCTTGACGGCATTTGCAATCGTGGTGTAGTGGGCGATGAGACCTTTCTGAGTCGCCTTGTTGTAGTAGGGAGTCACGATGAGAAGCCCGTCGACGCCGGCCTCCTCGGCCTCCTTCGAGAGCATGATCGCGGTCTCCGTGCTGTTGGAGCCCGTTCCGGCGATGACCGGGATGCGGTGAGCGACCTTCTCGACGCACCAGCGGATGACTTCGACGTGCTCGGCCTCAGAGAGGGTGGCAGACTCGCCGGTCGTGCCGCAGACGATGATGGCGTCGGTTCCGTTTTCAATCTGGAACTCGATCAGTCTTCCGAATTCCTCGTAGTTGACAGTTAAATCTTCGTTGAACGGCGTGGCAATCGCGACGCCTGCACCTTTGAAAATAGCCATAATAATACACACTCCTTTTAATACTAGAAGATAGCAGTTTTGGGGACGCAAGTCAATAAAAGTTTTGCAGAATAGTTTCATTTTTTACTTGCGGGAAAGTGGTTTTGCGGGGTGACAACGCATATATTTTTGTGTATAATGAAATTATCAGAAAATAAGCCGCTTCACCGTGGAAGGAGGATAAACGATGGGTCTCTTTGGAAATCTTTTTGAAAAAAAGCACTGCTCGATCTGCGATGGCGAGATCGGACTTCTCGGCAACCGCAAGCTGGAAGACGGAAATCTCTGCAAAAACTGCGCTGCCAAGCTCTCGCCGTGGTTCTCCGACCGCCGGTCGAGCACGGTAGAGGAGATCAGGCAGCAGCTTGAGTACCGCGAGGCAAACAAGGCGAAGGTGGAGGCCTTCAATGCGACGAAGACGATCGGCAGAAACACCAAGGTTATCCTTGATGAGGATGCCCGCAAGTTCATCGTGACACGGAGCCGCAATTATAAAAATGACAACCCGGATGTCCTCGACTATGCGGATGTGACCGGGTGCGAGATCAAGACGGACGAGTCCAAGTCGGAGATCTACCGCAAGGATAATGACGGCAAGAATGTGAGCTATATCCCGAAGAGATACAAATATGAGTATGAGGTGGAGATGCTTTTGCACGTCAACAATCCGTATTTTACGGAGATCAAGTTTGATCTTACGGACAGCCGGGTCGAGCTCATGATCCCGAACCCGAGGACCAGCCCGGAGTATAAGGAGGCGGTTGCGCTCGGAGAGGAGATCAAGAAAGCCCTGACCGAAGCCCACCAGCAGATCCGCGACGAGATCGCGGAGGCGTCGGCGATCAAGACCAAGGTGATTTGCCCGGTCTGCCATGCGACGACGATCCCGGATGCGAACGGCTGCTGCGAGTATTGCGGGAGTGCGATCGGCGGGTGAGAAGAGGAATAAAAAACGACCTTCCCGGCATGGGAAGGTCGTTTTTTTGCGGATGGGGACGGTTCTCGGAATTTCCTGAATCAGGCCTTGTCGAGCGCATTCGCAACGTCCGCGATGAGGTCCGAAGCCGCCTCAAGGCCGCAGGACATCCGGACGAGGCCCGCGGAGATCCCGGCGGCGATGAGCTCATCCTCGCTCATCTGGCGATGAGTCGAGCTCGCCGGGTGCAGGCAGCAGCTGCGTGCGTCGGCGACGTGGGTCTCGATCGCGAAGACGCGGAGCTCCTTCATGAAAGCCTCGGCAGCCGCGCGACCGCCCTTGAGCTCGAAGGAGACGACGCCGCAGGTGCCGTTCGGCATGTATTTCTCAGCGATCTTGTGGTAGGGATCGCCCGGAAGCCCCGGATAGTTCACGTGGGCGACCTTCGGGTGGTTTGCGAGGAAGGTGGCCAGCGCCATGCCGTTGTCGCAGTGGCGCTTCATGCGGACATGCAGGCTCTCAAGCCCGAGGTTCAGGATGAAGGCATTCTGTGGGGCCTGAATGGAGCCGAAGTCGCGCATGAGCTGGGAGGTGCATTTTGTGATGAAGGCGCCGCCCAGGCCGAACTTCTCGGCGTAGGTGATCCCGTGGTAGCTCTCGTCCGGTGTGGTGAGGCCCGGGAACTTGTCTGCGTGGGCCATCCAGTCGAACTTGCCGGCGTCGACGATTGCTCCGCCGACCGCTGCGCCGTGGCCGTCCATGTACTTGGTGGTCGAGTGGGTGACGATGTCGGCACCGAACTCGATCGGGCGGCAGTTGACCGGTGTCGGGAAGGTGTTGTCCACGATGAACGGCACACCGTGGGTGTGGGCTGCGTTTGCGAATTTCTCAAAATCAAGGACGGTCAGAGCCGGATTGGCGATGGACTCGCCGAAGACCGCCTTCGTGTTGGGCTTGAAGGCCTTATCGAGCTCCTCGGGCGTGCAGTCCGGGGAGATGAAGGTGAAGTCGATGCCCATTTTCCGCATGGTGACGTTGAAGAGATTGTAGGTGCCGCCGTAGATGGAGGCGCTGGAAATGACATGGTCGCCCTGGTTCGCGATGTTGAAGACCGCGAAGAAGTTGGCGGCCTGGCCCGAGGAGGTCAGCATGCCGGCTGTGCCGCCTTCGAGATCGGCGATCTTGGCGGCCACGTAATCGTTGGTCGGGTTCTGCAGGCGGGTGTAGAAATAGCCGCTGGCCTCGAGGTCAAACAGCTTGCCCATGTCGGCGCTGGTGTCGTACTTGAAGGTCGTGCTCTGCACGATCGGCACCTCGCGGGGCTCGCCGTTGCCGGGGCGGTAGCCGGCCTGCACACAGTTGGTATCGATACTCCAATTGTTCATAATAATATCCTCCTTTGGAGATAATGGTTACATGGTTAAGCCCAGCGCCCTCGTCGCAATCAGGAAGTAGACGGTCAGGGAGATCGCATCCACGATCGTGGTGATGAGCGGGCTGGCCATGACGGCCGGGTCGAAGCCGAGGCGCTGAGCGACGAGCGGCAGCGAGCAGCCGATGGTCTTGGCGATCATGACGACCAGGACCAGCGTGACGCAGACGATGGCTGCGATGGCAAGCGGAACGCGGTCGATGACCAAAAGCTTTACGAAGTTGGCCGCGGAGAGGGTGATGCCGCAGAGGACGGCGACCCGGATCTCCTTCCACATCGCGTCGAAGATATCCTTGAACTCGATCTCATTCAGCGAGAGGCCGCGGATGATCGAGACGGAGGCCTGGGAACCGGCATTTCCGCCGGTATCCATCAGCATCGGGATGTAGGCGGTCAGGATGACGTGGCTCGCGAGGGCGGCTTCATATCTCGTGATGATCGCGCCGGTGAAGGTCGCGGAGATCATGAGGAGCAGCAGCCAGGGCATACGCGTCTTGTAGGTCTCTAAGATGCTGACCTTAAAGTAGGGCTTGTCGGTCGGGATGATGGCGGCCATCTTCTCGATATCCTCGGTGGCCTCCTCCTGCATGATGTCGATGACGTCGTCGATGGTGATGATGCCGACCATACGATTCTCGTTGTCCACGACGGGCATGGCGGTGAAATCGTATTTCTGGAACATCTGGGCCGCTTCTTCCTGGTCGGTCAGCGTGTTGATGCTGATGACGTTGTCGTTCATGATCTCGCCGATGATCTCGTCATCATTTTTGAGAAGCAGGTAGCGAAGGGCCACGGTGCCGCGGAGCACGCGCTGATCGTCGACGACATAGCAGATGTTGACGGTCTCCGAGTCGAGGCCGATGCGGCGGATACGCTTGATCGCGTCCTCGACGGTCATGGTCTCGCGGAGATCCACGTACTCGACCGTCATGACCGAGCCGGCGGAGTCCTCCGGATAGCGGAGCAGGTGGTTGATGTCCGCCCGGGTCTCGGGGCTTGCATTTCTTAAAATCTTCTTGACGATGTTGGCCGGCATCTCCTCGAGGAGGTCGGTCGCATCGTCGGCCATCATGTTGTCGATGATGGAGGATGCTTCCTTCTCGGACAGGGACTGGATGATGTACTGCTGGTCATCGATCTCAAGATCCGCGAAGACGTCGGCGGCCATGTTCTTGGGCAGAATCCGGAAAATGCGGAGCGAATCCTCATCCTCCATGTCGTCCATGAGCCAGGCGATGTCGACGGTGTTCATTTCCGAGAGGACATCCCGGAGTTCTCTGTATTTCTTCTCTTCGAGGAGCTTACGGAGGAGCTTCTCATCTACGGTCTTTTCTTCTAAATCCATAAATTACCTCCATTAAAAAAAGAGTCTGATTTTTCGATATGCGTTCGTGATACGGACTGTCACTATTCACCTAAAATCACCTCCTTTGCGGGCATTTTTATGGATCTTTCATCGCTTATAGTAACAAAATCGGGCGGTCAGGGCAAGCTTTTGCATGAAAAAAGATACGAAAGTTTTCATTTGCATAAGCGGAAACTTCATGTATAATCGGTGTAAAGGAGGTGCTTTTATGCTTAAGAAAATTATGAAGGTGCTGGTTCTCCCGGCGGCCGTTTTAGGCGCTGCGGCAGGAACGTTCATCATGGCGGAAAAGGCGCTCTTGAAAGACCGCGACATCAAGGTGGTGGACGCGGCAATCAAAGAAGAAATTCCTGAAAATGAAAACACGGAGGATGAGACATGATCAACTTTAAGAACATTGCGGAAGATACGATCTGGATCGGCGGCAGCGACCGGAGGCTCGAGCTTTTCGAGAACCTGTTCCCGCTTCCGAACGGTGTGTCCTACAACAGCTATCTGGTGCTGGATGAGAAGACGGTTGCATTTGACACCGCGGATGTCACCGTTGCGGACCAGTATCTGGAGAACCTGAAGGCGGCTCTCGGCGAGCGGAAGCTCGATTACCTGGTGATCCTGCACATGGAGCCGGACCACTGCTCCCAGATCGCAAATGTGCTTGCCCTCTACCCGGATGTGACGCTCGTTGGGAACGCGAAGACCTTCACGATGCTGGGCCAGTTCTTCCCGGAGCTTGCCTCCGCCAATAAGATCGTGGTCAAGGAAGGCCAGACCCTTGAGACCGGCAAGCATACATTTACCTTCGTCATGGCGCCGATGGTCCACTGGCCGGAGGTCATGATGGCCTACGATTCCGCGACGGGTGCCCTCTACTCGGCGGATGCGTTCGGCACGTTCGGTGCGGTGGATGCGGGAATCTTCGCAGACCTCTATGATTTCGAGAAGGATTTCCTCGACGACGCCCGCCGCTACTATGCGAATATCGTCGGCAAGTACGGCGTCCAGGTCCAGATGGTCCTGAAGAAGGCCGCGAAGCTCGACATTAAGATGATCCTGCCGCTGCACGGACCGGTCTGGCGCGAGAATATCGCGTGGTTCTTAGGCAAGTACCAGAAGTGGTCCACCTACACGCCGGATGAGGAGGGCATCGTCGTATTCTACGGTTCTCTTTACGGGCATACGGCTTCGGCGGCGGAGGCGTTTGCCGCGAAGCTCCGCGAGAAGGCGGGCTGCGATGTCAAGGTGTTTGACGTTTCGAAGACGCATTCCTCCAAGCTGATCTCGGAGATCTGGCGCGTGGGCAAGGTTGTCATTTTCTGCCCGACCTACAACAACGGGATCTACCTGCCGGTGGATGCGCTGCTCCACGACATGGCGGCTCTGGACGTCAAGAACCGCACGTTCGCGATTGCCCAGAACGGCACATGGGCGCCGGCTTCGGGCAAGCTGATCACAGAGAAGCTCTCCGCGCTCAAGAACGTGAAGATCGTCGAGCCGATGCTGACGATCAAGAGCGCGCTGCATGAGGCGGATATGGAGGCTCTTGACGCGTTCGTCGCCGCGGTGGTGGAGGCGTGACAACGGTTTGGGGACTGTCCCTTCGCCGGTGCGGCGCCCTGCTGCGGATGAACCGCAGCATCCAGGCGGAAGGTGTTTTCGGGATCATCAAAAATGAAGAGACTGCATAAATGAGAAGGTTATCCACAATAGCCTTATATTGGTGCGCTCATTTTGGATAAACAAAAGAGGTACACTTCTGACAATTACCCTGTATGAGTAAAAGCCAGCCGGCTTGCATTTCAGCAAGGCCGGCTGGTTTCCCGCTCTTCCCGCCTTTTCCGCCGCTGCTCTCGATTATCCTTTTCGGACTCAAATATCTCCACCGCAGCATCCGTCAGCTCGTCCGGCCAGACCCTTCCGCTCTGCCTGACTCTTGCCCACGGACATATTTTTTCATAATCATGGTCAAAAATGATCGTGTACGGCGGACCGCAGCGGTCATTTACATCCATATAGAGATTCCTTCCCTTGCTCACAAGATGGTAACAATCCCAATCGTTCATCCCGTCGGCCAGCGCATCAAAGATCTCCTCTGTGATCTCATAGAGGTTATAGTAACCGGGGCCGCTGCGCTCCGCCGTATATCTCCCTGTTTCCTCATCGTAACAGGCTTTCCATCCGTCGCCTTTTTTGAACTGCATTTGCTGCCTCCGCAATTGTATGTGTCACTATTGACGTTTCACTCTGACACACTTTCTACTATGTCTCCCAGCTTCACTTTACCAAAAATCACCTGCGTTCTCAACAGGAAGTGACGTACTCCCACCACTTTCGCTTCGCGTAGAAGTGGGGGCTTCTTGTTCGACAGTCCTTATGGACTGAGCATTCGCAAGCTATCCCCGGGCGTCCCCCGGTTCTTTTGCCCGGTTACGGGCGT
>ONHA01000045.1 GCA_900317515.1 uncultured Eubacteriales bacterium
TGCATCAGGCTGACCGTCAGTGCGCCTTCCGGCGCTAGCAGGTAACAGTCCCTTATAGGGACTGAGCAGGCCACCGGCTAAGCCGGTGGTCCTGACTTTATAGGAGGAGATGGGTGTATTCGGATATCGACCGGATCGGGGAGGTCGCGGAGCTTTTGGGAGTGTCCTGCGAGTGAAGGAGTGAGAGAGTGAATGAAAGCCCGGGAAACGTCCCGGGCTTTTTTAGGCTGTCTCTATCTGCGGCGGTAGCGGGAGGGTGTCATCCCGCGGAGGCGGCGGAAGACGTTCTCGAAGTAGGTCGTGTTGGAGAACCCGCACTGTCTCGCAATCTCGGTGATCGGCTCGTCGGTCTCCGTGAGGAGCTGGCAGGCGCGGCGGATCCGCACGACGGTCAGGTACTGGACGACCGTGACGCCCGTCATCTGGCGGAAGCTCCGGGTAAGGTAGGCCCGGCTGATGAAGAAGCGGCGGGCGAGGTCGTCGAGAAGAATATCCTCCATGTAGCGGTCATTCAGGTACTCGATGACCTGCTGGATGGAACTCAGGGTGTCAGAGGGCAGGGCAGCGGTGTCCCGGCTCTCCTTTTTTTGTGCCCGGATCCGGCCAAGCTCCTCCGTGTACATGAAGAGGAGCTCGTGGGCGAGGAGCTTCACCATGGGAAGATAGGGGGTTTCGCCGCTGAAGGCGGTTTTTATTTTCTCCATGAGGGCGAGGAATTCGGGCCACTTCTCGTCGGAGATCCGGACCGGGCCGCTCAGGGCCTGGCAGAACTCGTCGAAGCCCATGGCGAACGTGTCTCGCAGGATCCCCTCGGAGCCCTCCCGGGAGAGCTGCAGAAGAAACCGTCTGTGGCGGGGATCGTCGCCGTAGGTGGAGGTCTTGTGGATCTGGCCCGGCGGGATCAGGATGGCGGTATGCGCTTCGATGACATGGATCGTCCTGTCCACGAAAAAATAGCGGGTTCCCTCGAGCAGGATATAGAGCTCGATGGAGTCGTGGAAATGGCGGACCTTCATGTCGCGGTTTTTCTCGATGCGGCTCTCGCTGACCTTGAGGGTTTCGATCTCGCGGCGGAAGACGATGGTGTTCTCGGGCATGGGGGCTCCTTTCGGGGAAAAGCATTTTTTACAGTATACAACAGTGTAGCCGATTTGAAAGCATTTTGCGAAATGTAAGCGGTTTTTTCTGTTTTCGGGGCGAAATGGCCCCTATAATAAGGGGGAACACTAAGAAAGCAGGGAACTATGAACAAAAAAGCATCGCGCACAAAACTGGATATGACGCATGGACCGATCATGAGGCTGGTCGTGCTCAACACGGTCCTCAACCTGGCCAACGGGATCGGAGGCGTCAAGTACTCCACCGTGGTCAACATCCTGATGCTGTGGGCGGTGCGCATTCCGTCGGCATTTCTCATCGCACGCTTCTATGACGGCCACTATGTCACATTCGGGGTCTCCATCAGCTTTATATTCGGGATGACCGCAGCGCTGACCTTCTACCGGTCGAAACGCTGGAAGGAAGTTATTGAACTCGCAAAAAAGCAGGAAAATGAAACCACCAGAGAAAGGAAGGTAGGTACCGCACATGGAAAATATCGCAATACATGCGGACAAGCTCTTTAAGTATGATTTAGGCTTTGAGTATGCGCAGACGGCTGTGCCGTTTGAAGCGGGTGCTCTGAAAAATGAAGACCTGGCCAACCTGAAACTCCGGGATGCGACCGCGTCTTACCCGCTGCAGGTCCTTCCGACCGCCTTCTGGCCGGATGGAAGCATCAAATTCCTGGTGGTGAGATTCCTTGGGGCATTTCCGGCGAATAAGAGGAAGGATTTCATTTTAGGAATGAGACAGGACGGAGAGGCCTGCGCGTGTGAACATGCGCCGAAGCTCTGCGTCGAGAAGACCGCCGAGGGATTCGCGGTCAGCACGGGGGCGCTCGACGTTGTCCTCAAAAACGGGACCGACTCGATCTTCGAGGAAGTGACAATCGGCGGCCGTGTTTATGCAAAGGAGCAGTTCCGGGGGCCCGTCCTCGGTCTGAATAATATTGAAAAATTCCCTCACGTTGAGAAATGGGAGATCAGAGAGGCGGGTCCGGTACTGCTGATCCTTGAGGGAAGCGGTTCCTACGAAAAAGTCTTCGGTGAGGAGCCCACAAGGGTCACCGTGCGGCTGACCTTTATCGCCGGCAAGCCCTATATCGATGTCGCAGCAAGGCTCTTCAACGATTCCATGGGTGATCTTGTGCCGGATTGCTGGCGCTTCACGATCCGTAAGGACGCGAATGCCGCGGAGTGCGTGCCGGTCTTACTCGGTGGGGAGAAGGCGCTCGACTCCACGGGCTGCGGCGACCTGGCCGGAACCCAGGAGAGCGAGGATCTTGTTATGACCTCGGGAACCGGCGAGCTTGCCCGGATCGAGGGAAGTATCCGGGAGAAGAAGGACTACATGCGGACCTTCACCGGAATCTCCAACTACAAGACGAGATTTGCGATTTCCGGCACGGGCAGAAATGTCTCCTTAAGCGTCTGCGCGAAGGATCTCGTGGCGGAGGCGAACGAGCACTTCGCGGAGGTCATGTACGGAACCTTCATGGCGGATTTCTGCGATGAGCGGGGCGGCGTCTGCGCGACGGTCTATCAGGCCCAGCAGAACTTCCCCAAGGCGATCGCGGCCGATGAGAACGGCGTGTCGATTTTCCTGATTCCCGAGAGCGAGGAGAAGGTTTTATTTTCATCGGGCATGGCGAGGGAGCAGAGATTCTTACTGCACTTCCATGAGGCGGAGGAGACCATCGAAGAACTCGACAACCGGAGCCTCATCTACCAGATGCCGATCCTGCCGTGGGTCGACCCGTCCCTCTTCGAGAAGGCGGGCTTCATGCCGGGCATCGTGACGGACCCGGAGACGATGGATCCGCGGACGGAGCTTCTGTTCGTCGACGTGGCGGACCATCACGGCCGTGCGTACGGCATGATGAACTGGGGCGATTTCCCGGATGACAACTACACGTCCCAGGGACGAGGCGGCGGAAAGCTGGTCTGGACCAACAATGAGTATGATTTCCCGCACGCGATGTTCTATCTCTACGCGCGGACGGGTGTGAGACGGTTCCTCGATTACGCGAGGACCGCGGCGCTCCACTGGATGGATGTGGACATCTGCCACTACAGCACGGATCCGCTGAGGATGGGCGGCCAGTGGGAGCACACGAGGAGCCACAACGGCGGCTCCGAGACCGGCAAGGGCCCGGGCGGCCTCATGGTCTGCAGCCACGAGTGGGTGGAAGGTCTTATTGACATGTGGCATTTCACGGGCGAGAAGCGGGCCTTTGAGGCTGCAATTGGCATCGGCGAAAATGTCCTCCGCCTCCTCGAGACCCCGATGTACCAGAAGCCGGGCGAGGCGAGTGCCCGCGAGACGGGCTGGGCGCTCCGCACCCTGACGGCCCTCTACGTGGAGACGCACGAGGAGAGATGGCTTGCGAAGGCCAAGGCAATCATCACTCAGTTCCGGCAGTGGAACGAGCGCTACGGCGAGTGGCTCGCGCCTTACACCGACAACACGGTGATCCGCGTGGGCTTCATGATCTCCGTCGCGGCGGGGAGCCTGATGCGCTACTACCGGGTGTTCCCGGATCCGGAGCTCAAGGCTCTGATCCTGGGCGCGATCGACGACCTGACCGAGAACTTCATGAACCCCTACGGGCTCTTCTATTACAAGGAGCTGCCGAGCCTGATGCGGAACGGCAACAACACACTGCTGCTTGAGTCGATGAGCATCGGCTACGAGCTGACCGGGGATGTGAAGTACCTGAAGTGCGGCGTCGGCACCTTCCGGATGCAGTTCGGGCGCGACGGCGGCCTCAACAACAAGAAGCGGATCGTGGAGGATGCGGTTCTTGTGGGGAACGGCCCGACCAAGAGCTTTGCGCAGGCGTTCCTGCCGATGGTGCAGTATTATAATGCGATGCTGAAGGCCGGGATGAAAATTTAAGATGAGGGAAGAACCTTCCCGGAGATAACGCAAAACCGTGACAGGAAAACTGGCATTGCCAATTTTCCTGTCACGGTTTCTTTATGTCCCTTTATCCTGTAGGATAATGATAGAACGTGACTATCAGAAAGGAGGTTTCGTGATGAAAAAGCTGAAACGATCTATGTGCATCCTGTTGGCGTTGGCACTGATGTTTACGCTGGCAGCCTGCGGAAACCAAACAGCGGAGCCGGAAAAGCCTGCGGAAGAAACATCTGCGGAAGAAATACCTGCTGCCGCGCCGGAGTCCCCTGCCTCTGACCTTGAGCAATATGCCGGGGAATATACGTTCCTGTGTGGGAAGCTCAGTGCTGCCTATGTGGACAGAATGTATGAACTGGGCGGTGGGGGAAAGGACATTCCGGATCAGTATGTTACCATGCCGGGAATGGCTGGGGAGACTGTGACTCTGAATGCGGATGGCACCGGATATCTGGACTGGGGTGAAAACAATCAGGGGCCAATCGACTGGTGGAAGATGGACGGAGATACACTGGAGTTCCAGGCAGGCGTCTCTGTGGTCAACGGTACAATTGCAGATGGACTGATGACCCTGACCATTGATGACGGGTTTTCCGCCTGCTTTGCTGCCACAGACACAGATACCGCCAATGTGGAGCCAATCACCCTGGCGGAGTTTTCGTCTATGCTGCTGGAGCAGGATCCCTCCTCTGTCCCGGAAGAGCTGACCCCAGAGGGGGAATATGAGATCTTCGCCGTAGAGGTAGACGGCGCACTGATTTACTCCGACGATCTGGAAATGACCTCCAAGATTATACTGGCGGCGGACGGAACAGGAAGTATGAACCATAATGACGATGCCATAGATATTACTGCATGGACGAGTGACGAAGAAGGCCTTTCCATCACCTTAAGCGACGGCAGCTCTGCCGGCTGCAAGCTTCACAGCGGCGTCCTGGAACTTGACCTCTACGGTAACGGGTACATGATCTTATGCTATGCAAAGAAAGGGGCCGACACCTCCGGCTATGCGCCCATGACTCTGGAGGAATACCAGAGCGAGCCGGATTCCATGCTGTATGCTTTGTACTCCGGTCTGGATACAAGAGCGGGCATCCATCTGAATTATGATATGCACACAGACTATCTGGATGCAGATATGAGCTATGACGTCCACGGAAAAGACGGGGTATACTATTCTCTCCGCACAACCCTGGTATCCGGCTTCGAGAATTCGCTTGTGACCTTCTTCCGGGACGGAACGGCCTACAATCTCTATCCGGACGACATGACTGGAATTGTCGCTACCACCACTACTTCCTCCTATATTATGGACAACATCATGTTGATGGATCACCTGTTTTCAGATCTTCACAGCTATGGGCAGCGGAAGGATTATACCCAGGAGACCCGGGACCTGGACGGCGTGTCCTACACGGTGGAGCTGTTCCCTGAAAGGGGAAATACCCCTGAGGCAGCGTTCTACTTCAAAGACGACGGACAGCTGGCATTCTGCTTCAAAGGCGCTCCTGTGGTGGAAACTGCTGTGGAGATTGGAGAGACGGCTTATACCATCCATACCATAGACCAGGCAGTAAACGAAGACCTCTTTGACATCTCTGGCTATACCATCCGCTGACCAGTTCCGGCGTCTTCAGACAGCGCCTTCCCCACATGCGCAACCTGCTCCCGGCGAATGCCGGGAGCAGGTTCGTTTACGGTCTGAGCCGCCAAAGCCAGCCCGTTTTTAAGGGGGTTTCATTTCCAGATATCCGTATTGTCGATCCCGATGTTCTTCTCGTGGAAGACCGGATCCTTGCCTTCGGCCTTCTGTTTTTCGTAGTCTTTCAGGGCATCGAAGGCAATCCTGCCGAGGAGGACGATCGCGACGATGTTGACGATCGCCTCGAGGCCCATCGTGATGTCCGCAAGGCTCCAGGCGACATCCATGCTGTTCAGGGCGCCGAGGAGGACCATGAAGGCGGCCGCGATGCGGAAGACGGTCATGGCGGTTTTATTTTTCGTGATGAAGAGGATGTTGGCCTCCGCGTAGAAATAGTTGCCGACAATCGAAGTGAACGCGAACATGCACACCGCGACCGTGATGATGTGGATCGCCCACGGGCCGAACTGGGCGGCGACGCTCTGCTGGAGGAGCGGGATGCCGTTGAGGGTGCTGTCGGTCTTGTAGACGCCGGTCAGCAGTAAAATGAAAACCGTCGCCGAGCAGATGAGCAGCGTGTCGATGTAGACGGAGATGATCTGGGCGAGACCCTGCTTGGCCGGGTGGGAGACATCCGCGGAGGCGGAGGCGTTGGGCGCGGAGCCCATGCCGGCCTCGTTGGAGAAGAGGCCGCGCTTGATGCCGTAGACCATGCAGGAGCCGGTGAAGCCGCCGAAGATCGCCTTGAAGTCGAAGGCGGATTTGAAAATGGAGGCGAGGACCGCCGGAATCTCGGTGATATTGAGGATGATGATGAGCAGGCCCATCACGAGGTACATGACGGACATGACGGGGACGAGCACGGAGGAGAGCCAGCCTATTTTTTCGGAACCCGCGAAGAAAAGGTAGAGGGAGGCCATGAACAGGATGACGCCGATGACGAGCGGCACCGGTGAGTTGTGCAGGTTCGGAACATAGTATTCCATCGTGGAGACGATGTTGTAGGACTGGAGGCCGTTGAAGCCGAAGGCGAAGGTCGCAATCAGGGAAATCGCGAAGATGATGCCGAGCCAGCGGGCGTTCAGCGCACGCTCGATGTAGTAGGCGGGGCCGCCCTTGAAGCCGGATTTTTCATCGTGGACCTTGTAGATCTGGGCAAGTGTGCTCTCGATGAAAGCGGAGGCCGCGCCGAGGATGGCCATGAGCCACATCCAGAAGGCCGCGCCCGGGCCGCCGACGACGATCGCGGTGGCGACGCCGGCCATGTTGCCGGTGCCGACGCGGGAGGCCGTGGCAATCATGAGGGCCTGGAAGGAGGAGATGCCGCCTTCGCCGGTCTTTTTTTCAAACATGCATTTGATGCAGTCCTTGAAGAGGCGGATCTGGACGAAACCGGTCCGGATCGTGAAGTAGATGCCTGCACCGGTAAGCATGTAGATGAGACACCAGGTGTAGAGAATGTCGTCGAACTTGGTGAGGATTTCAGCGAAAGACATGGAACCTCCTTTATAATATGATATTACTGATGCATGGCTAAAGTATAAAGGAAGTGAAGGAGTGTTGTCAAACGGAAAGAGAGGATTTCACCGTCCCTCACGCGGTTCCTCCGCTTCGTCGATCATTTTTCGGATGGCGTCAGCCTCCTCGGAAGTCAGTCTCTTGCCCTTGGTGAAGGCAGCGATGAACGCCGGGAGCGAGCCGGCAAATGAATCCTCCACATAGCGCTTCGACTGCGATGTAGTCTCACTTGTCAAGAGGGACTTTGGCGGGTATGATAGGGGTGGAGAATTGCCAGCCAAGGAGGAGTGTATGAAAATAAGAAAAGCAGCGCCCGCGGACCTTCCGCGGATGATGGAGATCTACGCGTATGCGAGGGAGTTTATGGCCTCTCACGGAAATCCGAACCAGTGGGGGCGGACGAACTGGCCGCCGGAGGCGCTGATCAGGAAGGGCATAGAGGCGGGGAGCAGCTATGTCTGCGAGAATGAGTCAGGCCGGGTGATCGGGACATTTTACTACAATTTCGGGAAGGATATCGAGCCGGACTACCGGAGGATCGAGGACGGGGCCTGGATCGGGGGCGACACCTACGGGGTCGTGCACCGGGTCGCGGCGGACGGGTCCGAGAGGGGGATCGGCTCGTTCTGCCTTAACTGGGCTTTTGAGCAGTGCGGGCACCTCCGTATCGATACCCACAACGACAACGTCGTCATGCAGAACATGCTCACAAAGCTTGGGTTCGTCCACTGCGGGACGGTCTATGTGAAGGAGGACACGGATCCCAGGCGGGCGTATGAGAAGGTTGAGGGGTGAGATTGGAATTCACCGCCTTGGGGACGGTTCTGACGCCGGCGTGGGGACAGTCCCTGCAACGGCGTGGGGACTGTCCCTACAACGTTGAAGGGACTGTCCCCGGGCGGTTGCAACCGGCAGTTGACAAACTTCAAGGCCGAATTGGTGGTGTGTAACCGGGAAAAATGGTATCTTCGGGGCATCAAAACAAGATGTCCCTGAGATACGGAGGTAAAAAATGATACTCGCAGAGAAAATCACACAGTTAAGAAAACGAAACGGATGGTCCCAGGAGGACCTCGCGGAGCAGCTGGGCGTGAGCCGGCAGTCGGTCTCCAAATGGGAGAGTGCCCAGTCCACCCCGGACCTGAATAGGATCCTGGCGCTCTCGAACCTCTTCGACGTGAGCACGGACGTGCTCCTCAAAGACGAGGCGGAGCTTGAGATGCTTCCCGCGGTAAACGCGGATCAGGAGGAGGTCTCTCCGGGAAATGAATACCTGAACGCCGGGCCGGCCGAACCGCTGCGGCCCGTATCCCTCGAGGATGCGAACCGGTTCCTTCAGATGAAGGTAATTGAGGCCGGGCGGGTCGCGGTCGGGGTGATGCTCTGCATTTTCTCGCCGATCGCACTTATACTGCTCGCGCAGGCACAGGAGGAGGGACGGGTTTCCATTTCCGAGATGCAGGCAGCCGGCATCGGGATCCTGGTTCTCATGCTGCTGGTCGGTGCGGCGGTCGCCATTTTTGTCTATTATGGTATGAAAATGAAGCCCTGGGAGTTCATCACCAGGGACGCCCTGGAGACCGAGTACGGGGTTGACGGCATGGTCCGGGAGCGCATGGAGCGCTACAGCGGGACCCACACCCGGTACATGGTCATCGGGATCGTGCTGTGCGTGCTGGCGTGCGTGCCGCTGTTCATCGCCATGATCGCGGGAGGCGGGGATTTTGCGATGGTTGTCGCGGTGAGCCTGCTGCTTGTGGCGGTCGGGATTGGCGTGATGATCATCGTGAGGACCTCGATGGTCTATGAGGCGATGCAGGCGCTCCTTGAGGAGGGGGAGTTCTCCCGCGAGAATAAGCGGGAGGAGAGGCGAAACGAGAATGTCATGGGGCTTTACTGGCTGACCGTGGTGGCGATTTTCCTTCTGAGCAGCTTTCTCACGAAGCGGTGGGATATGACTTGGATCATCTGGCCGGTGGCCGGCGTCGGGTGCGGGATCCTGGCAGCCGTGCTGAAGATGGTGAGGGCGAGGGAGTGAGAGTTTGGGGACGGTTCTTCGCGGAGGGGGACGGTTCTTCGCGGCGAAGAACCGTCCCCCTCCGCGAAGAACCGTCCCCGTACGTTGAAATCACACGTTATTGATGACCCCGGAGAAGAGAACCGAGCCGTCGCGGCCGGTGATGATAAAGAGGAACGGGCGGTCGAGGGTGAAGTCGATCTCGTCCTCGATCAGGGCAGCGCCCGCGGCCATCGCGAGCACCGTGTAGGCCGCGCCGGTCACCCCGTCCTCGTCGACCTCGACGAGGGCCGCGTGCTCCGCCTGACTCAGGAAGATCTCGGGTACCTCCTCCGTCAGCGGGCTGAAATCGGAGACGGAAGGATCCAGCACGTCCGTAACCCCCATCGAGGCGATCGCGTCAAGAAGGTCCGTCTTTGCGGAGACGCTGAACTTCGGGACGGAAAGGTTCACGAGCGGGAAGGAGAAGCGCGGATCCTCGGACCAGCGGGTCGCGGTAAGGAGATCCGGGTCGGAGGCCAGAGCGGAGACGTCCGTGCCCTCCTTCGGAAGATAGAAGTACATGGAGCCGCTGTCCAGTAAGCTGAGGCCGACCGAGGTGAAGGTATCCGTCGTGAAGACACCCAGGGAGTCCGTTAAGTGCATCATGTCGACCTCGGTGTCCCCGGCGACGCCGTGGAAGGTTTCTTTTGTGGTTGCATTTTTATTAAAATGGTCGGTCCACTCCGCCTTGTAATAGATCGTAGAGACGAGCGCGAGAACCGTCTCGGGGTTCAGCTTCATTCCCCTTGTGTGCTCCTTTAAGAGGCCGCCGGTGTTGTCGTCGGTCCATTTTTGAAGTGCCTCGTCCATGGCGGCCGAGCCGGGCTCCCCGCTCACCGAGGAGGCGTAGTAGTCCGAGGCGAGGCGCGACAGGGTATCAGAGTTGTAACTGACCGAGTTTTTGAGCCAGAGTGAGTTGGCGAGCAGGCTCTTTACGATCGGCGTGTCGGCGTAATTGCCCTCCCAGAGGGTTTTGATATTGGAGCGAAGCGCATCAATGCCGGATACGCCCAGCATATCGAGGATCTGTTTGCGGGAATTGCCGTCTGTAACCTCCGCCAGCATCGCGAACGCGATGTAGGTGTTTAAGGGGGAGCAGACGGTGTTTTCATTTTCCGAAGGGAGGAGACGGGCCATGAGGGATTTGTAGTAATCCTCCATGCCGGCCTGAAGACTTGCGGAAGCGTCCGCCTTCGCGCGGTAGGCGTCCCACCAGTCCCAGTGCTCGTCGCTCTCGATGAACTCCTGGGAGTTCATCTTTTCGGCGGTCGGCCCGGGGTAGACGGCGGTCACCGCCTGAAAGCCGTCGGGGGTAGTTGCGGGGGTGGCTGTACTTTCGGGAGGCTCTTCAGCGCAGCCGGAAAGTGTGCTTAAAATGAACACCGCGCACGCGGCGAGAGCGGTGAGGCGGGTTCGGGGAGAGAGTTTCATTTTCATATGCATAACCTCCTTTTTCGAGAAAATATCTTTCACTTCTAAAGACACGGTTTTTGAGGGAATGTTACAGGGTTATGATTGAAATTGCCCGGATTTGGTGTATACTGGGGGGACGGCTCAACGCAGGAGGGACAGTCCCCGCAACGTTGAAGGGACAGTCCCCACGCCGGCGTCAGAACCGTCCCCGATGCGGTGAACCCAGGAGGCTTGTAATGTTTGATCGAAAATTCATCCGGCACACGATGATGATCGCGCTGCCGATCATGCTGCAGAACGGCATCACCAACTTCGTCGGGATGCTGGACAACATCATGGTGGGGAGGATCGGCACGGACCCGATGACGGGGGTCTCGATCGTGAACTCCCTGCTCTTCGTCTGGAACCTCTGCGTCTTCGGGGGCCTCTCGGGCATCGGCATCTTCACCGCCCAGTACTGCGGGAAGGGGGACCACGAGGGTGTCCGGCGGACCTTCCGGCTTGAGATCATCGTGGCGGCGATCCTTGTCGCGGCGGGCGTCATCGTGTTTTCATTTTACGGGGAACCGCTCATAAATCTCTACCTGCACGAGGACGGCGGGGGCGGCTCGGTCGCCGCGACCATGCAGGAGGCCCTGAAATACCTCGAAGTCATGTGCGTCGGCTTCCTTCCGTTCGCGCTCACCCAGGTCTACAGCACGACGATCCGGTCCCACGGGGAGACGGTGGCGCCGATGGCGGCGTCATTTCTAGCGGTCGGCGTGAACCTGGTCGGGAACTACGTCTTAATCTACGGAAAATTCGGTGCTCCCGCGCTGGGCGTCGTCGGCGCGGCGGCCGCGACGGTGATCGCGCGGTTTGTGGAGCTCATTTTCATTGTAATCTGGGCCCACACCCACAGACAGGCGGTGCCCTTCATCGAGGGAGTCTTCAGGAGCTTTTACGTGCCGAGAGAGCTCATTCTCGCCTGCATCAAAAAGGGCCTGCCGCTTCTCTTAAATGAAGCCCTCTGGTCCGGCGGTCAGGCGACCCTCACCCAGTGCTACAGCGTGCGGGGGCTCTCGGTGGTGTCCGCGTTCAACATCTCCCAGACGATCTCAAATGTGTTCAGCATCGCCTTCATCGCGATGGGCTCGTCGATCTCGATCATCATCGGGCAGAAGCTGGGCGAGTGGGGTGACACGAAGCCGAAGGAGATCAAGGCGGAGGCCTTTCGGCTGATGCTGTTCTCGGTCCTTCTGTGCATCGTCTCGGCGCTGCTTCTCGCGTCGGTGTCGGGCATATTCCCGAGGATCTACAACACGACGGACGAGATCCGGGGCCTTGCGACCGGACTCATCCTCATCACGGCGGCCTTTATGCCGGTGCACGCGTTCAACAACGCCTCCTATTTCATCATACGGTCGGGCGGGAAGACATTTATCACGTTCCTGTTTGACTCGTGCTTTGCCTGGGTGGTATCGATTCCGGCGGCCTATGTGCTGGCGCATTTCACGGAGGTGCCGATCCTGCCGATGTACGCGGCGGTGTGTGCAATCGAGCTCATCAAGGTTGGAATCGGGCTTGCGCTCGTGAACAAGGGGATCTGGATCAGGGACATAACGGTGTAAAAAATAAAAACACGGGACAGCAGGCTCACTGCCCCGCGTTTTTATTTGTAAGAGATTATTCGATAATTTTAATCCTGCCCTGGCCGTAGAAATCGGCGTAGTCGCTGCCGACGCTGCCGCCCAGCGTCTCGGTGATATAATCCATGAGGGCCTGATAATCGGCGGTGATATTCTCCCGCAGAACCGTGACACCGCTTAAGGCCGTGTTGCCGTCGCCGTTATTTAAGAGCACATAATCCGTGCCGCCGACCGTGTAGGTCTTTGCCGGATCGAGCGGCTCGCCGCCGACCATGACATTCTGAACGCGGCGTTCTCCCTCCTTGAAGCCCGCCAGCATGGAATTTTCATCGGTGATGCAGGGGGACTCGATGGCAGAGTGAACCTCGTAGGTGAGTCCGGACACCTGGAGGAATGCGCCCGTCTCGCCCGGAATTGCACGGGCACCCCACTCGAGGGCGTCGAGGATCTGCTGGCCGGTGGCCTCGACCTCGCAGAGGATGTTGCCGAAGGGGTTGACCGCCAGGATCTCGCGCTTCGTGATATCGCCGGAAGGGATGCTGACACGGATGCCGCCGCCGTTTATGAGGGCAATCTCCGCACCGGTCGCGGCCCGGAAGGCATCGGCGCTGAGGTCGCCCAGATTGGTCTCGGCGCGGCGGACCATGCGGATCGGCTTGCCGTTTGCATCCTTCTCGACCGGATCGTTGATCGTGAGTTCGACCTCGGAGGAGCCGGCCTTCTCGTCGAGGGACTCATCGAGGGATTTGTTGGCTGCATCGACCGCGTCTCCGATCTCATTTTTGATGCCGAGGAGCGCCGGAGCGGCTGTCTCGTTCGGCCAGTTGTAGAGGCCGGCCGTGATCTCGCCGTCTTTGGTGATCTTGCTCCAGCCGATGGACTGGAGTTTGGTGCCGCAGGCAGAGCGGATGACTTCTTCGCCGGTTTTATTTTTCATGACGACCTGCTCGGAATCGTGGCTGTGGCCGTCGAGGACGACGTCGATGCCGGTCGTATTGGAAATAATATCCGCATATGTCCACGGACGGCACGCATCTACCAGCCCGCAGTGGGCGAGGAGGTAAACGTAATCGGCACCCTCGGCGCGGGCGGCATCCGCAGCCTCCTGAATCTTTGCGTACAGCTTGGCCCCAGTCTCGTCCTGGCAGAAATCATAGACGAAGGCTCCGGTCTCATCCTGGAAATACTTCGGCGTGGAGCTCTTGACCGTCTCCGGGGTGGTGACGCCCACGAAAGCGATCTTAACCCCCGCGGCCTCCTTGATGAGGTAGGGGTCGAACACAGGCTCGCCCTTGAAAATGAAGTTGCAGGAAATGTAGGGGTACTCGGCCATCCCGGTGAGTTCAAGGAAGCGGTCCATCCCGTAATCGAATTCGTGGTTGCCGGGGATCGCGACATCGTACTTAAGGTCGTTCATGAGGTTTATGATGGCTTCGCCCTTGGTCATGGAGCCGACAACCTCGCCCTGGATCGAGTCGCCGTTGTCGACAAGGAGGGTGGTATAGCCCTGATTCTCCAGGGAGTCGCGGACGGCCTTGAGGCCGGCATAGCCGAAGCCCTGGTCGATCCCGCAGTGGACATCGCTGGTGTAGAGGATCATGACGTCGCCGTTCTTTTCGGCAGGCTCCTCTGACTTTGCAGCTTCGGACTCTTCTTTGGGCTCTTCATTTTTTATCGACTCCGCGGAAGAGGCGGAGGAGGCGGCTTCCGGCACGGAGGAGGCGGCAGGCGCATTTCCTCCGGCACCACCGCATCCGAAGGGTCAGAAAGAGGGACAGAAAGCAGGTGACGGTCTTTTTTGACATATTGATCTCCTTTCATGATCGCACGATACTGTGAGACTATTATAGCATTTTGGGCGTGTGCGTGAACAGAGAAAATGCCGAATATACGGCAATCTGTCCGGTCTCATATACGACATCCCACAGGATACTACTTGGAAAACGGATGCAGATTAGATTAATACATTCCCAATCTGCCGGACTATACAGTACCGGCAGACTGGCTTGAATTCTTCCGAGGACGTCCGCGCTTGCGCTTAGGCTGCTGCTCGGTT